>JAFTSW010000046.1 GCA_017467085.1 Clostridia bacterium | reverse complement strand
TTCTCCGCCTTTTCGTGTATAATATTCAGATGGTAATTGCAAATTTCGACTGCATCGCTTGCGTCTGTATAGAGAGAAAAGGAAAGGAAACGCTATGCTGAAAAGACTTGCCGCCAGTATCCGAGAATATAAGAAAAAGTCCATTCTAACGCCCTTGCTTGTGTCCGTGGAGGTGGTAATGGAATGCTTGATTCCCTTTATTATTGCCACCCTCGTTACCGAGGTGGAGGGCAAGAGCCACGCGGGCTTTACCTATTGGGTGTTCGAGGGCGTGCTTGGACAAACCCTGCCCACGGGTAGCCATCTTCCCGTTATCGTGTTTTACGGGTGCCTATTGGTTCTGATGGCAGGTATTTCCCTTTTGTTCGGCACCTTGGCGGGGATGACGGGGGCGGACGCCTCCTGCGGCTTTGCGAAAAACCTGCGGCACGATTTGTTTGAAAAGGTGCAGTCCTTCTCCTTCTCCAACGTGGACCGCTTCTCCTCGGCGTCCCTCGTGACCCGTCTGACCACCGACGTTGCCAACGTGCAAATGGCGTATATGATGCTCATTCGCGTGGCGGTGCGCTGCCCCTTTATGCTCATCTTTTCTATGGTGATGGCTTTCGTGATGGGAGGCAAGATGGCGCTGATTTTCGTGGCGGTGGTGCCCTTTTTGGGGGTTGTGCTGTTCTCCATCATTCATAAGGTAATGCCCCTGTTCCGCCGTGTGTTCCGCAAGTATGACAGGCTCAACGAGTCTATCGAGGAGAATATTCGGGGTATGCGCGTGGTAAAATCCTTCGTCCGTGAGGATTACGAAAAAGAAAAATTCGACGCCGCCGCCTCGGACGTGAAAAACGATTTCACCCGTGCGGAAAAAATTCTGGCGCTCAACGGACCCACTATGCAGCTTTGTCTGAATACGGTGATGATTTTCACGCTGCTTTTCGGCTCTTATCTCATTATCGATACCCTGGGCGTTGCCTTTAACGTGGGCAAGCTTTCCGCCCTTTTAACCTACGGCTTCCAGATTCTGTTCAGCCTGATGATGGTGTCGATGGTTTTCGTCACCATCACGATGTCCTTGGAGTCTGCCCGGCGTCTGAGCGCGGTACTGGAGGAGGAGCCCGCTATTCAAAGCCCCGACTCTCCCCTTCTTTCGATGAAGGACGGCTCTATTGACTTCGAAGAGGTCAGCTTCCGCTATTCCGAAACGGCGGAGAAGAACGCCTTGGAGGGGGTCAATCTCCATATTGCGTCGGGAGAAACCGTGGGCATTCTCGGCGGCACGGGTACCGCCAAAACCACGCTTATTCAGCTTATCAGCCGTCTGTATGACGTGACGGAGGGACGGGTTTTGGTTGGCGGTGAGGACGTCAAGCGGTATGACTTGACCTTCCTTCGCAACAGCGTAGCGGTGGTGCTGCAAAAGAACCTGCTTTTCTCGGGCACGGTGAAGGAAAACCTGCGCTGGGGCAACCCCGACGCCACCGACGAGGAGCTGATAGAGGCGTGCAAAATGGCAGAGGCGCATGAGTTCGTGTCTGCCTTCCCCAATGGCTACGATACCTATATCGAGCAGGGCGGCAGCAACGTGTCGGGGGGGCAGAAGCAAAGACTTTGTATTGCCCGTGCGTTGTTAAAAAAGCCCAAAATCCTTATTTTAGACGATTCCACCTCGGCAGTTGATACTAAAACCGACGCCATGATTCGGGGTGCCTTAAAGACCTATATGCCCGAAACCACCAAAATCATTATTGCCCAGCGTGTGGCAAGCGTGATGGACGCGGACAAGATTTTGTGGATGGAGGGCGGCAGAATTGCCTATATGGGAACCCACGAGGAGCTGCTTGCCACCTCTGCCGAGTACCGTGAAACCTATGAATCCCAATGCAAAACCAACTGAGAGGAGGAAGAACCGTGAATAAAAAGCAAACCAAAAAAGGCACGCTTGGGCGGCTGCTTCGCCTGCTCTTTGGCTTTTATCCTGTCCTTGTGCCTGTGGCTATCGCCTTGATTATCACCACAGCGGCTGTGGGCGCGATGCCCTCCCTCTTTATGAACAGGGTCATTGATTTGATTGACGGCGCCTTGAAAAACGCAACGCCCTACGCCGAGGTAGCCCCTGCTATCCTGCAGGTGGTGCTGGTGCTGGTGGCGCTCTACGCCGTTTCCCTGACCGCCAGCTTCTTCCAGAACCGACTGATGGCGGTTATCACCCAGGGCTTCCTCTACAAGCTGCGTAAAAAGATGTTTGACGGGATGCAGAGCCTTCCCATTCGCTACTTTGATACCCATAAAAGCGGCGATATTATGTCCTACTATACCAACGATATTGACACCCTGCGCCAGATGGTGTCCCAGAGCTTTCCCCAGCTTCTGATTTCCACCATTACTCTCTTGACCGTCTTTACCATTATGCTGTATTTCTGCGCCTGGCTTGCCATTCTGGTGGTGGTCGGGGTTATCTCGATGGCGATTATCGCCCGTAAGGTAGGCGGCGGCAGCGCCAAGTACTTCGTCCGTCAGCAGATTGCCATCGGTAAAACCGAGGGCTTTATCCAGGAAATGATGACGGGACAGAAGGTAGTCAAGGTGTTCTGTCACGAGAAGGAGAGCATTGCGGACTTTGACCGCATCAACGATGCCCTCTACGAGGATTCCCGTCGCGCCCACCGCTATGCCAATATTTTAATGCCCCTGCTCAACAATATCGGCAACATTATTTACGCCTTGGTGGCGATTGTGGGCGGCATCCTTCTGGTGACGGGCGCGCCCAACGTCAGCCTGTCGGGGCAGGTCATCAGCATTGCCGTTATCGTGCCCTTTCTCAATATGACCAAGCAGTTTTCGGGCAACGTCAGCCAGGTGTCCCAGCAGATTAACTTTATCGTAATGGGTATGGCGGGCGCAGGCAGAATTTTCGCCCTTCTGGACGAGGAGCCCGAAACGGACGAGGGCTACGTGACCTTGGTGAACGCCAAGGAGGAAAACGGCGTTATCACCGAAAGCGCGGAGCGCACGGGCATCTGGGCTTGGCGCCATCCCCATACGGAAACGGGGACGGTGACCTATACGAGGCTGGAGGGGGACGTGCGCCTGCTTGACGTCGACTTTGGCTATACCCCCGAGAAAACCGTTTTGCACGACGTGGACGTGTACGCCAAGCCGGGACAGAAGGTGGCGTTTGTGGGTGCCACGGGCGCGGGCAAAACCACCATAACCAATCTGATTAACCGCTTCTACGATATTGCCGACGGTAAAATCCGATACGACGGCATCAATATCAATAAAATCAAAAAGGCAGACCTGCGGCGCTCTATGGGCATCGTTTTGCAGGATACCAACCTCTTTACGGGAACGGTGATGGACAACATCCGCTACGGGCGTCTTGACGCCACGGACGAGGAATGTCGGGCGGCGGCTCGCTTGGCAGGGGCGGATGACTTTATCACCCGTCTGCCCGAGGGCTACGGTACGGTGCTGCACCAGAACGGCGCCAACCTGTCCCAGGGTCAGCGCCAGCTGATTGCCATTGCCCGTGCCGCCGTGGCGGCGCCTCCCGTCATGATTTTGGACGAGGCAACCTCCTCCATCGATACCCGTACCGAGGCAGTGGTACAGCAGGGTATGGACAACCTGATGCAGGGAAGAACCGTTTTCGTGATTGCCCACAGGCTCTCCACCGTCCGCAACTCCAACGTGATTATGGTGTTGGAGCAGGGACGCATCATCGAGAGAGGGGACCACGAGGCGCTCCTCGCCCAGAAGGGAAAATACTATCAGCTGTATACAGGCGCCTTCGAGCTGGAATAAGAATAGGCAAAAAAGCGCGCAAGCCCCTTGGCTCTTTTACGGTCAAGGGGCTTTTTTGCCGCAAAAAACGGAAAAAAGGCAAAAAACTATTGCAAAAATGAAAAAAATGGTATATACTAATCATAGCGGAAGCAATTCCGTCGGACGATGAAGAAAAATATTGCCCTTTCCCTGCGGCAAAGAGAGCCGATGGCTGGTGTAAATCGGTGCGCGGGACGGCATTTCCGTTTCCGAGTCCTCGGCGATGAGCCGAACCTTATGAAAGAGGCTTTTTCACAAAGCAATATGGGTGGCACCGCGGAGAAATCCGTCCCATAAAGACGGGGCTTTTTTTATTTTTTAGCAAGAAAAAGAAAAGGATGGGAATACTATGTTAGACATTCGTTTTGTCAGAGAAAATCCTGAAGCGGTGAAGGAAAATATCCGCAAGAAATTCCAGGACGCCAAGCTGCCCTTGGTGGACGAGGTTATAGCGCTGGATGCGGAGTACCGCCGCTACAAGCAGGAGGGGGACGCTCTGCGTGCCAACCGCAATAAGCTCTCCAAGCAGATAGGTGCCTTGATGGGACAGGGCAAGAGAGAGGAAGCCGAGGCCGTTAAGCAGCAGGTAGCGGCAGACGCTGCCCGTCTTGCCGAGGGTGAAAAGAGATGCGAGGAGTTAGAGGCGGACATCAAGCGCATTATGATGACCCTGCCCAACATCATCGACGCGTCCGTTCCCGTGGGTAAGGACGATTCCGAGAACGTAGAGGTGGAGCGCTTCGGTGAGCCCGTGGTGCCCGACTTTGACATTCCCTATCACACCGATATTATGGAGCGTTTCCTCGGCATTGACTTAGAGTCTGCCCGCCGTGTGGCAGGAAACGGCTTCTACTATCTGATGGGCGATATCGCGCGGCTTCATTCCGCCGTTATCTCCTATGCCCGTGACTTTATGATTGAGCGCGGCTTCACCTATTGCGTGCCTCCCTTTATGATTCGTGCCGACGTGGTAACGGGCGTTATGTCCTTTGCCGAGATGGATGCGATGATGTACAAAATCGAAGGGGAGGATTTGTACCTCATCGGTACCTCCGAGCATTCGATGATTGGTAAATTCATCGACCAGATTGTGCCCGAGGCAGACCTGCCCCAGACTCTGACCAGCTATTCTCCCTGCTTCCGCAAGGAAAAGGGCGCGCACGGCATCGAGGAGCGCGGCGTTTACCGCATTCACCAGTTTGAAAAGCAGGAAATGATTGTGGTTTGTAAGCCCGAGGAGTCCAAGGCGTGGTTTGACGTTCTCTGGAAGAACACGGTGGATTTGTTCCGTTCTCTGGATATTCCCGTTCGCACCTTGGAGTGCTGCTCGGGAGATTTGGCGGATTTGAAGGTGAAGTCCGTGGACGTAGAGGCTTGGTCCCCCCGTCAGAAGAAATACTTCGAGGTGGGCAGCTGCTCTAACCTGGGCGACGCCCAGGCAAGACGCCTGCGTATCCGCGTCAAGGGCGAGAACGGCAACTACCTGGCGCATACCCTGAATAACACCGTGGTGGCGCCTCCCCGTATGCTTATCGCGTTTTTGGAGAACAATCTTTGTGAGGACGGCTCTGTGAAGATTCCCGCGGCGCTGCGTCCCTATATGGGCGGCGCTGAAAAGCTCGTGCCCAAGAAATAAGCGGGCTTTTCCAACATTTCACGAAGAAAGGAAGCTTTCGCGTCAGCGAAGGCTATGGTTACAAGTATGAACATTTGCGTATACGGTGCTTCCAGCAGCACCATTGACAAGATTTACATTCAAGAGGTGGAGCGCCTTGGCGAGGTTATCGCCGAGAGAGGTCACGGCGTCGTGTTTGGCGGCGGTGCCTCGGGCTGTATGGGTGCCGCCGCACGGGGCGCCCGTCGCCGCGGCGGTGCGGTGCTGGGTGTTGCCCCTACCTTCTTTAACGTAGACGGGGTGCTGTTCCCCGATTGCACCGACTTTATTTCCACCGAAACCATGCGGGAGCGCAAGTATTACCTGGAGGAGAAGTCCGATGGGTTTGTGATTTCCCCCGGTGGCATCGGCACCTTTGACGAGTTCTTTGAGATTCTGACGCTGAAGCAGTTAGGCAGACACAACAAGCCCATCGTCATCTTCAACGTAAACGGCTAATACGATAGCATTCTGCGTATGATGGAGGAGTCCATCGAGAAGGACTTCGTGCAGGAGGGCGTCCGTGAGCTGTACACCGTTTTGGACGATGCGGAGCAGGTCGTGCGCTATATCGAGGAATACGACCAGCCCCAAAGACCCGTCAGCTTTTATAAAAAGGTGTGACCCACCTTTAGCTCCCATAAAAGAAAAATTCCAAATTTTTTGGAATTTTTCTTTTTTTTATTCTCCCGCCTTTGTCACTTTTTTGCGAAAAAAGTCTTTACACAAGGGGTGTAATATGCTATAATATTATAATAATAATTAAGTAAAAGGAATGTGTATGACGAGATTACCCCAACTGACGGAGCAAGAGGCGATAGCTGCCGTTTGTCGCTTGCAGGAAAAGCGGCGGGAGACGGGAAAAGAGCCCAAGGCATTCGTTCTGACCTTTGGCTGTCAGCAAAACGAGGCGGATAGCGAAAAGCTCCGCGGTCTTTGCGATGCGATGGGCTACGGCGTTGCCGCGAGCCCTGAGGACGCTGACCTTATTTTAGTCAATACCTGCGCCATTCGGGAGCACGCGGAACTGAAGGCTCTCTCCACCGTTGGACGCTATAAGCATATCAAGGAGGGCAACCCCAACCTTATTATTGGCGTTTGCGGCTGTATGACCGCCCAAGCCCATCGGGTGGACGAGTTAAAGCACCGCTATCCCTACGTGGACTTTACCATGGAGCCTGCCGCTATGGGCAAGCTGCCCCTTTTGGTGTACGCCGCCTTGGAAAAGCGAGGGCGCCTGTTCCTGTTGGAGGAAACGGGGGACGCCTTGGAGGGGCTTCCCATTACCCGAAGCGAGAAGCACCGTGCCTGGGTCAGCATTATGTACGGATGCAACAATTTTTGCTCCTATTGCATCGTGCCCTACGTGCGCGGCAGAGAAAGAAGCCGAGAAAGCAGCGCCATCATCAGCGAGGTGAAGAGCGTGATAGCGGACGGCGCCAAGGATATTACGCTTCTGGGGCAGAACGTCAACTCCTACCGAAGCGATATGGACTTTGCCGACCTGCTTGCCGCCTTGGACGCCATTGAGGGCGAGTACGTTTTGCGCTTTATGACCAGCCATCCTAAGGATGTGTCGCCACGGCTGCTTTCCGTTCTGGCAAGCGCCAAGCACGTGGAGCCCCATTTCCACCTGCCCCTGCAATCGGGAAGCGACGGTATTCTGAAAAAAATGAACCGTCACTACGATAAGGCACACTACCTTTCGGTGGTGAAGGCACTGCGAAAGGCGAATCCCGAGGTGGTTTTGACCAGCGACATTATCGTGGGCTTCCCCGGGGAAACGGAAGAGGATTTTGCCGATACCCTGGCAATGCTGGAGGAGGTGCGCTTCGACAGCGTCTTTTCCTTCATTTATTCCGCCAGAAAGGGAACCCCTGCCGCCGCGATGGAGGCGCAGGTGCCAAGCGAGGTACAAAGCGCGCGCTTTGAAAGGCTGCTTGCCCTGCAAGGGGAGATAAGCCGCGAGAAGAACGAGGCATATCTTGGCAAAACGGTACGGGTCTTGGTGGATTCTCCCTCCAAAAACGGAAAAGAGGGAATGTATAGCGGACGGACCGACGGCGGCAAGCTGGTGCATATGCAGGCGGCTGCTTCTTATATCGGGCGGTTTTTGTCCGTGCGGATAGAGTCCGCAACCCCCTTTGCACTGATGGGCACGGTTGTGCCGAACCAATAAAATTATGGCTATCGGAAAGGAAAAAAAGATATGAAAACCGTAGAGGAATGCGCCAAGCTTCTTGGCGAAGCGATTGCAAACGATGAGGCGGTCAAGGCGTATAACGGCGCCAAGGCAGCCTTTGAAGCGGATGCCGCCTTGCAGGAGGCTATCCGTGAATATAACGTCCAGCGGATGCTGTTGGGACAGGAGTTCACCAAGGGCGTGGACACCCAGGATGCCGAGCTGATTGCCCGCTTGCAGGCAAGAATTGACGAGCTGTACAAGACCGTCACGGAGGCGGACGCTTATATTCTTTATAACCAGGCGCAGGAGGGCGTCAACGCCTTAATGCAAAAGGTCAACTCCGACATTAATTTTTACGCCTTCGGTGAGCGCCCCTGCACCCACGATTGCTCCAGCTGCTCTGCCGACTGCGCCTCTAAAAAATCGTAAGGAAGGTTTAAGCAATGGCTGAGGTAATCCAAAGGAGAAGGGAGCTTGCCTCCCCCTCCCCTATGATGGAGCAATACTTTGCCGTAAAGGACAAGTACGACGATTTCATTCTGATGTACCGTCTTGGCGACTTTTTCGAGTGCTTCTTTGAGGATGCTATTATCGCCTCCGAGGCGTTGGAGCTGACGCTGACGGGACGGGACTGCGGAGAGGGGAAGCGCGCGGCAATGTGCGGCGTTCCCTTTCATAAGGCAGACCAGTACATCGGCAAGCTGGTGGAAAAGGGCTATAAGGTTGCCGTTTGTGAGCAAACCGAGGACCCTGCCGCCGCCAAGGGACTGGTAAAGCGGGAGGTTGTCCGTGTTGTGACCCCGGGAACGGTAACGGACGGTAGCCTTCTCAACGATAGAAGCAATAACTTTTTAGCGGCGCTTTGCTATACCCCCTCGGGCATCGGCGTTGCCTTTGCGGATATTTCCACGGGGCAGATGTATGCCACCGAGCTGACAGGGGACAATCTGACGGGCAGACTCCGCAACGAGCTGTTCGCCTATTCCCCCAGCGAGATTCTTTTGAATATCTCCGCCTCCAAAATGGGAGAGGCAGGCACCTTTGCCAAAGAATTTTGTCACGCCGTTCTCACCGACAAGCGGGAGGAGCTGTTTGACGAAAAGCAGGCAGCGCGCCTGGCAGACGAGTATTTGGGTAAAAAACGGGAGGATATCACCGCCGCCTCCGTGCTTTCTGCCGTAGGGGCATTGCTTGCCTATATCCGTGAAACCCAGATGTGCGCCCCCTCCTTCGTCCGTGAGCTGACGGTGTACAGCGAGGAGCAGTATATGGAGCTGGATTACAGCACCAGGCGCAACCTTGAGCTGGTGGAAAACCTGCGCAGCAAGGAAAAGCGCGGCTCTCTGCTTTGGGTGTTGGACAAAACCAAAACGGCAATGGGCGCCCGTACCCTGCGTGCCTGGGTATTGAAGCCCCTGCTTTCCGTTACGGCGATTTTAGCCCGTGAGGAGGCGGTTGCCGCCTTTACCGACAGGTTTTTAGCCCGTGAGGAAACCCGAACCCTTCTAGCCTCTATCCCCGACCTTGAGCGACTGACCGCCAAGGTGGCGTACGGCACCGCCTCGGCAAGAGATTTGCGCGCCATCGCCCAGGGACTTTCCTATCTTCCCGCCTTGAAGGCGCTTCTTGCCTCCCTGAGCGGCGCCCGTATGCAGATGCTGGCAAAAGAGCTTGACGCCTTGGAGGACGTCTATGCGATGATTGACGCCGCCATTGAGGAGGAGCCTCCGTTTTCCGTTCGCGAGGGCGGTATGATTCGCGCGGGCTACAACGAGGACGTAGACTATTTGCGCGCCATCTTTGGCAATGCCACGGGCTGGAAGGAGGAAATCGAGGCGAGAGAACGGGAGGCAACGGGCATCAAGACCCTGAAGGTTGGCTACAACCAGGTCTTTGGCTATTACATCGAGGTGTCCAAGCTTGCCGCCGCCCAGGTCCCCGACCGATACATACGCAAGCAAACCCTTACCAACTGTGAGCGCTATATCACCCAGGAGCTGAAGGAGATGGAATCCACCATTCTCGGCGCCGAGGATAAGCTGTGCGCTTTGGAATACCAGCTGTTCTGCGACCTGCGCGCCAAGGTTGCCGCTCTTGCCGAGCGCATCCAGAAAACGGCGGCAGAGGTAGCCGAGGCAGACGTTTACGCCGCCTTGGCAGAGGTGGCGGTGGAAAACCGCTACGTATGCCCCACCGTGACGCAGGAGGGCGGCATTGACATTAAGGAAGGGCGCCACCCCGTGGTGGAGCGCTTCGTGCAGGATAGCTATTTCGTGCCCAACGATACCAAGCTCGATGGCAAGGAAAACCGTCTGATGCTGATAACGGGCCCCAATATGGCAGGTAAATCCACCTATATGCGCCAGGTCGCCTTGATTGCCATTATGGCGCAGATTGGTTCCTTCGTTCCTGCCACCGCGGCAAGCCTTGGCATTGTGGACAAGGTCTTTACCCGTGTTGGCGCATCGGACGATTTGGCGTCGGGTCAGTCCACCTTTATGCTGGAAATGACCGAGGTTGCCCACATTCTGAAAAACGCCACCGCCCGCTCCCTCATCGTGTACGATGAAATCGGTAGAGGCACCTCCACCTATGACGGTATGTCTATTGCCCGTGCCGTGGCGGAGTATACCTTGAGCAAGAAAATCGGCGCCAAGACCCTTTTTGCCACCCACTATCACGAGCTGACGGTGCTGGAGGAGGAGGCAGAGGGCGTGGTCAATTACAATATCGCCGCCAAGAAAAAGGCGGATGGCATCGTCTTTTTGCGGAAAATCGTCCGTGGCGCCACCGATGATAGCTACGGTATCGACGTAGCGAAGTTAGCAGGCGTGCCGAGCGAGGTGATTAACCGCGCGCGGAAAATTCTCACCGCCATCGAGGAGGGCAAGGAAGCCCCCAGCGTTTCGGCGCTCGGCAAACGGGAGCCCCACTTTGAGGAGCCCGATATGCTCTCGATGTTAGAGGACAGAGAGGCGTCTGCCGTGGCAGAGCGCCTGCGGGCAACGGATGTCAACGTCTTAACCCCCATCGAGGCGATGAATTTGCTCTACGAGCTGAAAAAGATGCTGTCCGAATAATGTAAACCTTTATTTACTTTATCAATGAGAAAGGAAAACGCCTATGGCAAAAATCAATCAACTCAGCTTTGAGGTAGCCAATCTGATTGCGGCAGGCGAGGTGGTGGACAGACCCTCCTCGGTTGCCAAGGAGCTGCTGGAAAACGCCATCGATGCAGGTGGCACCCAGATAACGCTGGAAATCAAAAACGGCGGCGTTTCCTTTATCCGTGTGGCAGATAACGGCTGCGGCATCGAGCGGGAGGACCTGCCCATTGCCATTCGCCGTCACGCCACCAGTAAAATCAAGGACTCCGAGGACTTGGACGCCATTGCTACCCTGGGCTTCCGTGGCGAGGCGCTGGCGGCTATTGCGGCTGTTTCTACCCTCACCATCATCACCAAAACCAAGGAAAACGAGTGCGGCTATATGCTGAGCGCCGTAGCAGGCAAGGAGGTGGAGGTTTGCGAGGTAGGCTGTGCCGACGGCACCACCGTCACCGTGGAAAACCTCTTTGACAACGTGCCCGCCCGTCGCAAGTTCCTCAAAAAGGACGCCACCGAAACCCAGGCGGTTGCCGCTCTCGCCGAGCGCATCGCCCTGTCCCATCCCGAGATTGCCTTTACCTTTTTGGCTGACGGGCGCCGCCGCTTTGCCACCCCCGGGGACGGCAACCTGGTGCATACCCTTTATGCCCTTTACGGCAGAGAGTTCGCCTCGCGCTTGCTTAACGCCTCCGCGACGGTTGGCAACGTCACCGTTTCGGGCTGCATCGGACTTCCCGATAACGCCCGTAGCACCCGTTCCTATCAGCACGTATTCGTCAACGGGCGCTACGTCCATAGCAAAACGGCAACTGCCGCCATTGAACGCGCCTATACCTCGTATATGGCACCCGAAAAGTTCCCCGTGTGCGCCCTCTTTATTACCGTTCCCGTGGGAACGGTGGACGTAAACGTCCATCCTGCCAAGCTCGAGGTCAAGTTCTCGGACGAGCGCGCCGTTTTTGAGGCGGTGTACTACGCCCTGCGTGACGCCTTGACAAACGCCACCCAGCGCCCCGAGCTGCACCTGACGCGGCAGAATGAGCGGGATAAGCTCACCAAGCAGTTTGCCGAGGGCGAGAAGGGCAAGCAGCTTTCCTTTGATAGCCCCCACCCCGTGCAAGCCCCCACCCAAGCCCCCGCCCCCAAGCCGAGGGTGGAGGGAGCGGCGCCGTATAACGGCGGTGGCGGCAGCACCGCCAAGAGCGAAAGCGCGCCTGTACCCGTCCGTGAAACCCTGTCCCCTGCCGACTCCTTGCCCATTATCGAGAAAACGGCGGCGGCACTGCAAAGCGGTGTCCCCTATACCGCTACGCCCCAAGGAGAGAAAAGGGAAGAGGCGGCAAAGCCCACCCCTGCTCCCATCGCGGCGCCTCCTGCTCCTGTGGCAGAAAAGTCTGCTCCCGTGGCAGAGGCGGAAGCACCCTCCGAGCCTGTCAAGGAGGAGCCCCTTCCCGTTTTGCCCCCCTATCGCATTGTGGGGCAGCTGTTTGATTGCTATATCTTCGTGGAATTGGAGGACGGGGTGTCCCTGGTTATCGACCAGCACGCCGCTCACGAGCGCCTTCTCTTTGAGGATATGAAGAAAAAGCGCCAAAATGACAAGGGCGTTCCCTCCCAGGAGCTGTTGATACCGCTTTCTCTTTCCCTTTCTCCCGAGGACGTGGCAACCGCCGAGGAAAACAAGGACGAGTTTGCCGCCCTTGGCTTCTCCTGCCGCTTCGTGGAGGGACGGGGTATTCTGACTGCCATTCCCGTGGACGTGAAGCCTTCCGATGCGGAGGGGCTCTTCGTATCCATGTGCGAGGCGTTGCGTGAATCGGCGGCATCTCTTCGGGTGTCTGAGGAAATGCGCCGCGAGAGAATGCTGTACCAGATTGCCTGCAAGGCGGCCATCAAGGGTGGACGGAAATACGATGAGGGACACATTCGTTGGCTGGTGGAGCAGGTGCTTGCTATGCCCGACGTTACCGTCTGTCCCCACGGGCGCCCTGTTGCCTTTTATCTCACCAAAAAGGAAATTGACCGTCGCTTTGAGCGATTGAAATAATAAATAAGGAAAAAACTATGTTTGAGCTGTTAAAAAAAGAAGGAAACGCCCGTCGGGGTCGCTTCCATACGGTACACGGCGTTATTGAAACCCCCGTTTTTATGAACGTCGGCACCAGTGCCGCCATCAAGGGGGGCGTGTCCACCGAGGACTTGGAGGGCTTGCACTGCCAGGTGGAGCTGTCCAATACCTACCATCTGCATATTCGCCCCGGAGATGACCTTATCTACCGTATGGGCGGACTGCACCGCTTCTTTAATTGGGACAAGCCTATCTTAACCGATAGCGGCGGCTTCCAGGTGTTCTCCCTCGCCTCTTTGCGGAAAATCACCGAGGAGGGCGTGCATTTCAGCTCCCATATGGACGGAAAGCGCATTTTTATGGGTCCCGAGGAGTCGATGCGCATCCAGTCCCATCTGGCGTCCACTATCGCTATGGCGTTTGACGAGTGCGTGGAAAACCCTGCCACCTATGAATACGCCAAGAAATCCCACGAGCGCACCATTCGTTGGCTCCAGCGCTCCAAGGCAGAGCTGGCAAGACTCAATAGCCTGCCCGATACCATCAACCCCCACCAGATGCTCTTTGGCATCAACCAAGGTGCCACCTTTGAGGATTTGCGGGTAGAGAATATGTGCCGTATCGCCGAGGAGGACTTGGACGGCTACGCCATCGGCGGTCTTGCCGTAGGCGAGGAGGCAGAGGTGATGTATCACATCATCGAAACGGTAGAGCCTCATATGCCTGTCAATAAGCCTCGTTATCTGATGGGCGTGGGAACGCCCCAGAATATTTTGGAGGCGGTGCATCGGGGTGTGGATTTCTTTGACTGCGTTATGCCCAGCCGCAACGCCCGTCACGGAACCCTCTTTACCTGGCACGGCAAGGTCAATCTGAACAACGAAAAGTATTTTGCCGACCCAAGACCCATTGACGAGGCCTGCGGCTGTCCTGCCTGCCGCCGTTACAGCCGCTCCTATATCCGCCATCTTCTGAAGGCAAGAGAGGCCTTGGGTATGCGGCTGTGCGTCTTGCATAACCTGTATTTTTACAACGATTTGATGCAAAAAATCCGTGACGCTTTGGACGCGGGCTGCTTTGAGGGCTTTTACCGCGCCAACGTGGATAAGCTCGCCGCCAGAAGCCAGGATTAAGGTATAAATCCCCCCTTCCTCGGACACACTAACAGGGACGAAGGAGGGGGATTATGATGAATCACCAGGATACTGCGCGTCTTTTGCGCGAATGTAATGCGGGAATCGTGATGGGCGTTTCCTCCTTGGAGGACGTATTGCCCCACGTAAAAAACGCCCGCTTTGCGGAAATTTTAGCGTCCGGCAAAAAGGAGCATGCCCTTCTTGCCAAGGACGCCCGTGCTATGCTGCGGCACTATAATATGGCAGACAAGGAGCCAAGCGCCGTAGTGCGCGCTATGGCAAAAATGAAAACGGAAATGCGGCTGATGATGAAGGAGAAGGACACCGTTGTGGCAGATATGATTACCCAGGGCTGTCATATGGGTGTGAAATCTCTTTCCCGCTATTTGAATCAATACAAGGAGGCAGAGCAGTGCGCGCGGGATTTGGCGGGCAAGCTGGTAGCCTTGGAGGACAGAATGGCAAAGGACATTCGCCCGTATTTGTAAACAAAGGTTGTCAAAAGGGGCGCGTCCCCTTTTGTGGGAAGGAAGGTACATATGCGTATTAAACGGGATAGCGTTCAGCATATAGAGGCAAATGCCCCGCGTTTTTTGCTGGTGGCAGACGCTATGGACGGAGAAATCCTGATAGAAAAGGACGAGGAGGCGCTTTTGCGTCTTTCGGTCACCGAAGAAGGGCAGCTGACCCTTACCGCAACGTATAGCGGCGGCGAGACATTGCACCTTGAGGCGGAGGGCGCCTATCGCCGTGAGGTTATTGTGACCCAGGGCTATGCGCGGCTTGCCCTGTACGTGGACGGCGTGTTGCTTGACGAGGACTTTTTCCTTGGGGAAATGGACTTTGGCGGCGCCGACATCAAAACCAAAACCTTTATGCACTTTGAAGCAGGGTTTGAATACCATTCCGCTATGGAAAGCACCCCTCTTGCCGACCTCTTTTCCGATTTGCCCGACGGCTTTCGCCCTATCGGACGGGAAATGAGCGTTTTGTCGGTGCGTCCCGCCCTTTTGGGGGAGAGGCTTCATCTCCTGTATATCGACTGTCGGCGCGGCGGTAAGGTAAAAAGCGGACTTGGCGCCTTTCGTGTGCAAGCCCTCTATACCGAAAACGGCACCTCCTTTGGTACGGCGCCCGTGGCGGTTCCCGTAGATAGCAAGGAGGAGTATGGCGCTCTTGACGCCCACGCCGTCTGGGAAAATGGGCGCGGCTATCTCTATTATCTCTGTCGCCAAAAAGAGGGCGTTTCTCTCAAGGTCGCCGTTTCGGAGGACGGGTATTCCTTCCTCAAAACAGGGCTTGACGCCGAAGTTCCCGCCCTTTCACCCGAAAAGATTACCGCCCTTTGCCTCTGGAAGGACGGGGGGCGTGTTCGTCTTATGTATGCCGAGGACGGAAGGCTTTATGCCGCAGACAGCGTGGATTTGTTGCGTTTTGCGGCGCCAAAGCCCATAGCCTCCCCCGTTCCCGTTGATGATTTTCAGCTTTTCGCGCAAAACGGCGTTGCCTACGCCCTCTTGCGGAATGAAAACGGCGTTTTTCTTTCTTCTTTGGAAAAGGACACCCTGGGCGAGCCCGTGCCCCAGGCGCTGGATATGGAAAATCCCCGCGCCATTTCCTACCAAGGCAGGCTCTATCTCTTCGGCGTCAAGAACGGCGCTCTCTGCGCCAAGCGCGCCGCAATGGAAAGCGGGCGCCTGACCCTTCTGTCTTAAAAGCAATATAAAAGCCCTGCGGTTGACGATAACCGCAGGGCTTTCTTTATATATATCATAATATCATATCACGGTACGTAGTACACCAAGGCGCCCGACAAAGGCTTCAAGAACGCCAAGGCGGCGGCAAGCTCGGAGGCAGGGGTGTTTTCGGTGGTCAAGACGGTGCCTAACATAGAGAGAATATCGTCATACTCTACGTAGTAGCTGTAATCGTAGAAGGTAATATCCTCGTTGGCAAATACGTCCCTTGCCACGAAATCCAGATACTCATTGTAGCGGCAGATGCCGTCAATCAGCCCGTTCTCCAGCGCCTGGGTGGCGGTAAAGGTGCGTCCGTCTGCCAAGGGCAGAAGCGCATCTCTTGTGAGGGTGGAGCGACCTTCCAGAACGACATTCAAAAAGACCTCATAGTATTCCTCTAACTGGGAGGAGATAATTTCCTTTTGCTCGTTTGTCATAGGGGCAAAATAACTGCCCATTGCCTTGTTGGCGCCGCTGGTCAGCTCCTCAACGCCAATGCCCAGCTTCTCGCAAAGCCCCGAAATATCCAAGAAGGCGCCGTAGGTAACGCCGATGGAGCCTGTGGTGCTCATGGGGTTGGCGTAAATCTTATCGGCAGCCATTGCCAGGTAGTAGCCGCCGCTGCAAGCATACTCCGCAAAATAGGCAATCACGGGGCGCCCCGTTTCCTCCTTGTAGAGCAATAGCTCCTCGTATACCTCGTTGGTGGCGTACAGCTCCCCGCCGGGGGTATTGCAATAGAGCAGAATGCCGCGGTTGTTGGCATCGTTTTTCATTTCCTCAATGGCGGACAGAATATAGCCTTGGCTATACACGGCGCCCTCCGTATAGAGAAGCCCTGCGTCCTGGGCAGAGGATATGGTACCCTCAATGTGCAAAACGCCAACGTAGTCCTCACCCGGGGCAGGAGGATAAAAGCCGTCGTCCCCTCCGTCCGACAGAATGGAGGCAAAGAGCGCCAAGACGATAATCAAAATCAGAACGCCCACGACCGCCAGCACCACGAAGGGCCAGACCAGCTTCTTTTTCGGAGGTGTAGGAGAGTAGTAGGAGGTAGAAGAATCCATTGCAGTATTCCTTTCTCGGTATAAATTTTTAGATTTGGATATGTATTTTTTACCAGCCTGCCCATTGTATAAGAAAAGCGGCATTTTGCCAATACTTTTCTGCGTGGACGGTGCCCTCCAACAAGAGAGGCGCCGTCTGCCGAAAGGAAATACAATGGCAGCCTATTACAACAAGGTGGAGATTTGCGGCGTCAATACCGCCAGTCTTCCCATACTCAGCGACGAAGAAAAGCGAAGCCTCCTGCTTCGCGCCAAGGAGGGAGATAAAAAGGCAAGAGAAGAGCTGATATACGGCAATTTGCGTCTGGTACTCAGCATCATTCAGCGCTTTTCGGGGCGCCGCGAGAACGTGGACGATTTGTTCCAGGTGGGGTGCATCGGCTTGATGAAGGCGATTGACCACTTCAACGTAGAATTAGACGTGAAGTTCTCCACCTACGCCGTCCCTATGATTATCGGAGAGGTCAGGCGCTACCTGCGGGATAACAACGCCATACGGGTGTCCCGTTCGGTCAGAGATTTAGCCTATCGCTCTCTGCAGGTCCGTGACAGCCTTACCCGAAAAACGGGGAAGGAGCCCTCCTTAGAGGAGATAGCCCGGGAGCTATCCGAGGACAAGCGTAGCGTGGCAAGGGCGTTAGAGGCGATTGTAGAGCCCGTATCCCTCTATGAATCGGTGTACAACGACGGAGAGGATTCGGTCTACGTTATCGACCAGCTGTGCGACGAGGAAAGCTCGGACGCCCTTTGGGTGGAGTCCCTAGCTCTGCGCGACGCGATGAAAAAGCTCGCCGAGCGAGAGCGCCATATTATCCGTATGCGCTTCTACCGCGGAAAAACCCAAATGGAAATCGCCGAGGAAATCGGCATCTCCCAAGCGCAGGTATCTCGCTTGGAAAAGGCGGCACTGGATAAAATCCGCCGCTTCGTATAGAGCAAAAAGAGCGTTGCGACCTGTCGCAACGCTCTGCATTTATGTGTGGGCAGGAAAATTATTCTTGCTTGGTGTCAGCCTCGGTGGCGTCGCTACCCTCTGCCGCCTTCTTTTCCTCGGGGGCTTTGTCGGCTTGGGGCTTGCGCAGTCCGTCAAGCTTGCTTAAAATCCCCTTGACACGGTGGCGCAGGGTCTTGGGCTTGGGCGCCTCACTGTTATGAGAATAGTAGTAGGAATATTCCTTTCTGCCAAAGCGCTTTTCGCTTTCAATGCAGTTGAGAATGGTGCCGAGAATGTGGCAGCCGCTTCGCTCTAACTGCTCCTTCACCTCTAAGGCGGTACGGGCGCGGGTCTGTCCTGCGGACAGAACGATAATGGCGCCGTCGCAGAAGGCGGCAGTTACAGCACTGTCAACCACAAGCCCCAAGGGCGCGGAGTCAAGCAGCACGTAATCGTATTCCTCGCGCATAGTGGCGAGCAGCTTCTTCATGGAGGAGGAGCCCAAAAGCTCTACGGGGTTGGGAGGGAACTGCCCCGCAAAAATGATATCCAATCCCTTTTGGGAGGTGTGGAACAAAACCTCCTCTAATTTTGCCTGTCCCGACAGATACTGAGAAAGCCCCATTGAGCCGCGACCCGAAGCAAAGCGACGGGCAATGCTGGAGTTACGCAGGTCGGTGTCAAGCAAAAGCACCTTCTTGCCCATTTCCGCCAGAGAGAACGCCAAGCCCACCGAAATGGTGGTTTTGCCCTCGCTGATGTTGGAGCTGGTCAGAAGAACGGTTTTGATTTCGGGGTCGCAGAATAAAAAGTTGGTACGCAAGGTCTTGAAGGCCTCGTCGGAGAAATAATTATTTTTGATGAATGAAAAGTCAAAAGCAACTTCGTTCATATGCTTGGATTCCTTTCGTATGCCAAAGCGCGGGCGCTTCGTTTTTAAGGGTCAAAATACGGGTTATTCGTGGCTCCTGTTGGCAGGGTTCTGGTGATAAGGACCGTAGGGGCCGTAGGGGGCATATTTGCCGTAGCCGCGCTTTTTGCCGTATTTCTTCTTGCGGTGGTCCCCGTTAAGGTTGGGAATCACGCCAAGCACGCTCAAATCTAACTGAGATTGGGCATCGGTGGTGTTGTTGATGCGGTCGTTGAAGATGCGGAGAATGATGAGGAACACGTAAACCAGTGCAGGAACGCCAACGGCGGCGAGAAGAATCTTGGATGCGGAGAAGCGGGAGTTGACGGGAGAGGTTTCAATCTCTGCCGCCTTCATAATATTCACCTGACCGCCCTCGGTGATACGGGGAATCTCAATGGCGCCGTACTTGCAAACAGCGGCGGCAATGTCATAGGATTTCTGGGGGCTGTCGGTGGTGACAACGATGTCAATAATGCAGGTGTATTCCTCATCGCTGGGAGAGGAAACGGATATCATACCGCGGGACACGTTGTAGCCCAACTCGTCTGCGACAGGCTTTAAGACAGAGGGACGGGTCAGAATCTCACGGCAGTCGGGCAAAAGACGGTTCGACAGCACGTAGTTGTTGTAAATACCCTCGGTGGTGCCGTCGCCCGAGTCCTTGTTCAGCAGGTAGAGGGAGGCGGTGGAGCGATAGCGGGGCTGGTAGCTTACGGATTGATAAAATGCCATCAGGCCGCCTGCCACCACGGCAAGCACAATAAATAAAATTAAGTAGCGCTTCAAAATACTAAGACAATCTGCAACGTCAATGGTTTTCTTGTTTTCTTCCATATCTGCAATCCTTTCTATTTCGTCGGGCGAATCAAATGCTTTCGCCGTTTAGTACCCGATTGGGAGTATGATAAAGTAGCCTGTCGGCATCGGCTTGCCCGTATGTACGGGATAAGACCCCATATGCCTCGGACAGCCCCATAGGGCGCGCCGCCAGGTCGTGCCCGTCGGAGGCGACCATACCGATAAGCCCCGAAGAAAGCAGCTTTTTGCGGTGCTTTCGCTCAAATGCGGGCAGGGGGAGAGTGATATACGAGGCAGTCATCTGAAAGGCAACCCCGTAGTCCTGCCATTCACGCAACAGGCGATATTTGCCAAGCAAGGCGCCGTATCGCTCCACGTGGGCTAAAATCACACGGTAGCCGCCGCTGAAAAAGCGGGAAAAGGCGTTTTCCATAATAAAGAGTGATACGTCAGCAGGGAAGTCCAGTAGGACGTACCGTCCGCCAAGCATCAGGCACCTGCCTTGCCGTAAATCCTCCAAGCACTCGGTGCGATAGCCCACCTCGTTGCCAAGAGAAAGGACTAAGTCGGGATAATGCTCCTTGGCGTACGCCGAAAGACGGGCAAATGCCTCCTCGCGCGCCGCGGCGTTGTCGCCGTAAAAATCGGGCTGGAAATGGGGGGTGGCGCATAGCCGCCGAACCCCGTCCCGATAGGACGCATCCAGCATAGCAAGCATGGTTGCCTCATCTCTTGCACCGTCATCAACGCCGCAAAGCAGATGCGCGTGCATATCGGTGAAAATCATACCTGCCCCTTTCCTCCGTTTCCAAACGGCGTAAAAATTCGGGTGTCCCGACAAAAACAGTTCTTTTCTTTACATACAAATTTATTATAGCACAAAGCAGAAAGCAAGTCAAGACAAAAGCGGCAAAAAACGGCAAGAAAAAGCAGGGCGCCGTGACGCATCACAAAACGCCCTGTTTCTATCAGAACAAAGGAAAATATTCCTGGTAAACCGAAACCAGATAATCCTCCTTGAGCAAATGCCGCTCAAACTTGTATTCCACGGTGTTGATGGTGCGTAGACGGTCCATTCCGTGACCGATGCACTTGATAAACGCCTCCTTGGAGGTCCAGATTTCAAAAAAGCGCAAACGCTCAACGGGGGAAAAGGTGCCGTCCCAGTCGGCGTCCTTTGGCTCGTGCTCAAAGATGTATAAATGCTCGTCGGGGGTAAAGAATTTCTTGGCAAGTCGGGGGGACATATCCCGTAGCTGCTCCACGTCAATGCCGATGGGCATCTTGGAAACGGCGCAAACCACCAAATCCTCGCTGTGGCTGATGCTGAAATATAAGAGATTGTCCTTGACGAAGGGCTTACCGCTCTCCGCATAGGTGAACATAACCTCCTCGGGGGCGCATTTCAGCTCCCGTGACAAGACGTCACGCGCCAGCTTGTCCGCTAAAACAGTACGCAGCTTGTCCTTTTTTTGGCGCATCTTGTCTACACGCGCGCGCTTTGTGCCGTCAAGCATAGCGTATGCCGCTTCGTATTCCGTGGGAGAAAAGGAACGCACGTCAGCCGTATACCAAATCATATTGCCTCCTTATAGAGTAGAAAATACTGTATGGAAAAGAAATAGTTTATCAGACGTATTATAGCAAAGAATTTTGCGTTTGTAAATAGTTTTTGGTCAATTTCTTTCAATTATACAAATTCAAAACCGCTTTTTTGTGCAATAGTGACAAAAATGTAAAAAATAAAAAAGGCGTGAGCCATTAAGCTCACGCCGCAGTATGAAAGCGCCTTATTGACCGCTCTTTTTGTTGGAAAGAGCACTGATTGCGTAGGTAGCGCCAATGATGATGCCGATGATAATGAAAACACCCAGCATACCGACACCCATATATTTCAGATTGTCCACGAAAGCCATAGGATTGAAATTCATCATTTTTCTCCTTTCCTTACATAAAGAAGGCAAGAACGAGAGAGCCTGCGATAACCGAGGCAATCTGTCCCGATACGTTGACGCCGATGGAATGCATCAGAAGGAAGTTCTGGTTGTCCTCTGCCAAGCCCATCTTATGCACGATACGGCCGGACATGGGGAAGGCGGAAATGCCTGCCGCGCCAATCATAGGATTGATGGGCGCCTTGCCGAAGATCTTCAAAATCAGATTGAACAGCTTTGCGAAGAGAACGCCGCCTGCGGTATCCACGATAAAGGCGATAAGGCCGAGACCCAGAATAAGCAGGGTGTCCGTATTCAGGAACTTGTCCGCGCTCATCTGGAAGGCAATGGTAATGCCGAGGAAAATGGTGATAAGGTTAGCCAGTACCTTCTGGGCGGTTTCGGAAAGAGAGTCCAGAACGCCGCACTCACGGATAAG
>JAFTSW010000045.1 GCA_017467085.1 Clostridia bacterium | reverse complement strand
TCTTCTGAACGTGGTTCCAATGAGAACCAGAACGCCTTTATTCGACGTTTCGTGCCCAAAGGCACACCCATCAGGGCGTATTCAACGGAACGCATCCAGGATATCCAGGATTACATCAACGCCTACCCCCGACGTCTTTTCAACGGTCAAAACAGCCTAACGCTCTTTCAAAATGAACTCCAAAAAATAAATATTCCATTTTTTTGAAAAAAATTCACTCAACTACTTGACATTTACCCAAAAAACGGGGAGAAAATCCCCTGTTTTTTTCAAATCGCCTCAATTTCAAAAATATCGGGTGGCTTTGGGGGCTTACGCCCTTGACAAAGGCGGCTTTTTCTATTATAATATATGATTGATAAGCATATCTACCGAAAGCTAAAAAAGGCGGTTTTTATGGACAAAAAGCAAGAAAGCCATCCTTCCCTTCCCTCCGTGATGGCGTTGGCGTATTTAGGCGACGCCGTATACTCCCTTTACGTGCGACAGCGGCTGGTGTCGGCAGGCATTTCCCACGCGGGCGATTTGAACCGACTCTCCCTTTCCTTCGTCACCGCAGAGGCGCAGGCAGAGCGAGCAGAGGCGATGCTTCCTCTTTTAACGGAATGGGAGGAGGACGTGCGCCGACGCGCCTACAACCACAAGGGACTGCACGGCCCCAAGCACGCCAAGGGCGGCGCCTACCGTGCCGCTACGGGCTTTGAGGCGGTGCTGGGCGCCTTGCACTATATAGGCGACAGGACGCGCTTAGACGCGCTTTTGGAGGCAACCCATACAGGCGCCTTCGAGAAGCTGACGGAAACCTTATAAAACCGTATAAAGAAAGAAAGGCAAGACTATGATTCAGAAAATCAAGGGAACGATGGACATTCTTCCCGACGAAACCCCCTTATTCCGCTACATTGAGGGCATTATGCGCGAGGAAGCCGAGAAATGCGGCTTTGGCGAAATTCGCCTTCCCACCTTCGAGCTGACGGAGCTGTTCGTCCGCGGCGTGGGCAACACCACCGACGTGGTGCAGAAGGAAATGTATACCTTTATGGACGGCGATGACAGCATCTCCCTGCGCCCCGAGGGAACGGCAGGCACCGTGCGCGCCCTGATTGAAAACGGCAAGTACGGCGATGCTATGCCCCAGAAATACTACTATATTATGAGCTGCTTCCGTCACGAGAAGCCCCAGGCAGGCAGAACCAGAGAGTTCTTCCAATTCGGCGTGGAAATGTTCGGCGCCGAAACGGCATCCGCGGACGCCACGGTTATTTCCCTTGCCTATGCGGTTTTGCGCCGCCTGGGTCTGGATAGCTACGTGACCCTGCATATCAACTCCATCGGCTGTGCCGAGTGCCGCCCCACCTACAAGAAGGCGCTGACCGATTATTTCGGGGACAAGCTACCCTCTCTTTGCGAAACCTGTCGGGAGCGCTTTGCGCGGAACCCCTTACGGCTTCTGGACTGCAAGGTGCCCACCTGCGCTACCATTGCCGAGGCGGCACCCAAGACGGTTGGCTCTCTTTGCGAGGCCTGCGCCAAGCGCTTTGACGCCCTTCGCCGTAGCCTTGACGCAATGGGTATTCCCTACGTGGTGGACTCCTCCATCGTGCGGGGTCTTGACTACTACACGGGCACGGTATTTGAATTCGTTGCCGAGGGCATCGGCGCCCAAAGCACCGTTTGCGGCGGCGGCCGCTATGACGGCTTGGTTGCCTCTCTTGGCGGCCCTGACCTGTCGGGCATCGGCTTCGGTATGGGTCTGACCCGTTTGATTCTTGCCTTAAAGCAGCACGGCATTGACCCCGTTGCCCCCGTAAAGCCGCGGCTCTACGTGGCGTCCTTGGGCGAGGCTGCCGCAACAGAGGCGCTCTCCATCGTGGAAAGACTGCGCCGCGAGGGGGTATACGCCGAATGCGACCTGGTTGGCAGAAGCCTAAAGGCGCAAATGAAGTACGCCGACAAAATCGGCGCCGCCTACACCCTGATTATCGGTGACAACGAGATAGAAACGGGCAAGGCAAACCTTCGCAATATGGCGACCTCGGAGCAGACCGAGGTGGATATTCACGCCTTCTCCCTGGAATAACCGCAAAAAAGTTGCGCCCTTGCGCGCAACTTTTTCCTATTTTCGCCCGTTTGACGAAAAACGGGCACACCGTTTCCGCAACGTTGCGGAGGAAAGGATTACTATGAAAGCCGCACCTGCCTTTTTGCCCGTGTCCCGTGAGGATTTGAAGGAACGGGGCTGGGACTCCGTTGACTTCGTCTACGTCACGGGGGACGCCTACGTGGACCATCCCTCCTTTGGCGCCGCCATCATTTCCCGCGTATTAGAGGCGGAGGGCTTCCGCGTTGCCATTTTACCCCAGCCCGACTTTCGCTCGGCAGAGGATTTCCGCCGCTTCGGGCGCCCCCGACTGGGCTTTTTGGTGTCGGGAGGCAACGTGGACTCTATGGTGGCCCACTATACCGTTTCCAAAAAGCGTCGGGGGGACGATTATTATTCTCCCGGCGGCAAGGCAGGGCTTCGCCCCAACCGCGCCGTTATCGTGTACTGCAACCGCATCCGCGAGGCGTACGGGGACGTGCCCATTATCATCGGGGGACTGGAGGCTTCCCTGCGCCGCTTTGCCCACTACGATTATTGGGATGACCGTATGCGGCGCTCCGTGTTGGTAGACAGCCGCGCGGACATTTTAACCTACGGTATGGGCGAGAACATTCTGCGCCGTATTGCCCACCTGCTGGACAAGGGCGTGCCCGTGAAGAAAATCCGTGACGTGCGGGGCTCGGTCTATCTTGCCAAGCGAGGGGATAAGATTCCCTTTGACGCCATTGAAACCTACAATTACGATGAAATCAAGGAGGACAAGGCGCTATACGCCAAGTGCTTCGCCCTGCAATACCGCAACACCGACTCGGTCAGAGGAAAGGCGGTTATCGAATACTACGGGGACAAGATGCTGGTGCAGAATCCCCCTATGCCCCCCTTGACCGAGGAGGAGCTTGACGCCGTCTACGCCCTTCCCTACGCCCGTACCTACCACCCGATGTACGAGAAGGACGGGGGCGTGCCTGCCATTGCCGAGGTGAAATTTTCCATCACCCACAACCGCGGCTGCTTTGGCGCCTGCAATTTCTGCGCCATCGCCTTTCACCAGGGGCGCGAGGTGCGCTCCCGTAGCGTGGCAAGCGTGTTGGCAGAGGCTGAAAAAATCACCAAAATGCCCGACTTCAAGGGCTATATTCACGACGTGGGCGGTCCTACCGCCAATTTCCGCCGCCCCTCCTGCCAGAAGCAGAAGGAGGCAGGGGTTTGCGCCAACCGCAAGTGCTTAGCCCCCAAGCCCTGTCCTCAGCTTGAGGTAAGCCACAAGGAATATGCCGATATGCTCCGACAAATCGAGGCGCTTCCCGGTATTAAGAAGGTCTTTATCCGCTCGGGCATTCGCTTTGACTATCTCCTGGCGGACAAGGACGATACCTTTTTCCGTCAGCTGGTTTCCCGTCACGTCAGCGGTCAGCTGAAGGTGGCGCCTGAGCATTGCGCGGCAGGGGTACTTTCCGCTATGGGCAAGCCCAATATTGCCGTTTATGAGGAATTTCGCCGCAAATATTTTGCCCTATCCGCCGAATACGGCTTGGAGCAGTATCTGGTGCCCTATCTGATGTCCAGCCACCCGGGCTCCACGATGAACGATGCCATTGAGTTAGCGCTCTGGCTGAAAAAATACGGCTACGCCCCTGAGCAGGTGCAGGACTTTTACCCCACCCCCGGCACCGTTTCCACCGTTGCCTATTACACGGGCATCAACCCCTTGACGGGAGAAAGCATATACGTGACCCGTGACTACAAGGAAAAGCAGATGCAGCGGGCGCTATTGCAATACGCCAAGCCCGAGAACGCCCACTTGGTCCGTGAGGCGCTCCGCTTTGCCCACCGCGAGGATTTAATCGGCAGCGGCAAGGGCTGTCTTGTCAGCGCAGGGGGCAAGAGCGCCCCCGTCGCCCCCCGTCGAAGCACGGGCAAGAGCCCCTTTGGCGGTCAGTATATTCCCGACAAAAGCCGCCGCGAGGGAAAGGAAGCCAGGGTCAAGCCCCAAAGGAGCAAGACGGAGCCCGCCAAGAGCAAGGAGTCTGCCTCCTTTCCTCGGAAAAGGGCGTCCGCTCCCGCCCCCAAGCCCCAGGGCTGGGCGGTGGCGAAAAAGCCCCGTGGGAAAAAGAAATAATCTTCTCCCTTGATTTTTCTTCCGTTTTTTATCCTCTCATCTCTGCCCTCGACAGGGGGAGATGGGAGGGCGACTTCTTCCCCGATTTTTCCAAAAACGGATGAAAAAAACCGATTTTTTCCTCCAAAAAAATTGCCTCTTTTTTCCACTTTAATGGCATTAAATGGAAAACTTGTGCAAAACGCACAAAAAGTAGTTTTCCCAAAAAATTTCCCTTTTGCCTGTTGAAAATGTGGAAAACTCTGTGGAAAACTCCCTGCGACCCTTGCAAAACCTTGTCTTTCGCCGAGGTTTTCCCCAAGAGTTTTCCACATTTTCCAAAAAAATCGCCGTTGAAAAGTTTTTTTCCAAAAAATCAATTTTCTACGTTTTACCCCCTTGACAAGGCTTTTTGCCATTTTCTGCGCTTTTTGGCGCTATCCGAAAATGGATAATTTCCAGCATTTTCCAAAAACAGCCTCAAGGGCGGCAAAAGTCCAGCCGTTTTTCTCGGCAGAATACGAAAAGGAAGACGATATGACTGAAAATCAAAGGCACCAAAGAAGCGAGCTTTTGTTTGGCGAGGGCGCCTCGTCCGTTTTGAAGAACGCCCGTGTTGCCGTATTCGGGCTCGGGGGCGTTGGCTCCTACGCCACCGAGGCGCTTGCCCGTATGGGGGTTGGACATTTAGCCCTGTTTGACGGGGACGTGTATGCGGAAAGCAACCTCAACCGCCAGCTTTACGCGATGCCCTCCACGCTGGGTATGCCCAAGGTAGAGGCGGCAAGGGCGCATATACTTGCCCTTGACCCCACCCTGTCCGTTGAGGCACACACCCTGTTTCTGACCCCTGCTCTGGTGGAGGAAATGGATTTTTCCTCTTACGATTATTTGCTGGATGCGGTAGACACCGTCAGCGTCAAGGTGGCGCTTGCCGTTTTGGCGGACAAAATAGGTATTCCCTTGATTTCCGCAATGGGCGCCGCCAACAAAACCGACCCCACCGCCTTTCGGGTGGCAGACATTTACAAGACCAAGGTTTGCCCCTTGGCGCGGCTGATGCGTACCTCCCTGCGCAAAGCGGGGGTAAAGGGGCTGAAGGTGGTATACTCCGAGGAGGAGCCCGTTCCTTCTCCCCAAAGGGATACGGGCAAGGCAGGGCTTGGCTCCTGCAGCTTTGTTCCCTCGGCTATGGGACTGATGATGGCAGGGGAGGCTATCAAGGATTTACTGCGCCAAGGAAAGAGCAACTGAAAGAATTTTCAAAATAGACACATTATTCCGACAAAAAAACGGTTGCATTACACCGTATAGATATGGTATACTTTATAAGATATATAAAATACGCGCGACTGCTGCGGCAGATGCGCCAACAAAGGGGCTTGCCCCTTGGGAAAGGATGAAATATGGGCTTATTCGAAAAGCTGTTCGGCACCTACAGCGAAAAGCAGATTAAAAAAATTCGCCCCATTGCCGAAGCCATTGACGCCTTAGAAGAGCAATATAAGAGCATGACGGACGAGGAGCTGAAGGGCGAAACCCAGCGTCTGAAGGCGCGTCTTTTGGCAGGCGAAACGGAGGAGGATATTCTCCCCGAGGCGTTTGCCACCGTCCGCGAGGCGGATGCCCGTGTTCTGGGCAAGCGCCCCTTTTTCGTACAGCTTCTTGGCGGTATTCTTCTGCACCAGGGACGTATTGCCGAGATGAAGACGGGTGAGGGTAAAACCTTGGTTGCCACCCTGCCTGCTTATCTGAACGCCCTGTCGGGCAAGGGTGTGCATATCGTGACCGTTAACGATTATCTTGCGCGCCGCGACAGCGAGGAGATGGGACGGGTATACGCCTTCTTGGGCTTGCAGACGGGACTTATCGTCCACGGACAGAAGCCAGAGGAAAAGAGAGCCGCCTACGCCGCCGACATCACCTACGGCACCAACAACGAGCTGGGCTTTGACTATCTGCGTGACAATATGGCGCTGTACAAGGAAAATATGGTGCAAAGAGGGCATCATTTTGCCATTGTGGACGAGGTGGACTCCATTCTCATTGACGAGGCAAGAACCCCTCTGATTATTTCGGGAAGCGGCGAGAAGTCCTCGGAGCTGTACACCGAGGCGGAAAGGCTTGCCCGCAAGCTGAAAAAGCTGGTTATCAAGGAAACGGACAGCAAGGAGGATATGGACGACGTTTCCGCCGACTACATCGTAGACGAAAAGGCAAAGACGGTGGTATTAACCAAGAACGGTATTGCCAAGGCGGAGGCATTCTTCAAGCTTGACAACCTTTCCGACCCCGAAAACAACGAGATAGTCCATCACATCAACCAAGCCATCCGCGCCCACGGCATTATGAAGCGCGACGTGGACTACGTGATTAAGGACGGCAGAATTATCATTGTGGACGCCTTTACGGGTCGCTTGATGCCCGGGCGCCGCTACAACAACGGTCTGCACCAGGCCATTGAGGCGAAGGAGGGCGTGGACGTTCAGCGTGAGTCCCGTACCCTTGCCACCATTACCTTCCAGAACTACTTCCGTATGTACAAAAAGCTCTCGGGTATGACGGGTACCGCCTTAACCGAGGACAACGAGTTCAAGGAAATTTACGCCCTGGACGTGGTGGAGGTTCCCACCAACCGTCCGATGATTCGTGTGGACCACAACGATATGGTGTTCCAGACCGCAAGGGGCAAGGAGCTTGCCATTATCGAGCAAATCAAGGCGTGCCACGCCAAGGGGCAGCCCGTTCTGGTCGGTACCGTTTCTATTGACAAATCCGAGCTACTCTCCTCCCGTCTGAAGGGACTGGGCATTCCCCACACCGTTCTGAACGCCAAGTATCACGAGCGCGAGGCGGAGATTATTGCCCAGGCGGGCAAGCTTGGCGCCGTTACCATTTCCACCAATATGGCAGGACGCGGAACGGACATTATGCTGGGCGGCAACGCCGACTATATGGCAAAGGCGGCTATGCGCCGCGAGGGCATTGAGGAGGCGCTGATTGCCGAGGCAAACGGCTTCTCCGTTACCGAGGACGAGGCGCTTTTAGAGGCGCGCGCCCTTTACGAAAAGCTCTATAAGCAATACAAGGAAGAAATTGCCCCCGAGGCGGAAAAGGTCAAAGCGGCAGGCGGTTTGTTCATTCTCGGCACCGAGCGCCACGAATCCCGCCGCATTGATAACCAGCTCCGCGGCCGTGCGGGGCGCCAGGGTGACCCCGGTGAATCCTGCTTCTTCTTATCCTTGCAGGACGATTTGATGCGTCTGTTCGGCAGTGAGCGCATCACGGGCATAGTATCGAGGCTTGGCTTGGAGGAAACCACCCCCATTAACGCCTCCATTCTCTCGGGCTCCATTGAAACGGCGCAAAAGCATATTGAGGACCAGAACTTCTCTATCCGTAAGCGCGTTTTGGAATACGATAACGTGATGAACGAGCAGCGCACGGTGATTTACGGACAAAGAATGCAGGTGCTGTGCGGTGAGGACATTCACCCCACCGTGGTGAAGATGCTGGAGGCATCCATTCGCCAGACGGTAGCCGAATTTTTGGGTGGCGACGACAAGGACACCTGGAACATGGAAGGGCTGCTTGCCCACTATAACGGCACCCTGACGCTCTCTGAGGAGGCGATTGACGCCGCCAAGAGCCAGGAGGATATTGCCGAGGCACTGCTTGCCGACACCGCCCGTATCTTTGCCGAAAAGGAGGCGCTCTTTGGAGAAGAGGGCTTCCGCGAGGTGGAGCGCGCCATTCTCTTGCGCAGCGTTGACCGCAACTGGATGGAGTTCTTGGACGAAATGGACGATTTGAAGGGCTCGGTGGGTCTGAACGGCTACGCCCAGAGAAACCCCATTACCGAATATCGCATTCAGGGCGGACAGATGTTCGACTGTATGGTAGAAAACATTCAGGAGCAGACCGCTCGCGGCATTCTGACCGTGGAGCCCCGTCCTGAGCCTGTGCGCCGCATAGCGGTTGCCAAGGAAACCGCCGCCAGAGCAGGCGGTGCCGCCCCTGAGCGTCGGCGCCCTGCCAAGGCAGAAAAGAAGCCGGGCAGAAACGACCCCTGCCCCTGCGGCAGCGGAAAACGCTACAAGGAGTGTTGCGGTGCAAACCCCAACTTGTTGAAGTAATATGGGCTTTGGTTTTTTATTCGTTGGGTATCTACTGACCTTTAACGTCGCCTACGCCGCTTATACGGACGTTTTCGCCTATCTTCTGATGCTGCTTGGGCTTTCGACCCTTTCCAAGTACGCCAAGGGCTTTCGGAGCGCCCTCTATTTCGGCATTCCCTCGGCGCTCCTTTCCCTGGTTCTGTTTGGAGAGCGCATAGGCGTTCTTCTGGGATTTTTTGCGGAGAACCCTATTTTTATCACCTACACTGCCCCTGTGGCGTGCTTATGCAAGGCAGTTTTCCTCTTTTTCGTGTTACAGGGAGTGGCGGAGATTGCCACGGAAACGGACATTCCCGTTTTGCGTGTCCGTGCCCTGCGCAACCGCATTTTTACCGTTATTTATCTGCTGTTCGCCACCGTGATGGAAACGGGGCTCTTTGGCAGACTCAGCGTCTTTTTAATGACCCTCTCTATGGTGTACCTTTTATACTGCATCGTGTTCACCTTCTTAAACGCCAAGCTCTTTTTTGAGTGCTACGTCTGGATTTGCCTGGAGGGGGACGAGGATATGACGCGCGCCCCCTCCCGATTCGGCTTTATCAACCGCTTCCGTGCCTGGCAGGACAAGCAGGACGAAAAGACCCTTGCCCGCAAGCAGGAGGAGGCAGCGCGGCGCGCGGCGCGCAAAAACAGTAAAACGGGCAAGAAATAAGCGGCGTCTTACCATCTTGCTCAGAAGGGGAGCTTTTGCGGAAGCGAAAGCCGTGGTCTTATATGTCCAAGCTATTTTCCTTTTCCTATCTTACCGTGGGGCTTTTGTTTCTGTGCAACCCCAATTTTGCGGTATTTGACCTTTTGCCCGATGCCATCGGCTACTTTTTCTTGGCGGCAGGCATCGTGGGTATGGCGGACGTCAACACCTATTTTGCCGAGGCACGGCGCCGCTTTCTGACTCTTGCCTGGGTCAGCGTTGCCAAGATGGCGGCGTCCTTTTTGCTGGTGTACATTCTGGCAATCAACGCCGAGCAGAGAGCGATGGTGTCGGTATTCTCCTTAGGCTTTGCGGTGGTGGAGGCTATTTTCGTTTTCCCTGCTATCTCCTCCCTTCTGAGGGGCTTTTCCTATATCGGAGAACGGGACGGGGTGCTGTCGGTATTCCCACCCTTAAAGGCACTGACCCCTTATACCTACGTCTTTTTCGCCCTGAAGCATATCGGCTCCTTCTTGCCCGAGATGGTGCTTATCTCGGTGGGGCATTTAGACCCGATGGGAGATTTTTATTTCTTTAACCCCATCAGGCTCTATCCCTTCCTTCTGGTCTTTACCGCCGCTCTGGTTTTGGGCTTCGGTATTTACTTTTTCCGCCTTTGGCGCGACTATTTCGCCTATTTGCGAAAGGACGGGGATTTTACCGCCTACACCGAAAAAAAATCGGCAGACTGCCACAAAGCTTTAAGGGCAAACGCCTTCTTTCGCTCCAAGAGTCGCCTTTTATTCGTGCTGGTCGGTGCCTTGCTTTTGGCGATTGACCTGATTGCGGACAGAAACAATCTCTTGCCCGACGCCCTCAGCGGCATTTGCTTCCTTCTTTTCTTCCTACTAGTCAGAAGAGAGCGCCCTGCCGCAAGGTACGGCGCTATCGCCGCAGGGGCATACACCCTCTTTTCCCTTGCCGCTACGGTTTTCCAACGGCTGTACGTTTCCACCTACAAGGACTATACAGCCATCTCCTACGTCAAGGCGGCGAGGGAGCTTTACACCTTCGTGGAGGTCTTTTCGGTATTGGAGGCGGTGGCGCTGCTCTTTACGCTTTGGCTGCTGTACCTCTTGCTTGACCGCTACCTTCACGCCTACACGGGCTTGACCCCCGAGGGGGAGGTACGCATAGCGGAAAGCCCCCGACAGAGAGAGCTTGCCAAGCAAAACAAGCTTTTTCTCGTTTTCGGCGGTATTGCGGCGCTTTTCCGTGGTGTGGAGGTCTTCCTGATGACGGTCACCACCCGTCACATCTTCACCGCCGAGGAGGCAAACGAGTTTTACAAGGAGGGAGAAATTCTCTATTTCTCCCGTTTTGAGGGCTCCTTCTGGGTGACGCTTCTGCTGACTCTGGTCTGGATTGTATACGGCATCAGCTTCCTTTTGCGCCTACGGGACGAAATGCATCTGAAATACTGCAACTTTGTCGACAACCCTTGACAAAAGCCCCGTTTTAATGGTATCATATATAGTAGAAAATACAGTATAAAACCCCTGTGCTATGCAGGAAAGAAAGGTAGATTCGGTTATGGATAAGGAAACTTTGTTGGCGTTGGAGCAAACGGCGCTTCGTATTCGCCGCGGCATCATTGAGGGCGTATACAACGCAAGATGCGGTCATCCCGGTGGCTCTCTCTCCATTGCGGATATAATGGCGTACCTATACACCAAGGAGCTTCGCATTGACCCCAAAAACCCCAAAGATGAAAACAGAGATCGCTTCGTTCTCTCTAAGGGACACACCGCCCCCGCGCTGTATGCGGCGCTGGCAGAGCGCGGCTATTTTGACGTAGAGGAATTAAAAACGCTGCGTAAGATTGACAGCCGCTTGCAGGGTCACCCCGATATGAAGCACATTCCCGGTGTGGATATGACCACAGGCTCTTTGGGTCTTGGTATTTCCGCCGCCTGCGGTATGGCGCTGGTGGGCAAGACCGAAAACAAGGATTTCCGCGTGTATACCATCGTCGGTGACGGTGAAAGCGAGGAGGGACAGGTTTGGGAGGCAGCGATGTTTGCCGCGCACTACAAGCTCTCTAACCTTTGCGCCATTATCGACTTCAACGGTCTGCAGATTGACGGCACCGTACAAGAGGTTATGAACCCCACCCCCCACGATAAGAAGCTTGAGGCATTCGGCTGGAACGTTATTGTGATTGACGGTCACAGCTTCGAGGAAATCGAGGCGGCTTTTGCCAAGGCAAAGGCTTGCACCGACCGCCCCACCGCCATTATTGCCAAGACGGTAAAGGGCAAGGGCGTTTCCTTTATGGAAAACCAGGTTGGCTGGCACGGCAAGGCTCCCAACGAGGAAGAATACAAGCTTGCTATGCAGGAATTGAACTGAGGAAGGGGACAGAACCATGGAAAAGAAAGCAACCAGAGAAAGCTATGGCGCCGCTTTGGCAGCCTTAGGAGAAAAATATGATTTTTACGTCTTGGACGCTGACCTTGCGGCAGCCACCAAGACCTCGATGTTCGCCAAGAAGTTCCCCGAGCGCTTCTTTGACTGCGGCATCGCCGAGGGCAATATGATTAGCACCGCGGCAGGCATCGCCGCCGCAGGCAAGTCTGTTTTTGCCAGCTCCTTCGCGATGTTTGCGGCAGGCAGAGCCTTTGAGCAAATCAGAAACTCTATCGGTTATCCCCATCTGAACGTAAAAATCGGCGCTACCCACGCAGGCATTACCGTCGGCGAGGACGGCGCTACCCACCAGTGCAACGAGGATATTGCCTTGATGCGTACCATTCCCGGTATGGTTATTCTGAACCCTGCGGATGACGTGGAGGCTACCGCCGCTGTGGAGGCTGCCCTGCTCTATGAGGGTCCCGTATATTTGCGCTTTGGCAGATACGCCGTTCCCATTATCAACGGCGAGGGCTACAAGTTTGAAATCGGCAAGGGTGTGACCCTGCGCGAGGGTAAGGACGTGACCCTGGTTGCCACGGGTCTTATGGTTCATCTGGCGCTGGAGGCAGCCGAGATGCTGGAAAAGGAAGGCATTTCCGCCCGTGTACTGAATATTCACACCATCAAGCCCTTGGACGATGCTTTGCTTATCAAGGCAGCCAAGGAAACAGGCGCCATCGTTACCGCTGAGGAGCATTCCGTTATCGGCGGCTTGGGAAGCGCCGTTGCGGAGACTACCTCTGCCGTTTGCCCCGTTCCCGTTCTGCGCGTGGGCGTAGAGGACACCTACGGGCGCTCCGGCACCGTGCCTGCCCTGTTGGAGGCGTACGGCTTGACCGCCAAGAGCATTTACGAAAAGGCAAAGGCAGCACTTGCCCTGAAGAAATAAGCCAAACAAACGAGAATACACGCCATTCCCGTTCCCTCTCGGGAACGGGATACGCTATTGCAAAGAAAGGATTGCGCCATATGAAGCAATTTCTGTTGCCCGAGGGCAACGCCTACAAGGCCAATCTGCACTGCCACTCCACCGTGTCCGACGGTGCCTGGACCCCCGAGGAAATCAAGCGCCGCTACAAGGCAGAGGGCTATTCCGTGGTGGCGTTTACCGACCACGAGATTTTGCTCGACCACGGGGATTTGACCGATGGGGAATTTCTGGCGTTAAACGGCTACGAAACCTCCATTAAAGAGGTCCAGGTTGACACGAGGGACCTGCCCTTGATGAAGGTGCATCACATCAATCTGATAAAAAAGCGCCCTCATGACGTGACCCAGGTTTGCTTTTATCCCGAAAACTTCACCCCCGGCAACTGCGCCGACTATATTCCCTTCGTGCGCTACGTGGGCGAGCAATGCCGCTACGTATACGATGACGGCTTTGTCAATCATCTGATTGCCGAGGCAAAGGCAAACGGCTTCTTGGTACATTACAATCACCCCCGCTGGTCGGGACAGGAGCCCGACACCATCGCCAATCTTCAGGGGCTCGATGGCATTGAGCTTCTCAACGGCGACACCTGGCTATACGGGGATAACGATGCCGAGTTTTACGCCGCCTTGACCCGTCGGGGCGTCCGTGCCTACGGGGTAGCGGGGGACGATAACCACAACAAGGGCGCCTCGGGCAGCTTCCTTGCCTATACGGTCATCGTGGCGCCGAGGCTTTCATACGAGGATGTGACCGACGCCTTGGCGCAGGGCAACTGCTACGCCTCCACGGGAGCCGAGATACGCTCTCTGTATGTGGAAAATGGGACGCTCTTCGTCCATACCTCTCCTGCCGCTGTCATTTCCCTGCACAGCAAGGGACGGGAGCTTTTTGCGGTACGCGGCGAGGGGGGCTACGTAGACAGGGCTGCTTTCCCTCTTGACTTTTTACGGCTTGGCGGATTTTTCCGCATCGAGGTGCATACCGCATCGGGACAGGCCGCCTATTCCCGCGCCTATTTCAAGGATGAAATAAACACATAATATCAAGCATCAAAAAGGACACCCCTGCTTGTAAAATAGGGTGTCCTTTTGTAAGTTTGCTTAGAAGTAAGGAGCCTTCTATGTCAAAAAAGACCTTTTATTCCGAGCTTGCCTACGTTTTCGGATTGATTTTACTTGCCTTTTCCACTTCCCTTATGACACTTGCGAATTTCGGGCTTTCTATGGTGGTGGCGCCCGCTTATATTTTTCACGTATGGCTACAGCCGATTTTCCCCTTTTTCTCCTTCGGTATGGCAGAATACGTGTTCCAGGCGGTTTTGCTTCTTTTGATGATGCTCATCGTCCGCCGCTTCCGCCTGCGGTATCTTTTCGCCTTTGCCACCGCCGTTCTGTACGGCTTTTTGCTGGATTTCTTCCTTTTCGTGCTTTCTCCCCTGCCTACGGGTCTTTTGTGGGTACGGCTTTTGCTGTTCTTCCTGGGTATGGCGGTTTGCTCCTTGGGCGTGTCCTTGATGTTCCATACCTATTTGGCGCCTGAGGTATACGAGCTGTTCGTCAAGGAAATTTCGGAGGTGTATCACCTTTCTATCTCTCGCTTCAAAACAGTTTATGACTGCTCCAGCTGCCTTCTGGCGCTTCTCCTTTCCTTTCTCTTCTTTGGCTTTGGCACCTTCGTAGGTGTGAATTGGGGAACGGTGGTCTGCGCCTTGGTCAACGGCTTTCTCATCGGTCGCTTCTCTTCCCTTTTGGAGCATTTCTTCGTATTCCCACCTGCCTTCAAGGGAAAAGCCGCCGACAAGGTATAAATCCAAAATAAAAAGACGAATAGCGTGATACAAAGCCGCTATTCGTCTTTTTTACGCCTCTGCCGCGGAAAGCGCTCCCGTCAAAAGAGTTTTGGCATAGAGAGTTGGCGAGGCGCCCACCCGTGCCTTAAAGAGTCTGGAAAAATAATGCACCGAGGAGAAGCCCAGCCGCTCGGCGATTTCGCTGACGTTATATTGCTTTTCACGCAAAAGGCGCTTTGCCTCCTCTATTTTCAAGGCAAGGTGATAATTGACAGCACCGCCCTCCTCGCCGCCGCGAAAGAGGAGCTTCAGCTTGGAAACGCTCATACCGTTCTCCTCGGCAATCTCCGCAAGCGTCAGGCTTTCGCCTATATGCTCCCGTAAATACCGCTCCACTATCCCTCTTTCCTCGCTCCCCTCTCCGTGGGGGGCATCGGTCAGCCGTGTCGCCATCGAAATGATGAAAAGCTCTAATTCCCGTTTCATCTCCTGCAAAACGAAGGGGTCAGTCCCCTCCTTTAATCGCATACCGCCAAGCTGTGCCTGGACGGGGTGAGGCTCAAAGAAGCTAAGCCCCTTTTCCGCAATCGCGAACAGGCGCTCCTTCTCCTCGTAGGTCAAGGATAAGACCCTGTTATACAGGCTCTCAAGCAACGCCCCCTCCCCCTTAAAGCTGAGAATTAAGACGTCTGCGTCCTCAAGACGCTCCCCTTTATGATGTGCCAAGGGCGCATAGGTTAAAAGCTCTCCCTCCTGCAAAGGATAGCTCTTTCCGTCCAAGGACGGGGTGTAGGCGCCCTTGACGATATAAATCATCTCAGGAAAATCGTGCGCCTCGCCGCCACTTCTTTTCCCCGTGTGCCACACGAAGCGCTTCTTCAGGACGGTGACGATTTCCGTCACCGACACCAGCTCCGCTATGGGCATTCCTTTATAGTTCATTTTCCGTTCCTTCAAAAAAATTCGTTTATTTTGCGTTTTTTTAACCCGATAGTGCAAAAGTTTGTCCTTTTCCTGTAAAGACAGAGGGATTTCCTTTTGTTATAATACAATCGTTGAGATGATTATAAACCATCGATACGAAAATGTCAACAAAAAAAGAAAGAGAGAACATAAAATGGGAAAATTCAGACTTGGCGTCATTGGCTGTGGCAGTATGATGGAAAATCACGTACGTGGCATCAATCAGTTGGACTGCGTGGAAATCACCGCCGTCTGCGATATTTTGCGTGACAGAGCGGAGTCCGTTGCCGCTTCCTTGGGCAATGACCCCAAAATCTTTTTAGACTATGAGGAAATGGCAGACGCCGTGGACGGCGTTCTGATTGCCCTTCCCCACCACCTGCACTATGAATGCGGTATGTTCTTTGCCCATAACGGCAAGCATATTCTGATGGAAAAGCCCCTTTGCAATACCGAGGAAGAGTGCGTCCGTCTGATTGATTACTGTGACGAGAAGAAGGTCACCTTGATGTGCGCTTATCCTGTGCGCTTCTGGCCCGGTATCGTCAAGCTGAAGGAAATGGTGGACTCCGGCGAATACGGGCAGATGTTCCAGATGTCCATCTGGACCGAGCAGCTGACGGGCTTGAACAGCTCTGTTCTCGACAAGAGAAGATGGGGCAGAACCTCCTGTCTTGGCGGCGGTCAGCTTTTCAGCCACGGCTGTCACTATATTGACCTCTTGCTCTGGTTTATGGGCGAGCCCGTATACGGCACCCACGTGGGCACCAACCTGGGCACTCCCTGGATGCTCCGCGAGGGCACCAGCGCCGTGACGATGAAGTTTGAAAGCGGCGCCATCGCCTACCACGGCGGCACCTGGGGCGCCAGAGGCACCCGTCTGCTTTACGACTTCCAGATTCACACCGAGAAGGGCATGCTGGAATATGACCACTTTGCAGGCGAGGTCAGACTCTACGATAGCAATCAGATGCACCGCCCCGGTGAGGAAACCGAAAGCTGTCAGTACCAGGTGGTTTGGTCCCGCGGCAGCGATGCCACCAAGGAAACCCAGCACGAAATCCGCCATTTCGTGGAATGTGCCACCACGGGCAAAAAGCCCTTGACCGACGGCAGAAGCGCCTTGCAGGGTCTGCGCGTTATCTGGGCGCTGTATGACGCCGAGAAGCGCGGCGAGATTGCCGACCTGCGCGGCTTGGGTCTTGCCAAGGACGGCGAATAATAGCTTTACCGCCCCCTCATTCGAGGGGGCGGCTGTTTTTTTACAGGCGGCGCCAAATCGAGCAAGAGGGAGGCTTTCGCATATACTGTACTGTGGCGCCTTGGCGCCAACTATATGCGGAAAGGCTTTTACTATGCGAATCGTTTTTGTGGGCGGTGACGCCCGATCGCGCATTGCCGCGCAACGGCTGAAGGAGGAGGGGCAGGAGGTATATACCGTTTCCCTCTCCTCCTCTCTTCCCACTATCCATAAGGAAGACATCTTCCCTCTTGCCCAAGCCGTGGTCCTGCCGACCCCTGTCACACGGGATGGTGAAACGGTAAATGGCACCGATATTCCTCTTTCCTTCTTTCTCGCCCATCCTGCCGTTCCTCTTTTCGGGGGCGACTTACCCACCGCCTTTTTGGCACAGCACCCGGGCGCTCACGACCTGCTCTTGGACGAGGGGCTGGCGCAAACGGGGGCGGCGCTCACCGCCCAGGGTGCCATAGCCGCCGCCTTGACGGCAACGCAGAAAGGCTTCTACCGTACACGGGCCGCCATTTTCGGCTTTGGCAGAATTGCCGCCTTCTTGGCAAGGGGGCTGTCGGGCTTGGGCGTTCCCGTTGCCATTTACGCACGGCGAAGAGAGGCGCGCGCCCGTATTGCCCTTTTGGGCTACGAGGCACGGGATTTCAGAGATGTCACGAAGGTAGAGGAAGCGCTGGTCTTTAATACTGTTCCCTCTGCCGTTTTCGACAAGACAGTATTTTCTCCCGAGGCGCTGGTGTTCGATTTGGGCGGTGGGCTTAAGGGGTATACGGCGCATCCCGTCACCTCTCTTCCCGGCTTACCGGGCAAATTTGCCCCCGTTGCGGCAGGCGAAGCAATGGTGGAGGTTCTTTCCGCCTTTTTGAGAAAGGAATCCGAACATTGATTGGTTATGCTTTTTGCGGCTCCTTCTGCACCCTGTCCCATTCTCTTGCCGCGCTTCGCCGTTTGAAGGCTGACGGACTGGACGTTTTGCCGATTTTGTCAACAAGTGTTTACACCACAAGCACACGCTTCTGGCAGGCCGATGAGTTTCGCAACACCGTAAAGGGACTGTGCGGCGGCAAGGAGCCTATTCACACCATCGTAGACGCCGAGCCCCTGGGGCCTGCGGTACCCTTGGAGGCTTTGGTGATTGCGCCCTGCACGGGCAACACCCTTGCCAAGATTGCCAACGGCATCACAGACACCCCCGTCACAATGGCGGCAAAGGCGCACTTACGGTGCGACCGCCCTCTTTTGATTGCCCTGGCGTCCAATGACTCTATGTCTGCCAATCTTTCCAACATTGCCAAGCTGTTGCTTCGCAAGCAGGTCTATTTCGTGCCTATGCGGCAGGATGACCCCGACAGAAAGCCCCATTCCCTTGTGGCTGATTTTACCTATTTATCCGACTGCCTCAACGCCGCCTTAGGCGCGCGACAGCTCCGTCCCCTTTTTTTATAAGGCTTCTGACAACGAAAAAGAGGTTAGCGCGGCTTTGCCTTGCTAACCTCTTCATTTTTTTATTGGGGTCTGTTCCGCAGCAGCTCCTTGCGCGCGTGCAAAAAGCCGCCCTTGACGTTGCCTCGCTCACCCGTAAAGCCTGCTCTTGCGGCACGGGAATACCAAGCGCTCGCCTTTTCTCTGTCTAAGGGTACGCCGTCCCCAAACTCATAGTGACAGCCCATTACGTACATCGCACGGGCATAGCCTAACTGAGCGGCGATAGAGCGGAAGCGAATGGCATCGCCCACCTCGCCCTTGCGGTAGAGAACGGTGGAAATCGAATAGAATTTGCGTCCCGTCTTGACGTGACGGCGGCGCTTCATTTCGTTCAGCATCTGCTGAGAATCGCCGTAGCCCTGCTTGGCGGCGATGGTTAAGAGCCTGTTGGCCACGTTGTAGTCACAGGCAACACCCTCGCCCTTGAAATAGCAAACGCCAAGGCAGTAAACCGAGCCCAGATGCCCTTGCTTGGACGCCTCGTTGTAATAATACACGGCGCGGCGCATATTGCGCTTGGTGCCTACCCCGTTCTGGTACATCTGCGCCAGACGGTAGCAAGCGCCTGCGTGACTCATTTTTGCCGCCAGGCTGTATAGCTGGAACGCCTTGTCATATTCCTCTGCCTGCTGGGCGGCAACGGCGTTGTCATACAGAACGGCAATCTTCTCACGGAGAATATCCGCTTCACGCTTTGCCTCCACGTGCTTCATAGCGGCGGCCTTTTCGTACCAGCGGTACGCCTTACCCATATCGGAGCCTTCACCGTGATGGTATTCCTGTGCCAGGCGGTACGCCGCCTCGGCAACACCAAGGGCAACTGCCCTTTCGTAATAGGCGATGCCTGCCTCACGGTCTGCCTCGCCGCCGATGCCGTGGATAAGGTAATCAGCCAGCTTCATCATGGCACCTGTGTGATTTGCCTCATTGGCGGCTGCCTCAAAGCGGCGGCGCGCCTCGCCTTCGTCCTTGGCAACACCCTTTCCCTCCGCATAGCAGCAGGCAAGGTTGTAATTGGCGCTGACGTTTCCGCCACGAATGCAAAGGAAATAGATGTTGGCGGCAATAGCAGGCTCAGCCTCCTGCTCCGCCTGTACACCCAGGGCAAATCTATCCTCTTCCCTGGTAGGGATTTCGATGTCGGGAATGGACACGCGCTCGCCTCTGCCCAGCTTCTTGCTGAACAAAAACTCGCCCAAGGAATGGGGATGCGCCGTTACCACCAAGGAACTGGCAACAGCCACGTTCTTTTCCACACCGTCCCCCGTTGCGTACATCTTGGCAAGCTTAAAAACTGCCTCTGCCTGTCCTGCCTTAGCGGCACGGGTCAGCCAGTAAAGAGAATAGCGGTGGGACACCTCCATACCGTCGCCAACCTCGTAGCAACGGGCAATCTCGTATGCCGCGGGGGCAGAGCCGAACTCCGCCGCCACACGTAGCCAGAAGGTATTCAAGCGCTTGGAGGAGCCGAAGCTGTAATCCCGCAGACAGCAATAAAGCTGATAAGCGGCAGGGGCGTACAGCTGCTTGGCAGACGCCTTATACCATACAACGGCGTCGGTGACGCTTTTTTCCTTGCCGTCACCTGTCCGCAGCACCTCACCGTAGAGATACTGCGCCTTTTTGTTGCCAAACGCCGCCAACTGCTCCAAACATTCGGCGCGCAGGGCTCTATCCTGCAGCTGCTCTGCTTTTTTTACCTCTTCCCAAAGGAACTGCTGCTCCTTGGGCTGCAAAACCGCTACGGTTTCGCAGTTGGGGCAAACCAGGCTTTGACCCGTGGTTTCCCACTCCGCTCCGCATTTTTTACATTTCATTCTGTGGAGCCTCCTTTCTGATTTTCAAAAGGCTATCTCAGGCAAGAGAAGCACTCTTGCTTAACCCTCATACATAGGGAACTTTTCACAAAGAGAAGCCACTCTTGCGGCAATCTCGTCCTTCTTACCGTCAAAGTCACGGATTGCCATCGTAATCAAGGAGGCAACCTCCTTCATTTCACCCTCGCAGAAGCCACGGGTGGTCATAGCGGGTGCGCCGATACGGATACCGCTGGTGACGGTGGGCTTTTCGGGGTCGTTGGGAATGGCGTTCTTGTTGACGGTGATATGCACCTCGTCCAAGCGCTCCTCCAGCATCTTGCCCGTGATACCCGTGCCGCGCAAATCAAGCAGCATCAGATGGTTGTCCGTTCCGCCCGTTACCAGGTTGACTCCCTCCGCCAGGAAGGTATCTGCCATAGCGGCGGCATTTTTGACTACCTGCGCCTGGTATGCCTTGAAGGAGGGCAAAAGCGCCTCGCCGAAGCAAACCGCCTTAGCGGCAATCACGTGCATCAAGGGACCGCCCTGGGCGCCGGGGAAGATGGCCTTATCAATCGCCTTTGCCAGCTCCTCGGTGCAGAAGATAGCGCCGCCACGGGGTCCGCGCAGAGTCTTATGAGTGGTGGTGGTCACGATGTCGGCGTAGGGAATGGGGCTCTGGTGCAGTCCTGCCGCAACAAGTCCCGCAATATGCGCCATATCTACCATAAAGTAGGCGCCAACCTCCTTGGCAATATCGGCAAAGATATCAAAGCGAATGGCACGGGGATATGCCGACGCACCTGCCACAATCAGACGGGGGCGGCACTCCAAAGCCGTTTTACGGACGGCATCGTAATCAATCAAGCCGTCTGCGCCCACGCCATAGGGAACGAACTTATAAATCTTGCCCGACATATTCACCGAGGCACCGTGGGTCAAGTGACCGCCTGCGTCCAAGGACATACCCATCACGGTGTCCCCGGGCTGCAGAATGGCAGAATAGGCGGCAAGGTTTGCCTGGGCGCCCGAATGGGGCTGCACGTTTACGTGCGCCGCGCCAAAGAGCTTCTTGGCTCTTTCTCTTGCCAAATCCTCCACAATGTCCACAAACTGGCATCCGCCGTAGTAGCGGTGAGCAGGATAGCCCTCCGCATATTTATTGGTCAAAACGGAGCCCATAGCCGCCAAAACGGCAGGAGATACGAAGTTCTCCGATGCGATAAGCTCAATGTTGCCGCGCTGTCTGCCCAGCTCTTCTCGCATAGCCGCCGCAACCTCACCGTCAAAGGAAGCCAAAAAGCCCAAATTGTCCTGATACTCCGAATACATAACATCCTCCAAATTTTTTATAGCAGAGGTAGCGAAAAGGCTCGCTATACCTCAAATTTACCCAATTATATTATACCTGCTTTTTGCCTGTATGTCAAGCGAAAAAGCAAGAGAATACCCACTCTTCACAAAAAGTTTTCATAAAAAAGAAGGAACGGAAAAGCCCATTTTTCCGTCCCCTTTTGGTCTGCCCCTTCGCAGGGCTGTTTGTCAGAAATCCGTCAGCTGTACCTCGCCGCTTTGCAGGGCAACAGAGGCCCCCTTCTCCGTTTTTATAAGCAGGCGGCAGTCCCCGTCTATTCCCAAGACCTCGCCCCTTTGCGTACAGTCGCCGTGGGAGAAGCTCACCGTCCTGCCCGTCAGCATCGAGCGACTGCGGTAGCCCTCCAAAAAGCTCTTGTCGGACAGGCGGCGATAGTGGTACAGCAGGCGGCAAAGCACCGCCGCTACAAGGCGCGCACGGGGATTGTCGGGAGCCTCTTTCTCCTCAAAGACCCTGCCCACCAAAGAGGACAGCGCCTCGGGATGGGGCTCCTCGGGGGGCAAAACGTTGATGCCTATGCCCAGAACCGCATAGGAAAGACGCCCGTTTGCCTCCATACTCCCTTCGGTGAGAATACCCGCGATTTTTCGCCCGTTTCTGTATATATCGTTGACCCATTTGATGGAAAAGGGCAGTCCCGTCAGCTCCTCTGCCGCCTCTGCCACGGCAACGGCTGCCGCCGCCGTCAGAAGAGTTGCCGCCTCCGCCGATGCGGTGGGGCGCAGAAGAATACTCATATAGATGCCCCCCTTGGGAGAGGAAAAGACGCGGTCATAGCGCCCGTGTCCCCGGGTTTGCCGCTCTGCTATCAGCACCAGCCCCTCGGAAAGCGTGGGATTTTCCCGACAGAGCGCCTTTAAGGCGGCGTTGGTGGAGGGCAGGCAATCCACCACCTGAAAGCGGAAAAAGTCCTCGCCCTGCATCAGCGAGGAAAGAAGCGCTTGGGAAAGCAGGTCTTGCTTCATTTCATTCTCCTTTTCCGTTGGATTTGCCCCGTCAGCCATTGACAAAAGCCGAGAAAAATAGTACAATATAGCCGAATATACCTCTTGCTATACCGTTAGTATAGCATAGATAATTCATAAAATCAACAGTTTTTCCCACCGAAAGGACGCATTATGAAGCAAACAACGGATATTGCCGTGGTCGGTGCCGGACACGCAGGTGTCGAGGCGGCGCTGGCGGCGGCGCGGCTCGGTCTGCGGACGGTGCTTTTCACCTTGAATTTAGACGCCTTAGCAAACCTGCCCTGCAACCCCTCCATTGGCGGCACGGGCAAGGGACATTTGGTCTTTGAGATTGACGCTTTGGGTGGCGAGATAGGTAGGGCTGCCGATGCGGTGACTCTCCAATCCCGTACCCTTAATTTAGGCAAGGGCTCTGCCGTTCATTCCAAGCGCATCCAGGCAGACCGTATGCGCTACCGTCAGATTATGAAGCAGACGGTGGAGAAAACGGAAAACCTGCGTTTGGTGCAAGCAGAGGTAGTGGCGCTTTTAACCGAGGAAACGGACGAAGGGCGCCGTGTGTCGGGCATTCGCACCTCTCTTGGGGAGGAATGGCAGGCAAAGCGCGTGATTATCGCCACGGGCACCTATCTTGACTCGGCAATCTTCGTGGGAGATATTACCTACCCCGCGGGGCCCGACGGCTCTCTTTCCGCTCCCGCTCTTTCCAAGTCCTTGGAGGAGGCAGGCATCACGCTTATGCGCTTCAAGACGGGTACCCCTGCCCGTGTAGCAGGCAGAAGCATTGATTTTTCTCTCTTGGAGGAGCAAAAGGGAGAGGAACGCATCATTCCCTTTTCCGTCTATACGGACAAGGAGGCGCTGAACAGCATCGAGCAGATTTCCTGCCACATTGTCTACACCAACGAGAATACCCACCAAATCGTCCGCGATAACCTGCGCCGCTCCGCTATGTATTCGGGAAATATCAGCGGCACGGGTCCCCGTTACTGCCCCTCCTTTGAGGACAAAATCGTCCGCTTTGCCGACAAGGAGCGCCATCAGCTCTTTATCGAGCCCTGCGGCGCCGATACGGATGAAATGTATATTCAGGGCTTTTCCACCTCTATGCCCTTGGAGGTACAGCTGGAAATGCTCCATTCCTTAAAGGGCTTTGAAAGGGCGGAGATTATGCGCTACGCCTACGCCATTGAATACGATTGCGCCGACCCGTTACAGCTCTATCCGACCTTGGAATTCAAGCAGGTGTCGGGGCTTTACGGCGCGGGGCAATTCAACGGCACCTCGGGCTACGAGGAGGCAGCCGCCCAGGGCCTTATTGCGGGCATCAACGCCGCGCTTTCGCTGCTGGGCAAGGAGCCCTTGATTTTGTCCCGTGACTCCTCCTATATCGGCACTCTGATTGATGACCTTGTCACCAAGGGCACCAAGGAGCCCTACCGTATGATGACCTCCCGCTCGGAATACCGCCTGTTGCTTCGCCAGGATAATGCGGATTTGCGTCTGACCGCCCTTGGCTACCGTGTGGGACTGATTTCCCAAGAGCGCTATGCCGCCTTTTTGCAAAAGAAGGCCGCCATCGAAGCGGAAATGGCGCGTATGGAGAAGGCGGTTATTCCCCCAAGCCAAGAGGTCAACGCGCTGCTCTCCTCTCTCGGCTCAGTGCCCTTGCAGACGGGCATTCATTTGGCGGATATTTTGCGCCGTCCCGAAATCACCTACGAGGCACTTGCCCCCGTGGATGAAACCCGTCCGCCCCTTCCCGAGGAGGTTAGCCGCACCGCTGAAATCGAAATCAAGTACGCAGGCTATCTCAAGCGCCAGCTGAAGGAAGCGGAGCGCCAAAGGAAGCTGGAGGACTACCGCTTACCCGAGGGCATTTGCTATGCCGACATTCGAGGGCTCCGCAAGGAGGCGGCGCAAAAGCTTGACGCCATCAAGCCCAAGAGTCTGGGTCAGGCGTCCCGTATCAGCGGCGTCAACCCTGCGGACATCAGCGTTCTTTTAATTTATCTCGGAAAATAATGTAAACATTCGTTTACAAAGAGGTACTTTATGAACTTTCCTTCGACACGCGCGTTTATGGAGCATCTGACCGCTTGGCGCATTCCCGGCAACACCATCACGGTGTTTTACCGCGGAAAAGAGATTTTCTCCTTTTCTTCAGGCTATGCCGACCTTGAAGGCGGTCACCTGATGCAAGGAAGCGAGCTTTTCAACATCTACTCCTGCACCAAGGTAGCCACCGTCACAGCGGCGCTTCAGCTTTTGGAGCAGGGGCTCTTTACACTCGAAACGCCCCTTTACGATATTTTTCCCGCCTTCCGCCATATGCTTGTCAGAAACGAGGACGGCACGCTTCGCGAGGCAAAGGCGCCCATTACCCTTTGGAATCTTTTCACCATGACCGCCGGCTTTGCATACGACTGGAACGGAAGTGCCGTTGCCCGTGCGCGCACACAAACGAACGGCGAAGCGCCTCTATCCTCAGTCGTCAACGCCCTGGCGGAGGAGCCGCTTTACTTTGAGCCCTCATCGCGCTGGGCGTATAGCCTTTGTCACGACGTGCTTGGCGGCGTTATAGAGACCGTTTCGGGAGAATCTCTCGGCAAATACATGAAGAATCACGTATTTTCACCGATAGGCGCCCTCTCCCCCACCTTCATCGCCACCCCCGAAACCGAAGAGAAGACGGCCGCGCAGTACCGCTTCGCGCCGCAAGAGGAGAAAAACGGTGCGGATTTGGTTGCCGACCAGCAGGTAACGCCCGACGGCGACGGCGAGTGGGTCAACGTTGGCAAGGCCTGCGCGATGCCCTTCGGCTCGGCCTACGAAAGCGGTGGCTCAGGCATCATTTCCTCCGTCTTTGATATGGCGCTTTTGGCCGATGCCTTGGCAAATGGCGGCCTCGCCCACAACGGCATCCGTATCCTTGCGCCCGAAACCGTTACGCTTTTACACCAAAATCAACTTTCCGACGCACTTTTGCCCTCGTTCAACTGGGCGCATTTAAGAGGCTACGGTTACGGTCTTGGCGTGCGCACGATGATGGATGCCGAAAAATCGGGCTCAAGCGGCAGCGTTGGTGAATTCGGCTGGGGCGGAGCGGCAGGAGCAACCCTGCTTGCCGACCCCGAAACGGGGCTTTCCTATTTTTACGCACACCACATGCTCAATCCCCAAGAGGCCTATTATCAGCCCCGCCTGCGAGACGCCGTTTACGAGGATTTCAAAGCCAATTTCGGTTGATTTGACCATTTATTGCTTCAGCCCATATTTGTTGTTTCCACCCATATAATGATATAAAAAGCAGAGAGAACCTTGCGGATTCTCTCTGCTTTGTTTTTTTGGAAATTAGTTGGCGTCCTTCATAGAAAGGTTCTGTCTGCCCTTCTCGTCGGTACCCAGGAACTTTACGCGGACCTGCTGTCCAACGGACACAACGTCCTCGCACTTTTCGGTACGGGTGGGAGCCAGCTTGGAGATATGCACCATACCCTCCTTACCGGGCGCATACTCAACGAATGCACCGATAGGAATGATACGGGTAACAACGCCGTCATAGGTTTCGCCAACAACGGGCTCGAATACGATGGCATCGATGATAGCCTTTGCCATGTCGGCAGAAGCACGGTCAACGGCGGCAATAAAGATGGTGCCGTCATCCTCGATATCAATCTTGGCGCCGGTGTCAGCCACAATCTTCTGAATGACCTTTCCGCCGCTACCGATAACCTCACGGATTTTATCGGGGTCAATGTGCATCGTAATCATCTTGGGAGCATAGTCCGAAACGTCTGCGCGAGGTGCGGGAATGGCCTTCAGAATATACTCGTCAATGATATAATCTCTGCCCTTGTGGGTGGTTTCCAGAGCGGCACGGATGATTTCGGGGGTCAAGCCGTCAATCTTCAAATCCATCTGGATAGAGGTAATGCCCTTGTGGGTACCTGCTACCTTGAAGTCCATATCGCCGTAGAAGTCCTCCAGACCCTGAATGTCAATCATCGTGGTCCAGGAGCCGTCCTCCTCGGTGATAAGACCACAGGAGATACCTGCAACGGGCGCCTTAATCGGAACACCTGCTGCCATCAGCGCCAGGGTAGAGCCGCAAACGGATGCCTGGGAGGTAGAGCCGTTGGAGGATACAACCTCGGACACAAGACGGATAGCATAGGGGAACTCCTCCTCGGAGGGAAGAACGGGAACGAGAGAGCGCTCTGCCAGGGCACCGTGACCAATCTCGCGGCGACCGGGGCTACGCAGTGCCTTTGCTTCACCCGTGGAGTAGCCGGGCATATTGTAGTGGTGCATATAGCGCTTGCTTACCTCGTCATCCAAGCCGTCTAACTTCTGCGCGTCGGAAAGGGTGCCAAGGGTTGCGATGGTGAGAACCTGGGTCTGGCCACGGGTGAAAAGACCGCTACCGTGTACACGGGGCAGAATGTCAACCTCAGCGGCAAGAGGACGGATTTCGTCCATTCTTCTGCCGTCCACACGCTTCTTATCGTTGATAAGCCAACGGCGAACAATCTTCTTCTGAATCTTGTACATCAGCTCGGGAAGCTGTACGGACAAGTCGGGATACTTCTCGCCGAACTTCTCCATAATGTCCTCGGTGATGGGCTGGAGTCTTGCGTCACGAACCGTCTTATCGTCGGTATCCAGCGCAACCATAACGGCTTCCTCGCAGTATGCGAAGATTTCGTCAAACATCTCGTGGTCCAATTCACCCGAGGCGTAGCTGAACTTGGGCTTGCCAATCTCAGCAATGATGCCGTTGATGAAGCCGAGCAGGTCCTTGATAACCTCGTGGGCCTTCATAATGGCGTCAAACATCACGTCATCGGATACTTCCTTGGCGCCTGCTTCAATCATAACCACCTTTTCCATAGAGGCGGCAACCGTCAGCTCCAAGTCGCTCTTGGCTCTCTCTGCGGCGGTGGGGTTAACGATGATTTCACCGTCAACCAAGCCCATAAACGCGCCACCGATAGGACCGTTCCACGGAATATCGGAGATGGACAGCGCAACGGAAGCACCAATCATAGCGGTGATTTCGGGAGAGCAGTCGGGGTCAACGGACATAACCGTCAGGGACAGCGCCACGTCGTTCCGCAAATCCTTGGGGAAGAGGGGACGAACAGGGCGGTCAATGACGCGGCTGGTGAGAACTGCCTTCTCGGAGGGCTTGCCCTCACGCTTCAGATAGCCACCGGGGATTTTGCCCACGGCATACATCTTTTCGTCATAGTCTACGGAAAGGGGCAGAAAATCAATGCCCTCTCTGGGTGCGGCAGATGCGGTAGCGCATGCCAGAATCGTCGTTTCACCGTAGGAAATCATGCAGGAGCCGTTGGCAAGACCTGCCACCTTACCGACCTCAATCTTCAGGGGTCTGCCTGCATAGGTGTACTCATACTTCTTGTAGTTTTCGAACATAGTAACATTCCTTTCTGTTTTCTTTTTATACAAAGGCAACAGCGGACATAGCATTTTATACAGACCGAAGCCCCTTCGACCCATATAAATTGCTACTTCCCTTGTTGCCGATTTGCCTCATAAAGTGGGAGGGTGCCGCAAGACCTGCAACACCCCCCGCAAGCCCGACGAAAATTACTTTCTCAAGCCGAGCTTCTTGACAATTGCACGATATCTTTCGATATCCTTCTTTGCCAAATAGTTCAAAAGATTCTTTCTGTGGCCAACCATCTGGGACAAGCCTCTCTGAGAATGGAAATCCTTAGGATTCTTCTTCAGATGCTCGGTCAACGTGTTGATTCTCTCGGTCAGAATAGCAATCTGAACCTCGGGAGAACCCGTGTCGCGCTCGTTAATCTTGTAGGTTTCGATAAGAGCGGTCTTGGTTTCCTTTTGCAACATTGTTTTTTCACCTTTCTTTTATATTTGCCGCAAGCCCAGAAAGCGAACGGGTGAAGCGCCGCAGCCCGAGCAAACGGTATCTTTGTGTATTATACTACATTTCTTTTGATAAGTAAAGTGTGTTCACAAAAAATTTTCATTTATTTTTTCGCTTCCCTTTTTCCCCGCCGTTCCGTCCCTTCGGCGGACGATAGGAAGCATCAAAGGGCGTCTTTTCCTCTTTGGTACACCGTCATAGCGGTGCCGCTATCCTGCACGAGAATATCCTTTGGCAAGCGGGAGAAGCGCGCCGTCACGTAAAAATCTCCTGCCGCCCCCGACAGATTGGTAATCTGGATAAGATAGACCACCCAAAACCACTCCACAGGAACAAGGGGCGCAAGGATTGCCAGAACGGCGCCCCACAAAATCACGGGCGCCAAGGCGATAAAGATGTAGGCGCCCTTGCCGTAATAGTCGCTGCTTCCCGCATAGGCGTAAAGCCCCGTGAAGCCGTATTTTACCTTTTTCGTGCCGCAGAGCTTCATCGCAACGCCGTGGGTCAGCTCGTGCAAAACCAAATACGCCACCATTCCCAGAAGAAGGGCGAGAAAACGGAGAAAATAGAGCCAAAGCCCCTGTTCCATATCAAATAAATGGGTAATGGGCACAAGGAAGCACATCGGCACCGCCAGCGCAAGGGCAATAACGATGGCAACGGCGTTGACGAGCAGCGCCTGCTTTTTATTGCCCTGCAAATCGACGGAAAGGGCAGCCTCGTATCCCTTTGGCAAGACCTCTGTTGTTTTCATATATGACTAATCCTTTCTTTGGGGTGGCGTGTCGACCTCGCAAAGCGAAATCGCCCCGTAAAGTGCGGCTTGAAAATGTATTTTAAGCCCCCGGTTTTATCCTTACTGTCTTTTCCTTCTTCTGATAAGGATGAAGGCGGTAATGCCGCCGCCCACCAAAAGCACAGCACCCGCGAAAATAGAGAGCGTGAGTATCATTTCAAAGGGAATATAGCTGGTCAGCGTCCTTGGCGGCTTTTGGGGATTTTCCGAGGCAGACAGGGCAAGAACAAGCTCTCCCTGAGGAAGCCCCTCGCGCACAAGGCGATACCCGTCCTCAGTTTTCACGAAGCCCGCCAGGCTGCTTTCCGTGATATAGTAGGGCGTGTTGACTCCAATCTCCAGCGCCCCGAAGCGCGCCCAGGTGGAGGCAGGGGAAAGAAGATAGGTGTAGGTGCAAACGGGGGGAATATAGCCCGTATCGATGGCAGGATAGAAGGGCGCCGTTACGCAATTTTCCAGGGTTGCCTTGGGCGGGAGAGTGATATCGTATTCATACCAGCGCATTAGGCCCGAAAGAAAGCGCTCCGCCGAGGCAAGAATATCAAAATGCGCATACACAAAATTGTAATGGGTGTTGGCGTTGATGCCCTCGCGGAACAGCGCCAAAGAGGCGTTGTACCAATCTACACGGGAAACCCCCGTTTCCTCGCTCCATTGGGTCAAAACCAGCTCCTCGAAGGTACATTCGGAGGTCCCCGTCAAGGTCACGCCCCCTGCAATCTCCTCGCCGTCCTTGGCGCCCCCATCCTCATAGCAGGTAAAGGACAAGGGGTCCTGCAACGGCTGTCCGATAACGTAGAGGGAAAACTCCGTGCCGTTCTCGGCGCTAAGCCCGAATCTGCCGTCGCCGTCCTTTTGGGTATGGAAGGTGGTGAAGGCAGGAAAATACAGCCTTGCGCTGCCATCGCCCCCGTCCCAGTCAAACGCCACGGTGGCGGCAGGGTATTTTCCCTCGTCAATCGGACACGTTTTGTCAGCGCCGCCGACCACGTAGGTATACTTGGTGACCCTTGTATCGGGAGAAAAGAAGGCGTCGGCGGCATACCCTTCTTTCAGGTCTGCCAGTCCCTTTTGCAAATCAAATTGTAAAGAATAGTTTACAGTATAGCGAATCCGCTTTTCCACGGCTTCCCCGTTGACCGTGATGCTGTATTTCTCGGTATCGGCGGCGGTCAGATAGGTGCCGCTTTCCTCGTCATACAAATCGGCATAGCTCGGCTGTGTGCCGAAGGGGAAAACGAGGGTCGCCGTTACCGTCAGCTCGGTGGGGTTATAAAAGGTGTATGCCGCCGTCACCCTGCCCGTATAAGCAAGGTAGTCGGCAAGGCTCTCGTAGTAATTAGAGGGAAATTCCGCAATATCCAGGGTTAAGACCTCCCTTTGGACCTCAATGGGGCAAGCCTCACCTACCACCATTGCGCCCGTGGCGTCAACCCCGTGCCAACGCGTCTGCGCCGAGTTGGCATAGGCAGGCAGGGATAAGGGCAACAGCATCGCTATCGCCAAAAGCGCGCAAGCCACGCATTTTTTCAGATGCTTCTTATTTTTCATAGCAGGACTCCTCTCTTTTCGCCCAAGCAAAGGGCATTTACAGCTCTAAATCAATATAAGCGGGAGAATGGTCGGAAACGGTAAAGTAATACGAGGGGGAATAGCGTTCAAAGCGCAAGACGGCGCCCTCCTTTTCTCCCTTTACGTATATGTGGTCTATTGCCTCCTCAAAGGGCTTGTCATAATAGACGGTTTCGTAGCCGCTATGGAAGCAGTAATGGTAGCCGACCGCCTCCTCGGCGTAATCGGTTGCAATATCGTGGGCGTGGCGGAAGCCGTCTGCCCGAACCGCCTCCATCGCCCCGGAGCGGTAGCCCGTATTCATATCTCCCACAAGGACGGCGGGGCAGGCGTATTTCTCGCAAAACGTCCCGAGCCTTGCAAGCAGCATCCTTATCTGCTGCTCTCTTGCCTCATCGGATCCCACCTGGCAGTCATTTGCTTCTATATCCGCCTCCGTTTTAGGCGAGCGCTTCCACCAAAGGTGGGTCGTGGCAAAGATAAAGCACTTGCCGCTTTCCTTCACTCTGAAAACGCCAATGTTCCACGCCTTGGACTGGCAATCGTTGAAGCTACCCTCAAAGCCCTCTATGCTGAGCGGATAGGTGCCAAAGGCCGAATCAATCAGCTCCAGCCTGTCGGCACGGTACAGAATGGGGGTATATCTGCCCCAGATGAGGGTATAGTCAACAGGCTCCCGACAAAAGCCCTCTCTTAAAAGGTCCCCCATCAGCGCCGATGCCTCCTGACACCCAATCACGTCGGGACAGGTTTCACGGTACACACGAAAAAGCGACTTCACTCGCACAGGGGCAGAGCAATCCTCGCCCTTTTCCTCCCAAAAGGGAGAATTTCCATCGTGGTTCCATACGTTGTGCGTCATAAGCCGCACCGTTCCCGCTTGCTTTTCCTGCATGCCCGACATTTTTATATCTCCTTGCTTTTCATTTTTCGCAAAAGCCTATTGGCTTTTCTCTTCATCCTCATTATAGCACAGCGCCCCCCGTTTGGCAATAGGGAAAGACGCAAAAAAGGGGGCTCTTTCACAAGAACCCCCTTTAGAGCTTGGCGCTCAATTCTGTTCCAGGTGTATCCATACCCCTAATTTTTCGGTTCCTTGGATAACAGCCTCCCGTATTTTCATCACCGCCAGCGTTTCCGCAGGGCAAAAGGAGGGCTCGCCCGTTCGGTAAAAGCGCAAAATATCCGCAATCAAGCCCTCGAACGTGCCGGAAAGCGCAGGGATATATGCCGTTTCGCCCCCTTCTTTCTCCACGCAAACGGAAAAGCCGTAGCTCGGCGCGTACAAGAGCGTTGCTTGCTTTTCGTCAGCAAAGACAACCGTTACAACATACTGGACTGTCCCTTGCTTTTCCACGCGCACCCGCACCGCCTTATCGCCCAGAATTTTAACCGCCATTTCAATCTGATGAATGATATATTCGGGCAGGTTACTTCCACCGCCCTGTATAAGCATCGCCTTACTGCCCACCGCATCGGCAAGCTCCGCTCCGTAGCGAAGGGCGGACGAGCTGAAAAATCCCGTCCCGTATTCTTTCGCTATATCGAAAATTCGCTTTGCCGTTGCGTAGTCGGGGGCAAAGGTTTTGTCAATATACGTGTTTTTCCCATAGGCAAGCACCTTTTCCGCATACGCCAAATGCTTTTCGGGATTGGACGGCGCAAGAATCAGTATGTAGTCTGCCTTCTCGCACAGCGCCTCGATGCTTTCGCACCGCTCAACGCCAAACACCCGACACCACTCGTCCGTATTTCTGCCGTCAACGGGCGATACGTATTCCTCTGCCCAGGCATATCGGACAGCGAAGTCCTCCCCCATTCTTTCACTCGCTTCCTTTATCCAGGCAGGATAATGGTTGGCGTGCCACTCGCTGATATAATAATCCACAAACCCGATTGTTTTCATCAGAACGCTATCTCCTTGCCCTCTTCAGCCGATTGATACAGCGCATCCAGCAGTCTTGCGCTTTCCAAAACGGCGTCAATATGATTTTTGTCCTTGATATGACTGTCAATAGAGTCCAAAAACGCCCTGTCCTCTTTTTCGTACATATTGGGAATGTCGTGCTCCGTGGTATAAGACTCCAGCGTTGCGCCGTCCCAGAAGGTAAATTGACCGCCGTATTGCAGTCTTGCGCCCCCCTTGTCGCCCAAAATATCCACGTACATTTCGTTTGCGCCGATATTTTGCGCCCAGGCACCGTTGAAGGAAATGCTGGCTTTATCCGTGCGGACGTATCCCGTAATATAATCGTCAACGTCGTTTGTGCCGTTCTCTATATCCGCCGTATCCTCCGCCCACATCTCGTATCCCGTATGGCAGTATGCCTTCATATCCTTTGCCATCTCATTATACGCACTGCAGGACACCGTTTTAATCCTCGCGCCGCCGAGAATGTACAAAATCAAATCCAGGAAATGCACGCCCCAGTCAATCAGAACGCCGCCGCCCGATTCTGCCTTGGTGGTAAAGGCGCCGCCAAGCCCCGGAATGGAACGGAAGCACCGAAAGGAAGCGCACACGTGATATACCTTGCCAATCTTCCCCTCTCTGTACATCTGCTCCAAAAGCTCCACAGATTTGTGGTGGCGGTTGCATACGCCGATATTCAGCATCAGTCCGCGAAGCTTCGCCTCTTGCGCCATTTCACAGGACAAGGCGTAATTTACCGTAATCGGCTTTTCGCACAGCACGTGCTTGCCTGCCCGAAGGGCATCCATTGTAACGGTGTAATGAGAATGGTTGGGGGTCAGCACGAATACTGCCTCCACCTCCGAATCCGAAAGCGCCACCCTATAATCTGTAATAGCGTTTTCTGCTATGGGGAAATCCTGCTTCAGCCTTTCTGCCTTGTCAAGCACCGTGTCACATACGTATTTCACCCGTACGTTTTCCATTCTCGAAAGCGCAGGCAAATGGGCGTTGCGCGCAATTCTTCCGCATCCAATCACAGCAACCGTTTTCATCATATTCCTCCTTATACCTTTGTTTGTCATCAGGTACGGTTTTATCATATCACACCGCTGTTGCCTATACAATATCCTTGTTTTTTCTGTTTTTTAACCCAAAGCACATATTCATCCCAAATTTAACCCAATTTTGTGTTTTTTCGAAAAATTCGGGATTTTTATCCAAAAGCACTTGTCTTGTTTTATTTTTCCTGCTATAATGACAGTATGAAAAAAGACATGAATGCCAAAAATTATCACATCAATTACGACTTCATATCCACCCCACAGCCCTTTGGCTCCTCTTACCTGTATCAAGTGGGAAAAATGTTTTGCGACAGGACAACTGTTATCCCCTCCCACACACACGTTGATTGGTTTGAGCTGACGGTTGCTTTGTCGGGCAAGGGAACGGTCTACACCAATCGGGAAAGGACGCCCATCGAGGAGGGGGACATTCTTTTGTCCTTCCCCTACGATATCCATAAAATCGTATCCGACCCCGATGCGCCTCTGAAATTTTCCTTTCTGTCCTTTCGGACGGAGGACGAGGATGTGAAAAAGAATTTTGATGAGATTTTCCAGACCTTTTACGAAAGCGACAAGCGCATTTTCCACGACCCTGCCATCGCCCCCCTGACGGAAATGCTTATCAGCGAATTTTCCTCCCCTGCCTACGCGCAAGGGGCGCTTGTTGCCGCCTTGCTGCAAGCTATCACCGTTTTAACCGTGCGCGCGTTCTTGTATAAGCAGGTTTCACCCATTTCCAATCACGCCAATCCAAGCGAGGTTTTGTGCCACAAGGTGATGCGGTATATCGACAGCCATTTGTTTGCGATTGAAAATCTCACGCAGGTCGCCGCACATTTTCACCACAATTATTCTTATCTGTCCGCAAAATTCAAGCAAACCACCAAGCTCACCCTGACGCAGTATTTAACCGACAAAAAATTAGAGCGTGCCAAGCTGTTAATCAAGGAGGGCAAGCTCTCGTTTACGGAAATCGCGGCGCTTTTGCGCTATGCCTCTCTGTATTCCTTCAGCAAATCCTTCAAGCTTCATTTCGGTATTTCCCCAAGGGAATACCAAAGGCTGCACCGCCCTACCCCACAGAACAAACCGATACCAAAAACGAAAGCCGAGTGACTACCCGTCACTCGGCTTTCTATCCCTCTCTCATAAGGGACTATTGCTTCCCTTCTCTTTTCTTTCACGCCGAAGAATGAAGCCTATTACCAAAAACGCAACTGCTACGGTCAATGCCGTTAGGCATACAATCAGGTGAATATTTTGCTCAAGCGTCACGCCCACTTGCCAGGAAAGCAAGTTCGCCTTAAAAATATTAGCGTCATTTATTTCTCTCTGTAAAAGAGGGTCACTTACCCTTATAAAAGCAGGAGGCAGATACAAAAACGCATTTGCCAAGGTCAAAACAACACCCGTCTTGATATATGTATTGACTTTCAGAAACCGCACACATAAGAGGACGTTGAGCGCCAAATAGACAGCAAGGGTAATGGGAAACGCGATTTTCAGATACCAGCCGCCGACATATCCGCTTGCCGCGGTGTATGCTTGAATCACCAACAGAAGAATTTGCAGCATCGCAAAATCAACCGCAACCGAAACAAAATCGTTATACTTTCTGATTTTTGAGAAAATACCGTATTTCGCGATATAGATAGGCACGAACACACAAAGTAAGCCAAATAGCACCGACAAGGAAGGAATCCAGAACCAACTCCCCTTCGTATACAGACAGCACACCCCCAAAAGCACAACCAGCGCAAAATACTGCGATAACGGAACGAAAACAAGCTTATGTCTTTTTATCAGCCCGGGCAAATTGGTAAAGGTAAATCCGAGAAGCAAGGACGCCGCCACAATCCAGAACCAAGAGAGCGTTCTATCGATTGCCAAATTGCATATAAAGCAGGGAATCAACGCAGCGGCATAGGCAATATAGAAGAACAGGTTCCAGGAAAAGGAAAGCGCGCGCCATCTTTTTGCTTGTCGCCTTTCTTCTCTGGCCTGATTGTCAACGCTTGCCGTTATAAGCTCGTGCTCGGTCACGTCCAAAATCTCCGCAAGCCTTGGAAGCAGCGTGATGTCGGGATGCGCCACGTCCTTTTCCCACTTGCTCACCGCCGATTCAGAAACGAAAAGCCGCTTCGCCAGCTCCTTTTGCGTCAAGCTCTTTTCCTGCCTTTTTTGTCTTAAAAAATTCCCGAAGCTATTTTCCATCATAATCATACATCCTTTCTTGCGGGTTCACTTTTGTTTCATCGACTCCGCCGCCTGCGGGTAGTATAGCGTAAGAGCCCCCTCATTGCAAGATAATTGCGCAAATAACTCACTTGAAAATATTTCAAGCAGTAAAAAAAGAGAACGCCTCCAAAGTATACGCCGATTTTACGGCGTTTTGCCTCGCTTTCCGTAAACAGAATAGCTCCGATTACATCATTATTCCCTTTGCGCCCTTTCCTGCCCTTGCCGGCGGTACTCTCTGGGGGAAAGCCCCGTATGCTTCTTGAAAAGCCGACTGAAATAGAGGCTATCCTCCACGCCGCAGAGCCGCGCGATTTCGCCAACGTTGTAGGTCGAATTCATTAAAAGGTAGCGCGCCTTATTCACCGTAAGCGTAGCATAGTGCTGTCCGGGCGAGGTGCCCAGCGTATCACGGAACACCTTCATAAAATAGCTTTTGCTCAGTCCGCAAAGCCGCGCCAGCGCCTCGTTAGAGAGCGGCTCTTGCCCGCCTGCCTGCATAGCGGCAAGGGCAGGGCGAAGTATAGAAAGCCCTCGCGCCTTTGCTTTATCCCTATGAATTCGCTCCCCTATTCTGGCTATCAGCGCTATCAGCCGCCCTTCGTACAAAAGCTCGGTGAAGTCAGCGTCCGCATATAGCTCCTCTGCCGTTCCCTGGCAAAAGTATTCAAATGCGGGAAAGGCGCCGACGGCATACGCCCTTTTCTGAAAAAAGGCAAGCATCGGCTCCACCTCCCTGCCTGAGAAATGAATCCAATAATAGGTAGTCAAGCTGCCGCTGACGCTGTAAAGCTGCGCCTCCTTGGGGCGGAACAGGCAGACGCTTCCCTCACGCAAGGGCTCCTTTTCGCCGTCTTGCCCCAAGAGAATTTCGCCCTTTTTTACATATATCAGCTGATAATCCAAGCGCCCCCTTTCACGGCGCACCTGCATATTCGTAATATCCTCATAATAGCCAAAATTGTTGATATGGATATATCTATCGGCAGAAAAATCGCTGTTATCCACCTTTTTATAAAAGAACGAACGCATAGGCTTTCCTCCCTGTCATTCAAATCCTACACCTATCATAGCACAAAAAAATACTTTTGTCCATATTTTTCTTTTCTTTTTCTATGGATATTTTTCCCTTCCCTTGCTATAATCGACTTGCAAGAACGTACAAGGAGAAAACGCAATGAGCCTTTTAACCTTCGACAAAAGCAGCTTTTATATGGACGGGGAGCCCTTCCGTATTCTGGCAGGAGATATTCATTATTTTCGCATTCATCCGAGCAAATGGGAAAGGGTACTCGACCTCGCCTTGGATTTTGGACTCAACACGGTGCAGACCTACGTTCCCTGGAACGCCCACGAGCCCGCCCAAGGGAAGTTCGTCTTTTCGGGTATGCTGGACTTAGAGCGCTTTTTGGCGCTTTGTGGAAAAAAGGGCTTAAAGGTGCTGCTGCGCCCCTCTCCCTTTATCTGCTCGGAGTGGGACTTCGGGGGACTTCCCGCCTGGCTATTAAAGGAAAGAAAGCTCGTTGTGCGCTCCTCGGAGCCAAGCTTTCTTGCCGCCGTCAAGGCGTACTATGACCGTTTGCTTCCGATGCTTTTGCCCTATCTGTCCACCAACGGCGGCCCCATTATGGCGGTGGCGGTGGAAAATGAATACGGCTCCTACGGCAATGACCGTCAGTACCTGAACGCCCTTGCGGATATGCTGGTAGGACACGGCATCGATGTTCCTCTTTATACAACCGACGGGGATAACGCCCAGCTTCTGACCTTTGGCAGAGCCAACCGTCAACTCTTTTTCGGCGTCAATTTCCGCGCAAAGCCGGGAACCTCCCTTCCTGCCAAGGAGATAGCGCAGAAAACGGAGGACGGTATGCCCTTCTTCATAGGCGAATTCTGGGCAGGGCGTTCCATGCACTGGGGCGAGCCCTTTTACCACCGTCCGCCCGAGGAAACCTCCCTTGCCTTCCGCGAGGCGCTGGAGCTTGGGGGCAACGTCTGCTTTTATATGTTTGCGGGCGGAACGAACTTTGGCTTTATGGGCGGCGCCAATATCGGAAAATCCTATTCTCCCCGTCCCGACACTCCCTCCCGCTATATCCCCCACACCACCTCTTATGACGTAGATGCGTTAATTGGGGAAAACGGCGAGCCCACGGAAAAATATTATCTTTGCCGCGACGTGCTTGACGAGCATCTTAAACGCGCAAGGCGCCCCCGTAGCCATCAAAAGCAGAAAACCCAGGCCATCTCCGTTCCCCTTTCCCAAACGGCAGACCTGTTTGACAAAGATTAAAGCCGTAGGCAAAGCTGTTTCCAACCAAACTAATATGATCACTATTTTCGCCGTCTCGGAATAGATTTTTTCCCGAATCATAAAACGCCTTATCAAACGCGGATAACAGCGGTTCCTCATCACGATACGGTTCAACATCCAAAACCTTGGCAATCGCATTTGCGATACGAATCGCGTAGAGATAATAGGCATTAATCGAAATATGCGCCGTCTTACATACCTGCCCCTCGCGAATATCGACATCATAACCATGCTGAAAATTCTTCGGCCACTCGACCACGCACCATTTATCAAGATCCCTTAAAAGTCCTTCCTTTTCATAGTCGCGTCGATATGCCTCCAACAAACGAACGACTTTGGGATAATTGCTTCTCAAATATTCCACATCATTCTTCATTCGATAATGCCACATAACAAGGGAAACCATGATGAGAGGATACTCTGCAATCTCCTGCATAAAGGAACAATCCATACAGGTTACAAGCGTTTCGGTGATAAAGCTTGAGGAAAAGGCATCGTCAATGAGCTTTCGCACCATTGCATCATCCTTTGTCAATATCATATTGGTCAATGCGGTATAGCAGCCATCTCCAAGATAAAATCCCTTCTCACGCTCCATACAATCCTGAATGACTTCTTGGACACCGTACCTTTGAGTATGTATGCAAAGGTTCCAAATGCGCCTTAAATCATCACTATCCGTATATTCCTTTTTTAGTTGCGCTTTCAAATCAAAGGGATAATGTCGAACTAAAAAGACAACATCCTTTATTTCTACCGAATCGGGAATTTCAAGTTCAGCATATCGAAAAGCTTTATAATCGAACCAATCCAACACATCCTCTCTGCCGGAAAGAATCCATTCTTCTTCATACTTGCAGTTTGCACGCAAATCAAACCGAAGCCTTCCGTCCTCATTTAACTCCTGCGCACAGCGAACCGTAATGGCATCACCGCAACTTCCTTTTGCCCTGACGGACAGATATCCCACATAATTTGCGCCAAAATCATAAAAAATACGGTTTCCGTTTACTGACGTTTTTTCAGGAGATATCCTCTCAAATTCAAGCATACGGCTATTTTGCTTCGCCATGGCGTGATCGTCGAAATGACATTCTTCAGCAAAAGACCACTCGCTATCATCGAAATCGACTTTTTCAAAATCCACCTCGCCAGAACGACTGTCATACCTTTCAAGAAATTGCGTTTGATAGCCGCACGTTCCCATTTCGCTGTATCCCGAATGTTCTCTCACCTTGAAGGATTCATCCGAAGAAAGAACCACGGAATGATCAACAACGACATCACATATCAACCCGTGGCGCAAGTCGCCGCTTTGCCACACTCGGTTAATCAATCCCTGGTATAATGTATGCACCGCAATCAAATTATCTCCGCAAACCAAGAATTCACTTATGTCAATCTCGTTGTAATTATACTGAAAATGATAAGATGGCGACGGTCCTTGCGCGATAAAACGTCCATTTATGTACAATTTATAGTAATCATCCGCAGAAATATATATCTTTGCAGATGAAAAATCCCTGTCTATATGAAAAGATTTTCTGAACAAAACATGTTGATTTCGATGCTCACTGCAATCCAGGGATACTTTTTCCAACTGCCGATGAAAAACGTTTCTTGCACGTAGGTTGGCAAAGGTTGCATTCGATATCCATTTCCCTTGAAATTTATGTTCCATGATAAATCTCCTCTGTTGATTTCCTATTGATTATATCACAAATTTATATGTTTTTCAATGCAAAACTTTTCCCCAAAATCGCGAGTTTTTCTTGCTCGCTTGACGCGAGCATTTTGCAAGCAAAAACGGCAAACGTTGCCGTCAGCCGCGCTTCGCGCTACTGCCTGTCAAGCGCGATGTCGCCGGGGATTTTAATTGAATAAATCATAAAACTCGTCTTTTAATAAGTCGAGTTTTCTTTTACCACGCAAAACAACTTGAATTAAATTTTATTTTATGTTATAATAAACTCACCGATAAATAAGAATTTGAGAGAGATGTCGCTAATGCAAAGTAAAGCATTTATTAAATATATATCTGCATTATTTCTGTTTGGTCTTAACGGAATTGTGGCAAGTCATATACCGCTGAACAGTTATGAAATAGTGTTTCTGCGTACACTAATCGGCAGTATTTTGCTGTTAGTCCTATTCTTACTTAGTAAAGGTAAGTTTCATATTAAGACATACAAGAGAGATGCTATTTTCATTGTTCTGTCAGGTATTGCTATGGGAACGAGTTGGATGTTCTTATATGAATCATATCAACAGATAGGAGTGAGCTTGTCATCGCTTCTTTATTACTGCGGACCGGTTATTGTAATGATGTTATCGCCGATTATCTTTCGTGAAAAACTGACCGCTCCTAAACTATTGGGGTTCGTGGTTGTACTTGTTGGTATTTTTCTTGTAAATGGTAATGCAGTCAGTAGCAGTAATACTTGGGGATTGTTCTGTGGCGCAATGTCGGCTGTGATGTATTTCTTTATGGTAACACTCAACAAGAAATCGAAAAATATCAGCGGTATAGAAAACTCTGTTATTCAACTTGTGGTTAGTTTCTTGACCGTTGCGGTATTTATGGGAATTAAACAAGGATTTATTATCAATGTACCTACAACTGCGTGGAGTTGGGTTTTGATACTTGGCATACTAAATACAGGAATTGGTTGTTATCTCTATTTCTCGCCACTTGCAAAACTTCCCGTACAGACAGTTGCGGTATGTGGTTATTTAGAACCTTTATCAGCGGTTATTTTTTCAGTCTTATTGCTTGGTGAAAAAATGACAATAATACAAATTGTCGGTGCTGTATGTATTATTGGCGGTGCAATGATAGGTGAATTGATAAAATTTGAAAAAACGTCAAATTCCAATTTATCGAGTTGATATTTTTTGTGGGGAATTTTTTGTGGAAAAATTTCAAAAGTGTAGCACACTATACTATAAACACAATTATCGTATGATTATAGCATAAATCAATATCTCTGTCAATATGAATTACTTATTCCGCCGAAAAAGGTCGCATTAGGGGGCGTAATCTTGTTCATACGGATTGTGGTAAAGATAATGACCACGCCGCAGGTATTGGAAAAGCGGTTAATCATCAAATGTGTGAAAATGTCGCAAGTTCAAGTCCAAAAGCTCGGGGAAAAGGTGCAATGTTGAAAGGGGGTTGTTTTTTACCCCTAAAAACACGAAAAGCCCTTGAAAATCAAGGACTTTTGTGTTA
>JAFTSW010000044.1 GCA_017467085.1 Clostridia bacterium | reverse complement strand
TTCCCCAACGTGGACGAGGACTTTGCGGAGGAGGGGACGGAGGAGCCCATTTTGGAGGAGCCCGTTGACGAAGAGCCCGTTGACGAAGAGCCTGTTGCCGAAATTCCTGTGGCAGAGGCGCAAGACCCCGAAGCCACCGAAAATCCCCAGGCTGTCGATGCCACCGACTCGGAGGGCGAAGAGCAGGACTATACTGAACAGCCCTTTGATGGCGAGCAAGTCACCTTCGCCGAGGTGGAAGAAGCGGATGGTGAGAGCGAGGAGAAAGAAAATACCCCAGTCGCCCCACCCGATTTTCCTGCCGCCGAGAACGGAGAATATTTCCAGGAGCGCTTGGATATTACCTCCGTTTTGCCAAGCCCCGCAAGCAAAAAAGAGGAAAGGGAGGAGGACGCCGCCGATAGCTTTATTCCTATGTCCTCCTTTGACGATATAGCCGAGCCCACTACCCCCATTTTGGAGGAGGAGCCCGAGGAAAGCCCTGTCTTGCCCGTGACGGAAGAGGCAGAGGCTGAGGAAGCGCCTGCCGTTCCCGTATCGGAGGAGGCAGAGGCTGAGGAAATTCCCGCCGCTTCCAACGAGATGGCAACGCCCGTTGCCGAGGCAGAGCCCGAAGCGCCCGCTTTCGATGCAGGCGACTTGGGAGATGAGGGCGAGGAGCGCCCGAATACCGTCCTTTTCCCCATTGGAGAGGGACGCCCCTCAGCCGAGAAGGCAGAGGAGCAGCAGGAGATGGCCTCTGACGAAAGCCTTCCCGAGGGGAAGGACGATACCGATTACGGTATTCCCCTGGAGAGAGAAGAGGCGCAAGCGCCTTTGGCGCCTACCTCTTCCGAGAGCGAAAGAAGTCCTTCCGCCCCTGCCTCTGTCGAAGGGGTAAAGCCCCCTGTGGTGCCTGTCGCGCCCGAAGCGCCTGTAAAGGCGCCCACTGCGGCAGAAAAGCCTGCCGCTTCAAAGCCGCAGGAGCCCCAAAGACCTGCGGCCACCCCCACCGCCAAGGAGGCGGAGCCCACCCCCGCTCCCAAGCCCCAGCGTACCTTCTTCAACGACGAGGAGGCAAAGCCCCGTCGCAGAAGCCGTGCCAATCGGCTGGAATACACCTCCCGTACCCAGGCGGAGCGCATTCGCCGCACCCTGTCCAAGGAAATCAAGGGCGCCAAGGTGCGCCTGGTGGTGGCAATTCTCTTTGCCTTTGCGCTTTTGTATCTTGAAAATATCGCCGTTCTCGGCGCCGCCATTCCCGCCTTTTTACAGGGCGGCGGCGTGGATATTCTGTCTGCCGTTTTGCTGGCAGGCACCGTCGGGCTTTGCGCCAAGGAGCTGTATAGCGGCTTTGCCGCCTTCTTCTACCGCCGCGTTCTGCCCTTGGGCATCGTGTCCGTTGCGGCGCTTCTGGCATTTTTCTACACCCTGGCGCTTGCTATTCTCGGTGTCACCGCCGCTCCCGTGACAGGAGCGCCCCGTGTGGCGTTTGCCGCCGCCTTGGCGTGTGTATTGTTCCTTTATTGGGAAACGGTGCGGTACGAAAACAGATATTCCTCCTTTACCGTTCTTTCCAAGGCAGGGGACAAGCTGGTCTTTTCCCTTGCTTCCCCCAAGGACGCCTTGGCAGAGTCCAACGCTCTTGGCAAGAGTCTGGACCAGGATATTCCCTATATTTACCGCGTCAGAAAAACGGGCTTCGTGGATGAGTTTGCCTCTCGCACGGGCCGTATCTGTGAGGACAGTCGCCAGAACTTCTGGCTTTTGACGGTGTCCGCCGCCGCGGCGCTGGTGGTGTTCGTTTCCGCCCTCATTATGGGCAACGGCATCGTAGAGGCGCTTGGCTGGATGCTGACGGTGCTGTTCTTCGCCCTGCCCTTTTCTATGTGCGCCACCCATATTTATCCTATGGCACGGGCGTTGTTCGTGGCAGGTGAAAATTCCACCATACTCGGCGAGAAATCGGTCAACGAGTGCGCCCGCCTTGACGCGGTGGAGTTTGAGGACATCGAGGCTATCCCCTCCCGTAAGGTTGACGTGAAAAACGTGAAAATGTACGTCGGGGACGTGGCGCTGGTGTTCTATTGCGTGTCCAGCCTCTTCCACCTGGTGGGCGGCCCCATCTGCGGCTTCTTCAACAAGTCCACCAAGGAGCTGGGACACACGGGTAACGTCACCTTAAAGGAATCGGTGGCAGGCGGTCTTTGCGCCACCGTGGACAAGTTTCACGTTTTGGTGGGTGACGGCGAGTATATGCAGAAAAACGGCGTCAAGCTCTTTTACGACGCTGAGGACGAGCGCTGGATTGAAAAGGGCGTTTGCATTATGTTTGCCGCCATCAATCACAAGCTTTGCGCCAAGTTCTACGTGCAGTACACCATGGACGCCGCCTTTGAGCATAACGTAATGCGTTTGCACCGTGCAGGTATGGCAACCATCATCCGCACCTATGACCCCAATATCACCAACCGACTGCTTCAGCGCATCTCGGCGCTGTCCGACTGTCGGGTGCATATCGTCACCAAGACGGTAGAGCAGTATAAGGACTTTGCGGCGCCCCATCTGACGGGTGGCATTGTCACCATCGAGGATTCGGGCAAGCTTTTGCAGCTGCTCTTCCTCTCTCTGCGTACCCGCGGCGTTATCGCTTTCTCGCGACTTTTGAAGAGCGTATCTCTTTGCTTCGGCGTGGCGCTTGGCGTTTTGTCCTTCTTCTTATTGCCACTCAGCGCCCTGCCCTCTGCCATTTTAGGCCTGCACCATTTAATCTGGCTCTTTATCACCGTGCTTTGGACCCGTTGCCGCATTCGCCGCGCCAAGGGTAAAAAGCCGTTGCCCAAAAAGGCCGATGCGCCCAAGGACGGCAAGCAAGCGTAAGACTATTAGGAGGCTATCTTGAATCAGAAATTATTATCGGGCATTTTGAAGTCCGTCAGCAAGCCCGGCAGATATACGGGCGGCGAGTTTAACAGTATCATCAAGGACAAAAGCAAGGTAGACGTTCGCTTTGCCTTTTGCTTCCCCGATACCTATGAAATCGGTATGTCCAACTTAGGCGTGCGCATTCTCTACGAGGCGCTGAACCAAAAGGAAAACGTCTGGTGCGAGAGGGTATACGCCCCCTGGGTGGATATGGACGAAAAAATGCAGGAGTACGGTATTCCGCTCTCTGCCCACGAAAGCGGCGATGCGGTCAAGGACTTCGACATCGTGGCGTTTACCCTGCAATATGAAATGTGCTACACCACCGCCCTTCATATGCTCAAGCTGGCAGGTCTGCCCCTGCTTGCCAAGGACAGAGGCGAGGACGCCCCCGTTATTTTGGGTGGCGGCCCCTGCGCCTACAACCCCGAGCCCGTTGCGGATTTCTTTGATATTTTCAGCATCGGCGAGGGAGAGGAGGCGCTCCCCGAGCTTTGCGCCCTCTATGCCGAAATGAAAAAAAGCGGACGCTATACCAAGTCCGCCTTCCTGCGGGAGGCGGCAAAGCTGGAGGGCTTCTACGTTCCCTCCCTGTATAGCGTGTCCTACCGTGAGGACGGAACCATCGAGGCGTACACGCCTCTGTATGAGGACGTGCCCAAAACGGTACGCAAGCGCATTATCAAGGACTTGGACGAGGCGGTATATCCCGAAAAGCTGGTGATGCCCTACATCGAAACGGTCCACGACCGTGTGGTTTTGGAGGTCAACCGCGGCTGCATCCGCGGCTGTCGCTTCTGCCAGGCAGGTATGGTATACCGTCCTATTCGGGAAAAGTCCCCCGAAAAGCTTTGCAAGCTCGCCAAATGCCTGTATGAGAACAGCGGCTACCAGGAAATTTCCCTGATTTCTCTCAGCATCAGCGACTATTCCCGTATCGCCGAGCTGACCGATTTGCTCTTGGAGTGGACGGACGAGCGACACGTCAGCCTCTCCTTGCCCTCCCTGCGTATCGACAGCTTCTCGGAGGAGCTGATGAAAAAGGTTTCCTCCATTCGCACAGGCGGCATCACCTTTGCCCCCGAGGCAGGCACCCAGCGCCTCCGTGACGCCATCAACAAGAACGTCACCGAGGAGGATTTGATGCAGGCTGTGGGCATCGCCTTCGGTGCGGGGAAGAATAACGTTAAGCTGTATTTTATGAACGGGCTTCCCACCGAAGAGGTGGAGGACGTGGTTGCCATTGCCGATTTGGCGAAAAAGGTGGTACACCGCTTCTACCAGACCCCCAACCGCAACAAGGCGCGTCCCGTTTCGGTAACGGTTTCCGTTTCCTGCTTCGTACCCAAGCCCTTTACCCCCTTCCAATGGGTAGGGCAGGATACCCTTGCCTCTCTGAAGGAAAAGCAGGAGGCACTGCGCCTGGCTATCCAGGATAAGAAAATCCGTTACAACTGGCACGATGCGGAGGTTTCTCACATTGAGGCGGTCTTTGCCCGTGGGGATAGGCGCCTTTCCGCGGCGCTTCTTCTTGCCGCCGAGGAAAATATGATGTTTGATGCCTGGGACGAATTTTTCAGCTTCGAAAAATGGCTGGACGTGTTTGCCCGTGCGGGCATCGACCCTGCCTTTTACGCCAACCGCACCTTTGGGCTTGACGAGTGCTTGCCCTGGGATATCATTGATTGCGGCGTCAGCAAGTCCTACCTGAAACGGGAGTACGAGCGCGCCTACCGACACGAAACCACGCCAAACTGTGCCGAGCATTGCAACGGCTGTGGCGCAAACAAGCTGGGAGGTAAGACGAAATGGTGCCGATAATTGCCGATGACGCGATTTTGTACCCTGCCGCCACCCTGCGGGTGCGCTTTCGGAAAACGGGTGCGTTGCAATATATCTCCCACTTGGATTTGGTCCGCACCTTTGAAAAGGTCTTAGTCAGAGCAGGCTTGCCCCTCTGGTACAGCGAGGGCTTTAACCCACACCCCCGCTTCTCCTTTTCCACCCCTATGTCTATCGGGCTTGAAAGCCTTTACGAGCTGATGGACGTGAAAATTGAGAAAAAGGTGAACTGCGAGGCGGTAAAGGAGGCGTTAAATCGCAATCTGACTGCCGAATGCGTGGTGGAGGAGGTGTATTACCCCGATACCAAGTTTACCGATATTTCCCTTGCAAGCTATGAAATTGTCCTGCAAACGGCAGGGGCAGACGAGGCGCTGGCAGAGAAGTGCGGTGCCGCCTTGCGGGGAAGCCCCGTTACCGTCCTCAAGCGCACCAAAAGCGGCGAGAAGGAAACGGATATTTCTCCGATGATTATCAAAAGCGAGGCTTCCTTTGCCGAAGGAAAAATTCTGCTTGCCGTCACCTTGACGGTGGATAACGAAAAATTTCTTAACCCTGAATATATCGTGACCTATCTGAAGGAAACGCTGGGCGTTTTGTCGGGCAGTCCCCTGGAGGAGGCATATTCCATCCTGCGCACGGGACTCTACGGCAAATCGGGAGAGCTGTTCCGCTAAACGCAAAAAGAGCGAAGGATAAATTCGCTCTTTTTCTTTTACTTGGTCTGTTTTTTGGTGGAAAAAGGACTTGTTTTTGTATGGCGGCTGTGGTACAATAGGGACAAAAGGACGGCAAGTGCCGAAGTAATACAAGGACGGAAAAAGGATGAAGCTTTTGAATTTTGGCTCCTGTAACATCGATTACGTATATTTGCTTGACCACATCGTGGCGCCCGGGGAAACCGAGGCCACCGACAGTATGCATATCTATTCGGGAGGCAAGGGGCTCAACCAATCTATCGCCGCGGCACGGGCAGGGGCGAAGGTATACCACGCAGGCTGTATCGGGGAGGACGGCGAATTTCTCGCCGCGCTTCTGGCAGAGGACGGGGTGGACCTTTCCTATCTTGGGCGTGTCAAGGAGAAAAACGGGCACGCCATTATCCAGGTTACAGGCACGGGAGAAAACTCTATTTTCCTGTATCCCGGCTCCAACGCCGCCGTTACCAAGGCGGATATCGACGCCACCCTGTCCCATTTTGAAAAGGGGGATATTCTCCTTTTGCAAAACGAGATTTCGGGCGTTCCTTACTTGATTGAGAGAGCTTATGAGAAGGGAATGCAGGTGATGCTCAACCCTTCCCCTATCAACGATGTCATCTTCCAAATTGATTTTCATAAGCTCGCCTATCTGATTCTGAACGAGATTGAGGCGGAAATGATTACGGGTGCCTCCGACCCCTACGGGGCGTTGGAAAAGCTGCGGCAGGACTATCCCGCCCTTTCGGTTATTCTGACGCTGGGCAAGCGGGGCAGTATTTATCAGGACGCCAAGGAGCAAATCCATCAGCCCAGCTTCGTGGTGGAGGCAAAGGACACCACCGCCGCAGGGGATACCTTCACGGGCTATTTCGTGGCGGAGTTAGTAAGAGGCGCCAAGGTGAAGGATGCCCTTTCCCTTGCCTCCTGCGCCTCGGCTATCGCCGTTTCGAGAAACGGGGCGGCGCCCTCCATCCCTATGCGGGAGGAGGTATTGGCGATGCGTCCGCTTTTGAAGGAGCGCCCCGGCAGCATTGCCGCCGAGATGGCAGTAAAGACCGTGGAGAGCACGGTGGATGCCGCCCTTGCCACCGTTACCTTGAAGGATATTGCCGCCGCCCTTGGTTATTCTCCCGTATACACGGGGGCGCTGATAAAAAGGCTGACGGGCAAAAGCTATAAGGAATACGTATTAGAGCGGCGGCTCTGCCGCGCGGCAACGCTGCTGCGTACCACCGATATGCCCGTTGGCGAGGTGATTGCCGCCGTGGGCTATGAAAACGAAAGCTATTTCCGCAAGCGTTTTGTAGAGAAATACGGCAGAAAGCCCTTGGAATACAGAAAAGCCAAATAATAAAAGCCCCTTGCTCGGCTTGCCGAGCAAGGGGTACATTTTTGGCGGAGCATATCACGGAATTTGCCTTGATAAAACGGGTTCGTGTGATGCTCTGTCTATGGTTTTAGAGCGTATAGAGGTTACGGCGCTTGCAGGGTGCTGATTTCGTACAAATCACCAAGCCTCGAATAGGTGATACGCACGGTGTCCCCCGCCTTGATGAAGGGAAGACTTGCGTTGACCTTCACCGATACGCGGAAGACTCTCGTTTCAAAGTCCTCGCTGTCGCCTGCCTTCTTTTCCAAGCGCATATAGTAGTAGGTGGTGCCGTCCACACTGACGGGGAGAATCTCCTTAACCGTTCTTTCCTCAAAGTCGGCGGTATCGTTGCCCTCAATCAGCTTTTTGTATTCCACCAGCGCCTCGTCCTTGGTTTCGCCCGTGGCAACCAGGCGGTAGTCCTTTACGTTGACGTAGGCGTAGCGCTTCACAAGCCCCTCGTCATCCTTCAGCATCAAGAAGTAGGTGGGGGTGCCGCCCAGGTTAATCATAATGGGGTCGGAGGCGGCGTAGCGCTTTTCCTGGTCCTTGCCGATAGCGGATTGCGCCGCGGCATACTCCGTTGCGCCGCCGATGCGGTAGAAGAATGCCTCCTTGGTACGCATATCCACCATCATCACGCCAACGATAGACTCATCCGAGCCCACCGAGGTCATACCCGTTTGCAGGTACATATTGCCGTTGGAGTAAACGTAGTTGACGCCCGTGCTGACCTCCAGCACCTCGTTTTTGGCAAAGACGGAGTTGAAGAAGCCGTTGACGTACACGCCCCAATGGTTCAGCTGGTCGATAATGATTTCCTCGGTCAGAACGTGGTTAATCCAGGTAGGCGCGTCCAGATAATCAAAGTATTCGCTTTCGCCCGTGTAGGGATTGGTGACGATGACACCCAAAATATCCCTGCCGTTGAGATAGCCGATTTTATTGGTGTAAATGGTTTCCACAACACGGGGCTCACCCTCGTCGGTCAGCTCTAAATGGGCATCCTCCGCCCGCCAGGCGGTGGGGGCGTTAAAGAAATTCTTTCTGGATAGGTCGCTGTTGAAAAAGGCGGATTCGGTATAGCGAAGCTCGGTTTTGACCACCGCCACGTCCGCAGGGTTGTTGGCGTTAATCATCACGTAGCCGGGGGATACCTGGCGGTTTACCCAGGGGAAAAAGCCGTTAAATTCGATGGGCGCAATCCAATAGAGGTTGTTGTTGTGGCAAATCATATAGTATTTGCCCACGTTGAACTGGGAGCCTAAGTTATCCTCACCCAGCTTCTTGTCACCTAACTTTTCAGCAAGGGCTCTGTCCACCACGGGAATTTGCATCGTGTTGTAGTCCTCGACGTCCTCGGTGAAGCTGTGGTTATCCACCACGGGCATCAGCTCACGGTAGCTCTTGGACATAAAAACGGGAGAGGTGATGAGGCTGACAGCCAGATTTACCACGATAAACGCCACCGCCAGAAGCAGGGGAATGAGAAAGCCGCTCTTCTTCCAGCTCTTGCCCTCGACAAAGAGCTGACGGTGAAACAAAAGGGGCACCGACCAAAGGAGCAAAAGCACGGAAAGCAGGGTGCGGAATTCTCCGTTATGGAAATTCAGCGGCACCAGCAGCACGTAAGCGGAAAAGCCGAGAATGACGGCAGTGGCAATGCCGAGAATGATAAAAAGCTTCTTTTTCGTCATTTTGACGTGGTCAAGGCGACCCTTGAAGGCCTCGGAAAAGGCGCTCTTAAAATCGTTGGATTGGTTGTGCATATGTGTATCCTCCTATATACGTATAGTATAGCACATTTTTTTCCATTTACAATAATTTTTTGAAAGTAAGGAGAAAATTGCCCAAGATGCTTGACAAAGCGCCTCCGAAAAAGATATACTAAAGGCAGCAGAGTCATCTTCTGCAAGAAAGGAAAACGCTATGAGAAAATATCTGCTTCCCGAGAACGGGAATTTTTACAAAGCAAACCTGCATTTACATTCCGTGATTTCGGACGGTGTACTGACCCCCGAGCAATGGAAGGAAAACTATATGGCAAGGGGCTATTCCATTCTTGCCTACACCGACCACGATACCTTCGTTACCCACAACGATTTGAGCGACGAGCATTTTTTGGCGCTGAACGGCTACGAGCTCGGTCTTGCCACGGCAGATAAAACCAAGACCTGTCACCTGTGCGCTATCCGTCTGACCGATAATGACAAGGATATGCCCGCTTGCCTGGCAGAGGGGGCCTGGGTTTTGGAAAAGCAGAACAAGCCCGTTCCCAAGGCGCTTATCGGCTATTATAACGGACAAAACCTTTCCTATACGGGTGAGTGCATCAGCCGCATTATCAAGGACAACGTGGAGGCGGGCTTCTTCGTTACCTACAACCATCCTGATTGGTCGGGAGAAAGCTATCCCGATTATAGCGGCTACAACGGTATGCACGCGATGGAAATCGTCAATTACTCCTGCCAGGTGGAGGGGCACGACGAATATAACTCTATGGCGTATAACGATATGCTTCTGGCAGGTAAGCGCATTTATTGCATCGCCACGGACGACGCCCACGGTGAATGGGGTGCCTACGGCGGCTTTACGATGATTAAAGCCCCCTCTTTGAAATACGAGGACGTCACCACGGCACTGCTCAACGGCAATTTTTACGCCTCCGAAGGTCCCCTCATCGAGGAATTTTACTATGAGGACGGCTCGTTCTATATCCGCACCTCCCCCGTCAAGAAAATCCAAGCCCTTTTTCTCGGCGCGCGCTTGGGCTCCAAGGCAAAGAGCGTGATTGCCGCAGAGGGTGAATATGTCACCGAAATGCGCGTGAAGGCAAAGGAGGCGGTAGCGGTTCGCTTCACCGCCGTGGATGAAAACGGCAAGCGCGCCAATACCAACGCCGTCTTTACGGACACCCTGTAAAGGACGCCGATTTTTTACATTACCGAAAAAAGGAAGCCGCTGCCGATGAATAGGAACATACAGGGCGCCATCTTCGATATGGACGGAACGCTGGTAGACTCCCTCTTTTTCTGGGACGCATACTGGAAGCGCCTGGGAGAGGATTTTTTGCAAAATCCCGCCTTCAAGCCCTCTGCCGAGGACGATAAGCGGGTGCGCACCATGCTGATGGAGGAGGTTGTGGAGCTGCTCCATCGGGAATACGGCATCGGCGAGTCCCCTGCCGCGCTTTTGAACTATACCAACCGTATGATTGGCTGGTTTTACGAAAACCTGGTTACGGTGAAAGAGGGGGTCATCGCCCTTTTAGACCGCTTAAAGGAGAAGGGAGTCAAGCTGGTGCTTGCCTCTGCCTCCTCCCGTGATATGGTGCGCCTTGCCCTGCGCGTTTGCGGACTTGACGGGTATTTTCCCACCGTGGTATGCTGTGAGGAGGTAGGCGCGGGGAAGGACAAGCCCGACGTGTTCTTAAAGGCGCTTGCCGCCTTGGGTACACCCTTGAGGGAAACCTGGGTTTTTGAGGACTCCGTTGTGGCGTTGACAAGCGCCGCCTCCTGCGGCTTGCCCACCGTTGGCGTGTACGATGCCAACAACTTTATGCAGGAGGAGCTTGCTAAGCGGGCAACCCACTATATCGCCAAGGGCGAAAGCTTTGAAAAGCTCCTGCCCATGCTTGACTGAGGTACTGAAATGCGTTTGGAAGAATTGTTAGAGAAAATCGGAATAGCGGGGGAGGACGCCCGCGCCGTTTTGACGGCAAACAGGCTCTACGGGGAGGACATTGCCCCCATTGCCAAGGCGTATATGGAAACGGACAGAGCCTCCTGCGCCCCCCAGCTTGCGCAAATCAAGGCGCTGGCGGAAGAAAAGGGCGCCTCTCTCTATATGCTCTATCTGCTTTTTTGGCTTGCTTCTATGCCCACCCTCTACCGTGAATATAAGGAGGAGGGTATTGATGAAGCGATTTTCTACGCCTCTATGGCAGACGTTGGCTACAAGGTCAAGGAATGCAAGGAGGTAAAGGGCGAGGTCGGCGTTTTCGTGGATTGGTTTACCGCCTTCTTTGAAAAGCGGCTTTTCGCCTTGGGACGTCTGCAATACCACCATCACCCCTTCTGTATTGACGAATACACCGTGGGCGATTTTACCGTAAAGCGCGACGAGCCTGTTTACCAATGCCACATTCCCTCCTCGGGACGGCTGTTGCCCGAGGACGTTTTAGACTCCTTTGCCCGTGCCTACGAGTTTTATAAGCACGAGCTTTCGGGTAGCGTGATGCCCATCTGCTGTGCCTCCTGGCTTCTCTTTCCTGCCTATCAGGGAACCGTTTTCCCCGAGGGCTCCAATACCGCCCGCTTTGCCGCCCTCTTTGATATTATCGATGTGTATCATACCGAGGAATTCGTGGACTTCTGGCGGGTGTTCGGCATAGAGTACGAAAAGCGTCATAAGGGCATTCCCACCGATACGGGGCTTCGCCGCAGAATGCTTGCTTATATGGAAAAGGGCGGCGGCTACGGCGCCGGCTACGGGATTATTCTCTATGACGGCGAGAAAAAGGAAATTATCAACCGCAAATAAACAAAGCTCCCAAGAGCCAGAGGCTTCTTGGGAGCTTTCAATTTGTAAAGAACTGTTTACAGGTTGAGAAGCACTAGGGACACAACGCCCACCGCAAGACCAATCCATTGATAGCGGTTGAGCTTCTCCTTGTAGATGACCACGGCGAAGATAGCCGCCAGCACCACGCCGCCTGCCGCAATCAAGGCGTTGGCAAGAGAAATGACCATCACGGTATAAAGGAGAATGGAGAAGATATTGGCAAGCCCGTTGGCGGCGCCCTTGCCAATGGCAGGCAGCCAGCCGTAGCGGAAATTCTCCTTCAGGCTGTCCCGTTCCGTTATAAGGGCGGCGACCAGGAAGGCGAAGAAGGCTACCAAAAGCCCTGCCATCATAAAATCGTTGGTGTACAGCACCTCGCCATAGGTCTTTTCGCTCCATACCTGCTGCATCTTCTGAATAACGGTGCAGAAGCCGTTGCCGCAAAAGCCGATAAGCACGAAAATCACCCATTTGAGGTTGATGCCGTTGCCGCGCTTTGCCTCGGCGTCCTTCTTCTTGGGCTCTAAGTTAATAAAGGTCAAGGACACCACAAGCAGCGCAAAGCCCGCCCACATAAAGGGGGTAACGGGGTCGTGCAGCACCAGAACGCCGTACAGCGAGGCGATAATCATAGAATAGGATTCCATCAGGGCGGTTAAGGAGAGGGGCCCCGTTTTGATAGCCATCGTCAAGCCGAAGATGGCAAGAAAATACGATAGGGCAAAGAGAAGGGAGTAGAGGAAATTGCCCGTTATAAAGGTAAAGCGGAAGCCGGCGGTTATGGCGAAAATGAAAAGCGCCACCAGGGTTGCCATAGTGTTAAAGAGCAAAACACCCTTTTGGGTCTTGTTGCTGTATATCTTGGTAAAGAAGCTTTGCATAGAAACTGATAAAATCGTAATCAGTAAGTAGATAACGGGCATAATGACCTCCGAGAAAAAATAAAATATCCTGCTTATTCTATCATAGGAAGGGTGAAAAGTCAATTCCCTAAAAAGGAAAATTTCACAGTAGAGGCGCCTTTGTCGCAGGCGCCCTCCTCTTTTTTCGTTTTATCTTGACTTTTTTCTATGAATGTGCTATATTGAATATGATAAATAGAAAAGAGGCTTTCGTTGTTTTTGCGCTGGGCAGAAGCGGAAGCCGTTTTGTTTGCTTGCTTCAGAAAGGCTTTGCTATGAATGCGGTGGAAAAAGAGAAAAAATCGAAATTAAGTAGGGCGCAGCTGTTGCCCATACTGCTTTGCTGGCTGGTATACGTGTCGGCATACCTTGGACGGTATAGCTACGCCGCCAATATATCCGTTGTCATTGATACCTTCGGCGTTTCCAGGGCAGACGCGGGGCTTGTCAGCACCTTCTTTTTCTTTGCCTACGGCGTTGGGCAGGTTGTCAACGGGATTTTGTCCAAGTACTATCCCAAGCGCGTGATTATCCCTGCCGCCCTTTTTGTGTCTGCGGCGGTGAACCTGGCGGTCTTTCTTGGCGCCCCCTTCGGTGCCTTGAAATTTCTTTGGCTCTTTAACGGCATTGCCCAGTCTATCTTCTGGCCCAACCTGATTTCCTCCCTGTCGGAAACCCTGAAGCCCTATGCTCTTTCCAAGGCAATTTTAGCTATGTCCAGCACCGTGGCGGTGGGCACCTTTGCCTCCTACGGCGCCAGCGCCCTCTTTTCCACCTGGGGCGGCTTTACGTATAGCTTCCTGTTGGGAGCGTCGGTGATGCTGGTAACGGCAGTTTTGTGGGCGACCCTTTACGGCCGCGCCTTCAAAAAGGTGCCTGCCGAAGCATCTGCCGAGACGCTCGGAACGGAAAGGACGCAAGCCCTTGCAGAAAAGCCGAAGGGCTTTCCGCGGGAGCTTCTCGCCTTTGTCCTTGCCCTTGGCAGCTTTGCCGTTATCAACAACCTGGTGAAGGACGGCTTAACCACCTGGATGCCCCGTTTCTTGAAGGAGGCGTTTGGACTTCCCGACAGCCTTTCTATGATTCTGACTCTGGTTCTGCCTGTGGTTGGCTTCTTCGGCGCCGCTTGCGCCACCACCGTACATAAGAAAATTCCTGCCTTCGTGACCCACGCGGGGCTTTGGTTCCTCTTAACCCTTCTTTTGATTTTGGGCTGTGTGCTTTTGCTGGATTCCACCCTTTGGTGGCTGATGCTTGTGCTGTTCGGCTTGGTTTCTCTGGCGATGCACGCCATTAACAACATCATCACCAGTATGGCGCCCTTGTATCTCCGTGAAAAAATAAACGCAGGGCTTTTGGCAGGCGTCCTCAACGGCTGCTGCTACGTGGGAAGCACAATGAGCTCCTACGGGCTTGGGGTCGTTGCCGACGCCTTTTCCTGGCGCGGAGTATTCCTGGTTTTGCTCTTTGCCTGCTTGATTCCCATCGCCGTCGGTACCCTGTCCACCCTGTCGGATATCAGAAAAAAGAAACGCAACTGAAAACACGTGAAAGGAGAGAATATGAAGGCTCTTTTAACCGAAGAAAAACGGCAAAAAATAGAAGACGCGCTCCATTCTCCTCTTTTTATGCTCCTATCCGTTGCCATTGGCTTTTACGGCGTCTTTGGCGGAGAGGGGGCGATTATGCCCTCCCTTGTGATGAACGGGGAGCTGTTTGGCCTTTCGCTGCTTTTCAGCCGCCGCTTTTCGGCGGGGCTGATGCCCTATTTTGCGGTGATTGCGGTAGGCGCGCAGCTTGTTGCCCAATGGACGGATATTCTCCCCTATCTCCCCTGGGGTATCCCCATCGCCCTGGCGACGGTCTACCACTTTATCCGCTATCCTAAGAAGCTCAGCCGCGGCTATTCCTATAACGGCATCGTTTTAACCTCTGTTGCTATTCTGCTCGGCGGCGCCTTCGGAACCACCGCCGAGGAGCTCTTCAACCCTGCCGCCCTCTATCATTATCTGGCGCTTGGTATTCTGCTTTTGCTTTTGTACCTGGTGTACGCCGCCGATTACAAGACCCAGAAGCCCGAGCTGGCTATGGAGCATTTTCTGTGGTGTATGCTCTTTATGGGTGTCATTTGCGTGGCGATAGCAGGGAAGTATGCCTGGATTTGGTGGGAAAATCGGGGAAATCCCGATTTTTATCACGGCTGGTTCCCCTCTCGTAACACCGTTGCTAACCTGCTTTTAATGGCAATCCCCGTCCCCTTCTATTTTGCCAAAAAGGAAGGGAAGGCGTATAGCCGTATCTTTTCCCTTCTTTTGGGACTCGTCTTTTACGTTGCCGCCCTCTTTACCACGGCGCGCACCGCCCTGCTCTTCGGTACGGTGGAGGTGCTTTTGTGCCTCGTTTGGTTCTATTACGGCAAAAAAGACCTGAAAATCAAGCTGATAGGCTCCCTCCTTGCGCTTTTGCTGGCGGTGGCGGCGGCGCTCGTTTTCGGGGATATGCTGGCGGATATTTTTCCCCATAAGTTCGGCTCGGAGGGCGGCTTCCATTTCGTTCGCCCGGGCGAAGCGCGGGTAGAGCTCTTCTGGCAATCCTTCGTGGACCTCGCCAAGGCGCCCTTCTTTGGCGTGGGTATTGCTTCTATGGACGATGCCTTTTACAAGATTCCTATGGCGTGCATTCGCTGGTATCATCTCTATTTTCCTCAAATCTGGGGCAGTATGGGGCTGTTCGGCTGCTTCGCCTATCTGTACCACGGCTACCGCCGCTATCGGCTCGCTACCTATCGCCCGACCCTGCAAACGGTTGCCTTGACCCTTTCCTATATCGGGCTCTTCTTCTATTCCCAAACCGACCCCGGGGAGTTTATCCCCCTCCCCTTCGGCCATTTCGCCATTATCATCTTCATTCTTTTGGAATGCAGATGCGAGAAGGACCTCTCGTTTTCGCCCCTGGTGCAAAGCCCCGCGTTCTTGTTGGGCTACGCCAAGGAAAAAGAATAAAAAATCCCCGATGGACGCTTGTTCCATCGGGGATTTCGTTTTAGAAATTATACTCTGACCTTCTTGTACATAGGGCCGTAGGCGGCGCAGGCACGGTAGTCCTGGCCTTCGGGGTCCTGTCCAAAGGCGTTCCAGGCGGCAGGACGGAAAATCTTCTCGGCGTCCACGTTGTGCATACAAACGGGGATGCGGAGAATAGACGCCATGGTGATAAGGTCGGCGCCAATGTGACCGTAGGAGATAGCGCCGTGGTTGGCACCCCAGCGGTTCATAACCTCGTAGGCGTTCTTGAAGGCAGAGCCCTCCTTGCCGTCACAGCGAGGCGCGAACCAGGTGCAGGGCCAGGTGTAGTCGGTGCGCTTCCAAAGGGCGTCGGACACCTCGTGGGGCAGGGCAACGGTGTAGCCCTCGGCAATCTGCAAAACAGGGCCAAGACCCTTCACCAGATTCAGACGAATCATCGTAGCGGGCATCTCGTGCTTGGTTTCAAAGCGGGAGGAGAAGCCGCCGCCTATGAAATAGCCGTTATCGGCGGCGCACCATTCGGTGGCATCTAGCATCGCCTTCGTGTCTGCCTCGGTTACCTCGTACCAGGGCTTGATGCAGTGATTGCCTGCGGCATCCACGGACTCGCCGCTGGCGTCAAGACAAGCCGCGCCCGAGTTGATAAGGTGAATAAAGCCGCCTGCCTCCTTGGCGTGTCCCTCCAATTCATAGCCCGTGACACGCTTAACGCTGTCAGCAGACCAGTGGGTACGGACGTCGGCAAAAATCTGCGCCTCGTTGGTGAGTAGCTTCATAAAGAGCATGCCCATACCGTTGAGAATATCGTTTTCGGTGGCAAGAATATAGGGCTCGCGGACACCCTCCCAGTCAAAGGAGGAGTTGAGAATGGCCTCGCCAAAGTCACAGTTGGGATAAAAGTCCGTCCACTGTCTTTGACCCTGGAAGCCTGCGGCGATGGCGTTGTGACCCACCATCTCCTCCTCGCAGCCGCGAGGCAGACGCTTGTTGCCGTTCATCAAATCCTTGATAATCAGCACCATCTTGGTCAAAAAGGCCCAGTCCTTTTCCTTTTGGGCGTCACTTCTCTTGATGAAGTCGGGGTTCTTGTCAAGCCCCATCTTGCAGTTTTCCTTCACCCAAGCCAAGGCGCGCTTGTAGTCCGCCTTGTTGTAAATGCCCTCGGTCATACGGCGGATAACCTCCACCTCGTCTACCGACTCCACCCGCATACCGAAATAGTCCTCCATAAAATCGGTATTCATAATGGAGCCGCCAATGCCCATACAAATGGAGCCAATCTGCAAATAGGATTTTCCGCGCATGGTGGCAACCGCCACAGCGGCGCGGCCAAAGCGCAAGAGCTTCTCCTTTACGTCCTCGGTCAAGCCCGTGTCGCCAATATCGCAGACGTCCCGCCCGTAAATGCCAAAGGCGGGTAGACCCTTCTGGGCGTGGGTCGCCAGAACGGAGGCAAGGTATACGGCGCCGGGACGCTCCGTGCCGTTAAAGCCCCAAACACCCTTGATGGTGTCGGGGTTCATATCCATGGTTTCGGAGCCGTAGCACCAGCAGGGGGTGACGGTCAGGGTAATGGCAACGCCTGCCTTCTTGAATTTTTCCTCGCAGGCGGCACTCTCGCCAACGCGCCCGATGGTGGTGTCCGCAATGATAACCTTCACAGGCTCGCCGTTGGAGTAGCGCAGGTTTTCCTCAAACAGGCGCTTCGCCTCCTTTGCCATATTCATGGTCTGTTCCTCTAAGGATTCACGCACCTTCAGGGTGCCGCGTCTGCCGTCAATGGTGGGGCGGATGCCGATGACGGGATAATCGCCAATCAGTCTGTTCTTTGCCATATCTGAATATCCTTTCCGTATGTATTTCTGTTAAAAAAGAGAAAAATAAGTCCTCTTAGGGACAGTATAGCATATGTTTTTTTCAAAAACAATCGTTTTTCCAAAAAAAATGCCCCAATATGGCTTTTTTACCAAAAAGTGTGGAAATTTTCCATTTGTCCCAAAGACGGCGGTGTGCTACAATAAAACTGAAAACTGGTACTTGCCAAAACAGAGAACAGGTGTTATAATAAAAACAGTATGCGGCTTGGCCGCTTCAACAAAGAAAAAAGAGGATATGACAATGGCAAAAAGAGTATTGGCGTTTGACTTCGGCGCTTCCAGCGGAAGAGCTATGATTGGCGAGTTTGACGGAAAGACGATGCAGGTGACGGAAATTCACCGCTTCTCCAATGATACGGTGTGTGTAGGCGAGAGAATGTATTGGGACGTTCTGCGTCTGTTCTTTGAGGTCAAGACGGCTATCAATATGGCTGTCAAGACGGGACCCATCGACGCTATCGGTATTGACACCTGGGGCGTTGACTTCGGGCTTCTCAACAAGGAGGGCGAGCTGATTGCCAACCCCAATCACTACCGTGACGAAAGAACCGTGGGCATTCCCGAGGAGGTTTTCAACATCATTTCTCCCGAGGAGCTGTACGCTCTGACGGGAACCCAGACTATGCGTATCAATACCCTGTATCAGCTATACTATCTGGCAAAATACCGTCCCGAGCTTTTGAAGATGACGGATAAAATTCTCTTTATGCCCGACCTGTTTGCCTACCTTCTGACGGGCGAAAAGAGAGCCGAGGCGACCATTGCCTCCACCTCCAACTTCTTAGACCCCAAGACCAAGACCTTCCATACCGCCCTCTTGGAAAAGCTTGGCATTCCCACCTCCATTCTCCCCGAGATGATTCAGCCCGGCGAAAGCTACGGCGTCCTCTCCAAGGCGCTTTGCGAGGAGTTTGACTGCGCCCCCATTCCCGTTATCGCCGTTTGTACCCACGATACCGCCTCTGCCGTTGCCTCTGCGCCTGCCGAGGGCGATTTCGTGTACATATCCTGCGGCACCTGGTCCCTCTTTGGCACCGAGCTTGCCGCTCCCGTTATCAACGAGAAATCCGCCGAAATCCAGTACACCAACGAGGGTGGCTACCGGGGCACCACTCGCTTCTTGAAGAATATTATGGGTCTTTGGCTTATTCAGGAATCCCGTCGCCAATGGCATAGAGAGGGTGACAAGGTTTCCTATGCCGACTTGGAAAAGGAAGCCCTGGCGGCAGAGCCCTTTAAGTGCTTTATCGACTGTGACGCCCCCGAGTTTGAAACGGCAGGGGATTTGCCCTCTCGGGTCAAGGAATTTTGCCGTGCCACGGGGCAGTACGTGCCCCAAACCCGCGGCGAGGTGATGCGCTGCATCTACGAGAGCCTGGCTATGAAATACAAGCTCAACTACAACGCCCTTTGCGATATCTCGGGCAAGAGCTTCGGGCAAATCAATATGCTGGGCGGCGGTATCAAGGACACCCTGCTTTGCCGTCTGACCGCCTCCTCCACGGGTGTGCGCGTGGTGGCTGGTCCTGCCGAGGCAACCGTAATGGGCAATATCGCCGTGCAGCTGATTGCCCTTGGCGACATCAAGGATTGGAAGGAAGCCCGCGCGGTTATCAAGGCGTCTACCCCCTTGGCAATCTACGAGCCCACCGACACGGCGGCTTGGGACAAGGCATATATCGAGTATAGCAAATATCTTGGCAAGAGCGCTTTGAAATAAGCCATAATGTAAACAAAGCTTTACACAAGAAACGAGCTTGAATAAAAAGTTAAGCCGTGCTTTGTGCGGCGCCGATTTCGCTTGGCGAAATCGGCGCCCATTCCATCATGAAAGGAAGCCTTCGCTGTGGCGAAGGCTGTGGTTATGAACGATGAAAAGAGTGCTTTCTCTTCTCCTTATTCTCTGTATGCTGGCGTCCCTTTTGCCCGTAACGGTGGCAGTCTCGGCGTCGGCGCCCACCACCCAAGCCACGGGAGGCACCGAGGGGAAGGAGCTATCAAGCTTTGCCGACCTTTACGCCACGCGGGGACTGGTTGCGCGCTTTGACGCTATGGGCACCGCTGCCACCGTTAACCTGACGGGGGGCACCTGGACGGCAAGCGACGGCAACGCCACGGCGACCCTTGAGGGCACTCTTTGGCAAACGTACGCTGGCGGCGGCGTGGGGTATGACCTGCTTGCGGGCGTTGCCACCCTCGGTGGGGATGGCACCTGGAGCTTTGACAGCAATACCCATTACAATCTTGACGAAAAGCCTCGACTGAATTTCGATATCGGGCTTTTGCCCGATGGGGATTATACGGTGGAGTGGTTTGCGGAGCATAAGCATATCGTCGGCGCCAATGCCGACGGCACGCCTAACCCTGCCGCCGTCTACACCAAAAACACCTTCTGGGCGTCCAACGGCAGCCATCCCACCACCGTTATCGGCACGCTGAAGGATGCCTATGACCGCTCGGGAACAACCCTGGGCGAAAGAGGCACCACCCGTTGGTTTTTAGCAGCGGACGGGCAGTATTGGGGAAATGCCGGTAATCCTAACAACGGCTACAACAACGGACAGCTTTGGACGGAGCTGAGCCGCACGGGCTTTGACGCCTTCGTACAGACCGTAACCCGCACGGAAGCCTCCTCGGCTACGGGCACGGCGGCAACCCTCAAAATTCTCAAAAACGGCGCCGTGCAGAAAACGGGTAGCTACGATACCGCCTTGGAGCTGACAGGCGGCATCAACCCCAGCAAATACTTCAAGGAAACTGCCGATTCGCTTTTCTATCTCTTTTACCGTGAGCCTGTGACGGTCTATTCCGTCCGTATTTACAGCGTTGTTCTGACCGAAAAGGAGATGGAAGGGAACCGCCTCGCCGATATTCTTTTGAAAAGCGGCGTGGACTTTTCTGTCTATGCGAACCTTGCCGAGGGCGACAGAGAGGATTTCCTCTCCTTGGTAGGCAACCTTGGCTTCGGCGCTACCGCCGAGGATATCGAGCATATTGCCGATAATCTGGCAGAAATGCGGGAGCAGGAGGCGATTGCCCGTAAAATGACCGTGTACGACGGGCTCTACGTAGGCGCTGACGGCGCCAAAACCCAGAACGGCGGCAAGCTTACCGCCCTTCTTTCCGCCTATGACCACGCCTCCGTCCTGCTTTCGGACGTGCAAAAGGTGTGGTTCGATAAGGTGGGTGAGCACGATGCCACCCTCATTGGCTCTCTCTGGCAGCCGCAAAGCGGCGGTGGCGTTGGCTACGGTATGACCGTGGGCGTTGCCACCAAGCAGAGCGACGGCTCCTATACCTATGACGAAGCCCGTCACTCCAATTACAAGGAGGACGTTTATCTTGACTTCGGTATTGACGCCTTACCCAAGGAGGATTTTACCGTAGAATATACCGTGCAGTACAGACGCTTACAGGGCACCGATGCCGCGGGAAATCCTATCGTGGATTATACGGGCGACGGCTTCTGGGGTGGCGTGCTTTCGGATGCCATTGGGCAGCTGAAGGCGGTTTATGAGCGCGGTATGGGTACCGCCATCAGCGGCCACTATTATACCCGTTACTTCACGGCGCCCGCGAGGGAGGGCTGGTACGGAGGAAACTACCTCAACAATCAGCTTTGGATGGAGACCAGCCGTACCGCAACTACCGCCTTTACCCAGCAGATAGTCCGTGATAAGACGGAAGAGGGCGCAAACGTCAGACTGACCTATCAGATTATGAAAAACGGCGTCCTTTCCAAAACAGGTGTTTATAACAGCACGGGTGCGCTGTCCACCGCCAAGGTGCAGGGGGATAAGTGCTATACGGGCGAGGAGGCAGATACCGTCTTTTTCCTCTTCCGTCGCGCCCCTGTCAACGTGTACGCAATCCGTATATACGATGCTGTTTTGACAGAAGAGGAAATGCTGCATAACCATTACGTGGATATTTTAGCGTATGCGGGCTTGGATGTAGCGGAGTATTATACCAACCTTGACGCCGAAGCACGCGCCTTTGTTGCCAACTTCCTAAAAGAATCCACCCTCTTGCCCAAGGCAGAGGCAGAGGCGGCCATCAAAGAGGCGCTTGACGTCTGTACCTATTCCTGGAGCAAGGAGGACTCCCTCTACGTAACGGAGGGGCTGGTGGGTCTGCTTTCCTCCTATAACGGCTTCTCCACCCCTACCCTCTTCGGAGAGGGGTCGGTCAACTGGACCAACGTGGCAAAGGAAGGCTCCTTTGGCGTCCTCTACGGCAAGGGCTGGCAGAGAAGCGCCGACGGCGGCTTGCAAATCCGTGAAACGGTAGACGCCGTTTATGCGGAAAAGAGCGTCTTTTCCCATCACAGAAGCAGAGACAATTTCTATTTGGGTTTGGATTACTCCTTGCTTCCCGAGAGGGATTACACCTTAGAGGTGGTTACCGCCCCTGAGGGCATCACCATTCAGAATGAGGACGGAAGCATCTCTCCCTACGTGGACTATTTCTCCACCTACGGCATTTACAATGAAAGAACCTTCTCCATTGGCCCCTTGCGCTGTATGGGCTACGCCTGCAACAGCCACGTTTCCTCGGGCTCCTTTGAAAAATGGTTTGTTTATCAGTCCAAGGGCTGTTGGGACGATACCTCCTCCCGCAACCAGATTGGACGCGACAGAACCTTCCAGGGCATCGAGCTTGGAAAAATTCTCACCTACACCATTGACCACGATTTTGACGAGGAGGAGGGCTCGGCGCGCTACGTTATGTCCCGCAACAACGTTGCCGACCTGAAGGCGTCTATACCTGCCTCGGCGTACATTGCCCCCTCTGCCTCCGCGGAAAAGGACTTTTATCTGATGCGGGGCTTGGCGTCCACCCTCTACTCCGTGCGTCTGTATAACCGTGTTCTGACTGACGCTGAAAAGCTGCAGAACCGTGTGGCGGACGTTTGCTACTACTTTGATTTGGATACGGAGCTCTTGGAGGAGGCCCTTGCCAGCATCCCCGACAAGGCGACCGTCTTTGCCGCCTTTACCGCCCTTTCCTTTGATATGACCAAGGAGGAGGCGCAAAAGGCGCTGAACGACGGTATGGCAGGCATCTGGGTGCGCTCTCAGGGCGTGGGCATCAAGAAGGATATGTCCGACGCCATCCGCTTCTATTTTGACCTGCAATATTCCTCTCTTGCCGCGATTATGGCGGCAGGCTTCGAGGTGGAGCTTGGCACCCTCGTTGGCATCGGACGGGACGAAAGACCCACCGCCGACGGTGCCTATGACTACCGCTTTGTGGCGTTTGATTCCACCTCGGGCGCCAATACCGCCTATCTGTTAGACGAGGATACCTACGCCGTCACCGTCACCTGGCGGGATGCGGATAGCGACCTCTATAATGAAAAGCTACGGGTGGTGACCTACGTTAAGCTCACCGCCAGGGACAGCGGCGAGGTCAGTTACTTTTACGGTGGCTTGTCGGGCAGCGCTTATAGCGCCGAGCCCTCCCTGTTCGTGATTTATAACCACCTTTCCACCGCCGAAAGCATGGTGGAGGCGGGTCTTAGCGATTATCTTTCTATGACTGCCGGCGGCTGCTATGAGGAGGAAACGGTTTATCTTTCCGCTACAGCGCCCAACGGCGGCAACGGTAGTCAGGATGCGCCCTATAACGATTTCGGCACCGCCTTCGAAGCGGCAAAGCAAATTCTTGCCGCCTCGGAGAAGCCTCTGCGGCTTTCTCTTTTCGTGGGTGATGGCGCCTATATGCTGGATGAAATCGTCTCCCTTGATTTCGACGAGATTCAAAACCCCTATTACTCCTTCTCCATTGAAGGGGATTTCGAGGCAGAGGAGTTGCCCTCCCTGACCTCGGCAGTGAACATTCCCGCCTCCGCTTTCCAAGCCGTGGCAGGCAGGTCGGGACTTTACGTATATGAATTCGCTCCCGATGGCAAGGGCAATTATCCCGTGTTCCGTAATTTTTACGTGGACGGCTTCACCGCCACCATGGCACATAGCGGTGTCACCTCCACGATGAAGGGAACGCCCCTGCTCTCTCGCTTCTCTTTTTCTACCGAGGGCACCTACGAGAGGGCAAAATATTACTACGAGGCAGGTACTCTGGCAGAGAAGCTGCCCGAAAATGAGTATGACGCTGACAGACCCGACCTGAAAGAGGCGTACGCCCGTCACCGTGATTGGTTCTTAGCGTACGATGAGGTTAAAAAGGGCCAGGGCGTGCTTTCGGATGACGCCTTTGACGCTTGGACCGCAGACAGTGCGGCAAGCGCCGCCTACAAGGAGGCATTCAATTACTTTAAGGAACGGTATGCCGATGTACGAAGTGGTGCTGTTAAGGCGTCCGCCGTTTCCTATACGCTCACTATCCCCGATAGCAAGGCAGAGCAGGACGGGCGCATCTTCGTGCCTCTGTCCTTGGCAGAGTCCCTTCGTGCCTCCACCGAGGCTATGCTAACAGCCTTGAAGGCGGAAAAGAGCCTTTGGGAGGAAATAGCGACTGCCCAAGAAGCGGTGGTAGCCGAAAAAACAACCGCCCGTAACACCGCCAAGGCGGCGCTTGACGCGGCAGTGGCAAGCGGCGGCAATACCGCCGACGCCTCGGCGGCATACCAAGCCGCCGAAACGGCACTTGCAGAGGCACAGGCAGTGCTTACGGAGCTGCGGCTCAATGTTTATGACGCCGCCACCACCCCAAGAACCGTCCTTCGCCACGGGCAAATAGAGCTGTCCCACAGCATTGAGTGGTGCTATAACCTCTTTAAGGTGGTGGGCATTGACTTTGACGATACCGCCTACTATGGCGAGGGCGCCGACCGCGAGGAGCTGGTTGCCGTCTACGTGGACAAGACGCAGTACGTATCCTATGCGGGACAAAGCGACCTTGCCACCAAAAATCGCCAGGTGTTTTTACAGAACGCTCCCGAATTTCTGGACGAAACGGGTGAGTATTATTATGACATAGCATCGGGCAAGCTGTACTATTACAGCGAAAGCGGCATTGCCGACGATATGAGCTTTGCTTATCCCACCCTTGATAACCTCTTGGTGTTCACCAACGCCAAGAACCTCACCCTGTCTGGCTTGACCCTCTGGGGCGTGGACAACACCGCCTATTCCGTTTACGGCATCTGCTCGGGACAGGCAGGCGGCAACAACGCGCCTCCCAAGGGAATTGCCGACGAGGAGCGCGGCTTTACCAAGCACAATGCCCTGCTTTGCTACAACGCCTACAACCTTACGGTTGCGGATTGCTATTTCCGTGACCTGGGTGCGGACGGCATCGGCATTCGCGGCAGAGCGGAGAACGTCACCGTTGAGGGCTGTGAGTTTGAAACGCTGGGCGGCACCGCCATCCGCTTTACGGGCTCCGAGCGCAACAATACGCTCTTCAATGCCGAAAGCGGCGCGCAGGGTGTTACGCTGAAGGGCAACTATATCCACGAGGTGGCGTTGACGGATTACGCCAGCCCCGCCATCTATATGGCGTCCTGTAAGGACGTGGAGGTTGCCAACAACACGATTATCGGCTGCTCCTATTCGGGTATGTCCTTCGGCTGGTCCTGGTCGGCGGCAACCTGGGAGGAGGGGGATAACTACAACCTCTACAATATGAACATCCACCATAACTACGTAACGCAGTTTATGCGTGAGATGGAGGATGGCGGCGCCATCTATATGCTGGGCGGCAACCTGAAGCCCGATAACCCCAAGCAAATCAACTTCATTCACCACAACCTCGTGGTGTTTGACAAGCATACGGGCAACGGTCTTGGCGGACAGAGTGACGGCTACTACTTTGACGGCGCCTCCACCAACTGGTCCAACTACAACAATATCGCCGTGATGTACTCCGCGGGCGCCGACAGAGGCGCAAAGCCTGGCGCCAGCCCCGAGGATTACACGCACTATCTGCGCTCTAACGGCGTCGCTCCCTTCTTTATGCAGTACACCACTACGGGTAGCGCCTGGTCCTACAATATTCACTCCACCGATAACTACGTCTTTAACGTCCGTGCCACTACGCCCACTGCCCAGCAGAATGAATGCTTCCATATGGGCAAGGATGCCCATTGGCAGGCGTGCGGACACAAGGTAGTGGGCACCCGCTACTTTGCGGGTGACAGCAAGCTTGCCTTCCCCAATGCCATCAAGTCCTTGATAGCGGAAACGGGTGCGCCTATGCATCCGGGAGAGTGGGAGTGGTTGTTGTCCAACGAATATTAAAGGGGCTCTGCCGCAGGATTTTGGGCATCTTCGCCCGACCGACCCCCTTGCCGTATGGAATACGGCGGCGGGTGCCGTTCGAACAAATCTGCTCCAAAATCCTGCGGCATTGGGTTGATTTTGGGCGCCTTCGCCCGACCGCCCCCCTTGCCGTATGAAATACGGCGGCGGGTACCGCTCGAACAAATCTGCTCCAAAATCCAGCGGCATTGGGTGCGGTGCGAAAATGAAATCGCTCAATCCTGCGGTGCTTTGCGCCGCGCAAGATGCCATTTAACTTAAAATCCGATAAAACCCCTCGAAGTGAACCGAAAGGAACGCTTCGGGGTGTCTTTTATCCAAGCCGCAGCTTGGTATAGAATGACAATGCGGTTGCGCATAGCATCTGCCCATCAGGTGTATGGAATTATGGAAAATTTCGTACAAAAAGCAGAGAAAATGTTAAAAAAATTGACTATATGGCTTTTTTGCAAAAGCCGAAAAAACAAGACAGGAAGCCGCTTTTTTGGGTAAAGCAAGAAAGGGGCTTTTTTGGCTTGTTGTGAAAATGTCACAAAAAGAAGGGAGAAAAATTGGGCTTTTCCACAAAAATGATGGGCTTGGTTGACAAGCCGCCCCAAGTTTGTTATAATATTGACAGGGTAAATGCTTATATATTATATGTAAATGACCCTTTGAAATCAAAAATGCGCTTCCGTCCTTCACTTACTCCCAAAAGGCAAGGAAAAGGGCGGAAAAGATTTTTAATGACTTGGTAAGGAGATTTTGTGATGAAAAAAAGACTTGTAAGTGCGCTGCTACTGGTTTGTATGCTGGTAACGCTCATTCCAACGGCAGTTTTCCCTGCCTCGGCAAGCACCGACCTGTCTGGAACGGGCTCGTCCCAAAGCACGGGCAGCACCGCTGACAGCTACGATGACCTGTACGTAGGTGCGGACGGTAGCAAAACCGAAAACGGCGGTGAGCTCACCGTTCTCTTGAAGGGCTTCAAGAACGTTGCCTCCTATGACCTGACGGCAGGGCAGTGGACCAACGTTGCCCCGGGTGCCACCAAGCACGCCACCATTGCCGGCGCTTGGACGGAGGGCGCAAAGGGCGGTATCGGATATGACCTGGCAGCAGCGGACTATTCCAGATACCTCTCTCTTGATTCCTCTCTCCTGCCTACGGATGCGTACACCTTAGAGATTGTCGCCTCCGTGCGCGGCTTGACCGTTAACGCAGACGGTGTCACGGTCCCCGAGGCTGCTACCCAAAACAACCCGGCAGGCTTTTCTCTCGGACGCTTCCGTGCCTTCTTCTGGTTCGGCTCTCAAAGCGCCAATAGCCGCAAGCTCAATGGCTTCGTACATATGATAACCGAAACGGAAACCGCCACAGTGGACCACTGGAATCAGTTAGGCGCGGTAACGGGCAACTGGAACGGCACCACCAACATCTGGCAGGGCGATACCTCCATCATCACCGCGGGCATCACCTTGACCAGCGACACCGCTTCGGGCAAATACGTCTACACCTTCGCCAAGAACGGTGCCAACGCAACTCCCACAAGCCACAACACCTGCCCTATTAACGCAAACTCTGTATACCAGGGCAGCTTTATCCTCTTCCGCTCTGTTCCCGGCACCGTGTACGGCGTGCGTCTGTACACCAAGGCGCTGACCGAGGCAGAGGTATCCCGCAACCGTGCGATTGATATTCTTCTTTACGTGGGCGCTCCCTTCTCCCTCTATGCGGAGCTGAACGATGCGGATAAGGAAACCTTCCTGCTCCAGGTGTCCAAGCAGAATATGGACGTCACCGTTGCAGAGCTGGAGGATATCATCGACCAGCTGGAAGAAATCCGCGCCCAAGAGGAAGCGGCGCGCAAGAAGACTGCCTATGACGCTCTCTATATCGGCGCTGACGGCACCAAGACCGAGAACGGCGGTAGCCTGACTATGCTCTTGAGCGCCTATGACACCGCCTCCACGGTTTTTGCGGGCGAAAGCGGCGTCTGGTACGATAAAATGGGTAACCACAACGCCAACTTCATTGGCTCCGTCTGGGGCACCTTGACGGGCGGCGGCGTTGGCTACACCGTAACGATTAACCCCGAGAATGCTACCGCAGGCACGAAAAACGTAGACGCCTACCTGGATATCGGCGGCAAGGCCCTTCCCAAGGAGGACTACACCCTGGAAACCGTTGTCAAATACGGCTATCCCCAGGAAATTGACGCCGATGGCAATATCGTGGGCGAATATGAAGGCGCTCACCTTGCCACCACCGTGTCCGATGCGCTGGGACAGTTCAAGGCAATTTATGAGCGCGGCACCAGCACCACCCTTGGCGGCGCTCACTACGTGCGCTGGTTTATCTCTCCCGCGGAGGGCGGTTGGCAGACGGGTAACTATCTGAACAATCAGCTCTGGCCCGAAACCAGCCGCGCTGACAGAGGTATTTACACCCAGCAGATAGTCCGTGACCTTACCGTCACCGCAGACGAGGTCAGCGCTACCTTCCGTGTCTTTAAGAACGGCTCCCCCACCAAATCTGGCAGCTTTGTCAGCACGGGCTCCGTTTCTACCTATGAGACAGGCAAGGGAACCACCCTCGGCTATAAGTATTATACCGATGCGGATAGCGACTCTGCCTTCTACCTCTTCCGCCGTACCCCTGTGGCAGTATACTCTGTCCGTCTGTACGATGCTATTCTGACTGAGTACGAATTCAAGTACAACCACTTTGTAGACCTTCTGGCATACGCGGGGGTTGACGCTTCTGCCTGTAGCAACCTGAGCGCCGAGGAGCTTGCCTTCGTGGTAGACGCCTTCGCGCTGATGGGCTTTATGGAAAAGAGCGAGCTGGAGGCTGCCTTGGAGGAAACCGTTTCCCTTTTGAGAAGCGATTGGAACAAGGACGAATCCCTCTACGTAACCGACGGCCTTGTGGTGCTGCTGTCCGCCTATGACGGCTTCTCCACGGGCACCCGTATTGACGCGGAAAACGGTGTTATCTGGACCAACGCCGTGAAGGCAGGCACCTACGGTACCCTGGTGGGCGCTGGCTGGTACAGAAACGAGGACGGCGGCTTGCGTATCCGTGAAACCGTTTCCCAGGCTGATGCCGACGCCAAGAAGGTAAATCTCCGCACCAGAAGCGGCGCGGACTTCTATCTGGATTTGGATTACAGCCTCCTTCCCGCTGAGGACTATACCATTGAAACCGTTCTCTCTCCCGAGGGCATTACGGTAGAGGACGAGCAAGGAAATATCACCTGGTATACGGACGATTATTCTACCTACGGCAGATACTACGAGCGTGCCTTTATCCTTGGCGCCTTCCGCTGTATGGGCTTCGCCTGCTACAGCCATAACGCAAACGGCAACATGGAGCGCCGCTGGCTCTACCAGAGCGAGGGCGGCTGGGACGAGTATAAGCCCCTTCCTGCCCGTGTTCACGTGGGCACGGATAAGGCGCTGGGCGGTCTTACCCCCGGTCAGATTATCAACTACACCATTAAGCACGACCTTATCAGAAACACGGAAACCGATGCGCTTTCCTCTCAATATACCATTCTCGGCGATGGCAACGTCTATATGAACAGCGGCATCAGCTCCGATATGTATATTGCCAAGGATGACGTGAAGGACCAGCGCTTCAATATCTGGCGCGGCCTGGCTTCCACGATGTACTCCGTCCGTGTGTACGATAGACTCTTAACCGAGGACGAAATGCTCCAGAACCGTGTGGCGGATATCTGCTACTACTTCAATTTGGACGTTTCTATGCTGACCGAGGCGCTTGCCAGCATCTCCGACAAAAATATCGTTTTCAAGGCGTTCTCCATGCTCTCCTTTGATATGACCAAGGAGGAGGCGCAGAGCGCGTTGGATAACGCCATGGCAGGCATTTGGGTGCGTACCGACGGTGTTGCCATCAAGGGCGATATGTCGGATGCCATCCGCTTCTATTTCACCCTGCAGTATCCCGCTATCGCCGCTATTATGGCGGCAGGCTTCAAGGTAGAGCTTGGCACCCTCGTTAACGTGGGCAAGGATGAAAATCCTGTTGCCAACGGTGCCTATGACTATCGCTTTGTTGCCTTTAACTCCGTTTCGGGTATCAACTCCTCCTATTTCCTGGATGAGGACACCTACGCCGTTACCCTGTCCTATCAGGACGCGGACCGTGAGCTGTATAACGAAAAAATCCGCGTGGTATCCTATGTAAAGCTGACGGATGCCGAGGGAACCGACATCTACTTCTACAGCGGTCTTGGCAACAGCGCCTACGATACCGATACCTCTCTCTTCACGGTGTATAAATATCTGAAGGATTGTGCATCCATCGCGGAGGAGGGCTTGACCGATTATCTGGCTATGCTGGTCAAGGATTGCTACTACGATGAGATTATATACTTCGACTCCTACGCCGAGGGCACGGGTGACGGAAGCAAGGACGCGCCCTACACAAATTTCAACGATGCCTTCGACGCCTGCAAAGAGATATTGACGGCATTGGATAAGCCCACCAACGTAACCCTCTTCGTGGAGGGTGGTATTCATCGCGTGTCCCAGGTTGCCGAGCTTGATTTTGGCGAAATCTCGTACTCTGAGTATACCTTTAATATTGAAGGAAACTACGAGGCAGACGAGGCGCCCGAGCTGACCACCGCCCTGGATATCCCCATCGCCGCCTTTAAGGCAGTGGAAGGCAAGGACGGACTCTACGTCTTTGAGTTTGCCCCCGATGCCGAGGGTAACTATCCTAAGTTCCGTAACCTCTATGTATACGGTATGACGGCAGACCTTGCCCATAGCACGCCCACCACCACCGCCTACGGAGAATTCCCCTTTACCACTCCCTTTGACAGAGATATGGTAGGAACCTTCCTCAAGGCAGAATATTACTATGACAACGGCGTTCTGGCTGAGCACGCCCCTGCCGAGGAGTTCAAGAATCTCCCCGGAAGAACCGACCTGCTTGCGTCCTACACCAAGCATTACGAGTGGTTCTTGGCGCTGTCCGACTTGAAGGCAAAGTATAGGGACCTGACCATTTCCAACGACGCCTACAAGGCATTGACCGTAGAAGATGTCAGAAGCGGTATGGGCACCGATTATGCCGAGGGCTTTGCGCATTTCCACGAGGAGCTTTGCAAGGCAAAGGATGGAGAGCAGAAGCTAACGGATGTGGATTACACCCTGCCCGCTATTGCAAACAACGCTGACCGTACGGGCGTCTTCTACCTGCGCATAGAGATGGTAGAGGCTCTGCGCGCGACCGTAGAGGCTAAGCTTGCCGCTATGAAGGAGGCAGGCACCTACGTGGCAGGTGAAAGCGAAAAGCTGGTGCTGCAGGGCAGCGGTCTCGAGCTGCACGCCCACGCCAACTGGGACTATAACATCATCGATGTTGACGGTATCGACTTTGATGACGTGGCATACTACTACGATGAAAGACACAATACGGTTGATACCTGCGTAGCGGTATACGCCAATATGGAGCAGTATGCTAAGTTCCAGATTCCCTCGGGTAACTCTATGGCAAACAGATACGTATTCCTGCGTAACGCCCTGGAGTTTGTGGATAAAGAGGGCGAATACTACTACGATGTTGACAACGGTAAGCTTTACTATTACACCGAGCAGGGCTTGGACGGCTTGACCGTTTCCTATCCTACGATGGAAAACCTTTTGGTCTTCCGAGAAGCCAGAAACCTGACTATCTCCGACCTGACTATCTGGGGTTTGGATGATTACACCCTCACCCGTATTGGTATGGCGGCAAGCCAGGCAGGTGCCAATGCGCTCGGTGATGGCCTTAAGCTGGAAACCTCCTTCTCCCGCCGCGCGGCGATTGCTATGTATAACGCCTATGGCGTCACTATACAGGATTGCTATATCCACGATATCGGCGGCGCGGGCATCTATATGGAGGGTAGAGTAGAGGACACCTTGCTGATGGGCAACGAGCTGGAAATGATTGGCGACTCGGGTATCCGTATCCGTGGCTATGCCGCAGGCAACAACGAGTTCTCCTACCGAAGCGGCGCGGAAAGAGTCACCATCACCCAGAATTATCTGCACGAGATTGCCCAAAGCATCTACAACGCGCCTGCTCTGTATATGGCGTCCTGTAAGGATGTGGAAATTTACAAAAACACCATTATCGGCTGCAACTACTCGGGTATGTCCTTGGGCTGGTCCTGGAGCAAGGCAACCTGGGAGGAGCACGGTGGCTACAACCTCTATAACGTCAACATCCACCACAACTACATCACCGACTTTATGCAGTTCCTCAGCGACGGTGGCGCGATTTACGTGTTAGGCGGCAACCTGAAGCCCGATAACCCCAAGCAAATCAACTTTATGCACCATAACTACGTGGTGTTCAGCGATACCACGGGTAACGGCTTGGGCGGACAGTGCGACGGCTATTACTTCGACGGCTCCTCCACCAACTGGTCCAACTACAACAACATTCTGGTAGAGCAGTCCGCGGGTGCCGACAGAGGCGACAAGCCGGGCGCAAGCGACAGAGATTACGCGCTCTATATGCGCCGTAAGGGCTCTCACTACATCTTCAAGCAGCACACCACCACGGGTAGCGCTTGGTCCTATAACATCCATTCCACCGACAACTTCATCTTCAACGTCCGTGCCACCAGTGCCAAGACCCAGCAGAGCGAGGTCTTCTCTATGGGTAAAGAATCCCAATGGCAAGCCTGCGGACACAAGGTTGTGGGAACCCGCTACTTCTACGGTGAAAATAAGCTTGCCTTCTCGGCTGCCATCAAGGCGCAGATGGAGGAATGCGGCTCTCATATGCATCCCGGTGAATGGGAGTGGTTGCTCTCCAACGAATATTGATGCTTTGCCTTGGATTTTGGGCATCTTCGCCCGACCGACCCCGCTTGCCGTATGGAATACGGCGGCGGGTGCCGCTGCATAGCAGCTTGGCGAAGCCAATCATAACGGTGCGAAGCACCTCATAACTCATAGCTTGCCCGCAAGGGCAATCATAACGCAAAAAGATGCCGCGAAAGCTTTTCGCGGCATCTTTTTTGTGCGAAATACAGGGCAAAAAGTTAAAAAAATTGACTATATGCCTTTTTGATGAAATCGGAAAAAGTGGCGTGCTGTCTTGCTTTTTCGGGGGTCTTGCCATTTTGCTTTCAGGGGCAATTTGGCGTTTTGCACAAAAACGGGGAGCGGAAAATGGCTTTTTTGACAAAGTTGCTTTTGCCCCCTTGCTTTTTGAGCCTTCTTCGTGTATAATTAAACAGAGTAATATTAGCCTTATGATATTTGCTTTTTATACCGAAAAAAAGGAGAAAAACAGATGAAGAAGAGAATTTTGAGCACCCTTCTGGCACTTTGTATGCTGGTTGCCCTGATTCCCACCGCTCTCTTTCCTGCCTCGGCAGAAACGGGCGCGTCGGGTGGCGGCGCCGCCTCGCAAAGCACCGCTACAAGCTATAAGGACTTGTACGTGGGTATTGACGGAAGCCAAACGGAGAACGGCGGTACCCTTGCCGTCTTTCTGACCGCCTTTAAGGGCGACTCCTCCGTGGACCTGGCAAACGGTAAATGGAATAACACCGTTTCGGGCGCCACCCAGCACGCCACCCTTGGCGGCACCTGGAAGGAAGGAACCAATGGCGGTGTCGGCTACGATAGTGCCGAGTTCGATAATAATTACACCCTTTCCATGGATGCCTCCCTTCTTCCCACGGATACCTATACCCTGGAAATCGTTGCCTCTGTGCGCGGCTTGACTGCAAACGCCGACGGCGTGACTCCCGTGGTAAAATATTCCACTACGGCGAATATGTCCCTTGGCCGACTGCGCACCTTCCTGTGGTGCGGCGCGCAGGGTGACCCTCGTGACAACAACGGTATGCCCGCTATGGTAACCGAGGCAGATACCACCACGGATGACGGCTGGAGCCACTGCGGCCTTGCTTCCAGCGCTTGGAACAACCAGCTGACGGCATACCAGAATGACCTTTCCACCTTCACTCTTGCCATCAATCTGAACACCACCTCCACTCAGCACGTGTACAGATTCTATAAGAATGGCGAGGAAACCGCCCTTTCCCAGGGCATGAACGCTTGCAACAAGGACGATTCTCCTTACGTTGGCAAGTTCATCATCAACCGCGCGATGCCCGCAACCTACTATGCGGTGCGTCTGTACACCAAGCCCCTGACCAAGAGCGAAATGCTCACCAACGCCGCTGTGGATATTCTGATTCATTCGGGCGTTGCCTTCTCGGTATATGATGAGCTGGACGAGGCATCCCGTAAGGATTTTCTGGAGCTTGTTGCGTTAGAGGATTTTGACACCACCGCGGAGGAAATCGAGCAAATCGCCGACAATCTTGCCGAGCTTGCCGCTATTGCAGGCGCAGCCCGTGCGATGAGCGATTACGATAAAATGTACGTTGGCGCCGATGGCAGCAAGACCGAAAACGGCGGCTCTCTCGTCACCCTTCTGACGGCGTACGAGCATAACTCCGTTGCGCTTGAAAACGGCCAGTCCACCTGGTTTGACAAGATGAAGAACTATGACGCCACCTTTATTGGCTCTCTCTGGCAGAAGCTGGAGGGCGGCGGCGTCGGATATGACCTGACCATCCTTGCCGACGGAACGGGCGGCAATAACGGCACCGATATCAAGCTGAACCTTGGCGGTGACGCTCTGCCCATAGAGGACTTCACCGTTGAGTCCGTTGTCTTCTACGATTATCTGAAGATTGTAGACGCGGAAGGCAATATTATAGGCGACTATAACGGCAATGCCTGGTGGGGCGGCGCTTTGGCTGACGCCTTCGGTCAGCTGAAGGTCGTGTACGACCGCGGTAACGGTACTACCCTTGGTAGCGGTGCCCATATAGTGCGTTACTTCATCGCCCCCGGTGCGGGCGGTTGGTATTCGGGCAACTATCTGAACGGGCAGCTTTACGGGGAAGCATCCCGTGCCTCGTTGGGCATTTACACCCAGCAGGTAATGCGCGATATCTCCGTCAGCGGAAGCGAGATTACCGCAAAGTATTCCATTCTGAAAAACGGTACGGCAACCAAGACCGGTGTTTTCAAAAACACGGGTGCGGTTTCTACCGTATCTCAGCAGGGCAACAAGTTTTATGCCGAGGAGGGAAGTGATGCCTCCTTCTACCTCTTCCAGCGCGCTCCCGTTGACGTATACGCCATTCGTGTGTACGATACGGTTCTGACCGAGTATGAAATGGCATTCAACCACTTCGTGGATATGCTGGCGCTGGCAAAGGTTGAGCTTTCCATTTTGGAAAACCTGAGCGCCGAGGAGCTTGCCGCAATCGTTAGCTCCTTCAGTGGCAGCAGCTTTACTACCGATAAGGAAAGCGTCAAGACCGCCATTGAGGAAACCCTGAAGTTCTACGAGGTTACCTTCGACCCGGAAAACACCCTCTACGTAACCGACGGCTTGCAGGTTCTTCTTTCCTCCTATGACGGCTTCTCCACCGCCACCCGTATGGGTGAGAGCGAGGTTATGTGGGGCAACGCCGTGAAGGCAGGCTCCTACGGTACCCTGGTAGGTAAGGGCTGGTACAGAAGCGAGGACGGCGGCTTGAAGATTCGCGATACCGTTTCTCAGGCTGACGCTGACGCTCATACCGTTACCATTCGTGCCAGAACGAATGACAACTTCTACCTGACCCTTGATTACGAGCTTCTTCCCGACGGCGACTACACCATTGAAACCATTTTGGCGCCCGAGGGTACCACGGTGGAATCTGAGGACGGCACCATTTCCCGTTACTTCGATGATTATTCCACCTATGGCAAATATTACGAGCGCGCCTTCGTGCTTGGCGCCTTACGCTGTATGGGCTTCTCCTGCTATAGCCACGTTGGCGACGCCCAGATGCAGCGCCGCTGGCTCTACCAGAGCACGGGCGACTGGGATCATCCCCCGGCCACAGGACGTGTGCAGGTTGGTGTGGATAACGCCCTTGCGGAGGTAGCCGTTGACGAGATTATCAACTACGCTATTGTCCACGATATGATTGAGGACGCCGATGCGGGAACCTCCTCTCAGTATAAAATTCTCTATAACAGAGGAATCAGCGCAAGCCTCACCGTTGGCGCGGATAAGTACATGACCAACGACGAGGTAGAGGATAAGCACTTTGACATCTGGCGTGGCCTTGCCTCCACGATGTATTCCGTTCGTGTGTACGACAGAATTCTTACCGAGGCGGAAATGCTCCAGAACTACGTAGCCGACGTTTGCTACTACTTTGATTTGGACGTAACGCTGCTACAGCAGGCTCTTGCCAGCATTCCCGACAAGGCAACCGTATTCAAGGCGTTTGCGCACCTCTCCTTCGATATGACCAAGGAAGAGGCACAGGCGGCGCTGGATAACGGTATGGCGGGCGTTTGGATTCAGCCTGCGGGCGTTGGCGTCAAGGACGATATGTCCGACGCTATCCGCTTCTATTTTGACCTGCAGTATTCCTCTCTTGCCGCTATTATGCAGGCAGGCTTTGCCGTTGAGGTTGGCGTGATGGTCAACCTTGGCAAGGACGAAATGCCCCAGCTGGAGAACGGTGCCTACGATTACCGTTATATGGTATTTAACTCCGTTTCGGGCGCTGACGCCAAGTATCTGTTGGACGAGGACACCGTTGCCGTTACCCTGACCTACATAGATGCGGATAATGCCCTTTATAACGAAAAGGTGCGTATCGTCTCCTACGTTAAGCTGACGGACGCAAACGGCGATTCCAGCTACTTCTACGGAACCCTGACCAACAGCGGCTATGCGGAAAACACCTCTCTCTTTACGGTGTATAACTACCTGGCAACCCAGCAGAACGTCATTGAGAATGGCTTCTCCGATTATCTGAACATGATTGCCTTGGGCTGCTATGAGGACGTCATCGTATACTTTGACTCCTATGCCGAGGGCAAGGGCGACGGAAGCGAAAACGCTCCCTATACCAATTTCAACGATGCCTTTGACGCTTGTCACGACATTCTCGTTGGCTTGGATGCGCCCACCAATCTGGTCCTGCGTGTGGCAGGCGGCATTCACCACGTAGGTGAAATTGCCGAGCTGGATTTTGCCGAGGTGCTCTTCCCCAAATATACCTTTACCATTGAGGGTGACCTTGAGGCAGATGAGGCAGCCGAGCTGACAACGGCATTGAATATTCCCACCTCCGCCTTCACGCCCTGGGAGGGCAAGGACGGTATATACGTTTACCAGTTTGAGGCAGACGCCGAGGGCAAGTTCCCCGCGTTCCGCAACCTGTACGTAGATACCTGGTCTGCCACCATGGCACATTCCACGCCTACTACCACCGCCAACGGTGAGTTCCCCTACATCTCTCGCTATGACAGAGATATTGACGGTACCTTCACCAAGGCAAAGTACTACTTTGATAAGGGCGAGTTAGAGAATCACGCGCCTGCCGTTGAGTATGCGGGTGTGAATAGACCCGACCTGCTTGCCTCCTATACCAAGCATTACGAATGGTTCCTGGCATACAAGGATTTGAAGGCTATCCGCAACGACCCCAGCTTCCCGACCCTGACGCCTGCGACCCTTCGTCCCGGTATGGGCGCCGATTACGCCGAGGCATTTGCTCACTTCCACGAGCAGTTTACCAAGGTGCTTTCGGGAGACATTACGTTGGATTCCGTTTCCTACACCGTTGACCTGGTGTACGGCTCTCGCGGCGTTATCTACCTGCATATTGATATGGTAGAGGCTCTGCGCACTACCGTAGAAGCCAAGCTTGCCGCTATGAAGGAAGCAGGCACCTACGTGGCAGGTGAAAGCGAGAAGCTGACCCTGCAGGGTCTTGGCATCGAGCTGCACTGCGTGGCTGAATGGGACTACAACATTCTCGACCTTGCGGGCGTTGACTATCAGGACGTTGTGTACTTCGACGATACAAGACACAACAAGACGGAAACCCTGGTTGCCGTGCATCTTGATCCTGAGCAGTATAAGGAATTTGAAATTCCTCCGAACTACAAGATGTCCAATCGCCACGTATTCGTATCCAACGCGTTGGAATTTATGGATACCACGGGCGAATACTACTACAATGTAGAAACGGGTACCCTCTACTACTACTCCGATAGTGGAATCGACGAGGAGATTGTATTCTCCTATCCCACCATGGACAATATGATGATTTTCCATGACGCCAAGAATGTTACCATAGCCGACCTGACTATCTGGGGCGTGGACGATTACACGTTGACCCAGATTGGCTTGGCAGCAGGCCAGGCAGGCTCTAACAACACGGGTAGTAAGGAGTTGGGACAGACGGGCTTCTCCCGCCGTGCGGCAATTGCCTTCTACGATGCCTATGACTCCACGGTTCAGGACTGCTATATCCACGATATCGGCGGTGCCGCTCTCTACTTCGAGGGCAGAACCGAGGGTGTTACTATTACGGGCAACGAGATTGAAATGATTGGTGATGCGGGCATCCGTATCCGCGGTCACGCCTCCGCCAACAACGAGTTCTCTAACCGTAGCGGCGCCTATAAGGTCACCGTTACCCACAACTATCTGCATCAGATTGCCCAGAGCATCTACAACACGCCTGCGCTGTACCTCCCCTCCTGTAAGGATGTAGAGGTTGCCAACAATACCATCATCGGCTGCTCGTACTCGGGTATGTCCCTTGGCTGGTACTGGAATGCGGCTACCTGGGAGGAGCATGACCGCTACAACCTGTATAACGTCAATATTCACCACAACTACATCACCGACTTTATGCAGAACCAGGGCGACGGCGGTGCCATCTATATGCTAGGCGGCAACCTGAAGCCTGATAACCCCAAGCAAATCAACTTTATCCATCACAACTGCGTTATCTTCAGCGATACCACGGGTAACGGCTTGGGTAACCAGAGTGACGGCTACTACTTCGACGGCTCCTCCACCAACTGGTCGAACTACAACAACATTCTGGTTATGCACTCCGCAGGTGCTGACAGAGGTGCGCTGGAAGGTGCGAACGACAGAGATTACGCGCTCTATATGCGCCGTCGTGGCTCGCACTACTTCTTCAAGCAGTATACCGTTGAAAGTGCTTGGTCCTACAACATTCACTCCACCGATAACTTCGTCTTCAACGTGCGCTCCACCAACCTCACTGCCCAGCAGAAGGAAACCTTCTTTATGGGAAGCGACGCTCACTGGCAGAAGTGCGGTCACAAGGTTGTCGGAACCCGTTACTACTACGGTGACAACAAGCTTGCTTTCCCCGCAGCCGTCAAGGCAATCATCGAGGAAACGGGCGCAACGCGCCTCCATCCCGGTGAGTGGGAGTGGTTGCTCTCCAACGAATATTGATGCTTTGCCTTGGATTTTGGGCATCTTCGCCCGACCTGCCCCACTTGCCGTATGAAATACGGCGGCGGGTGCCGCTCGAGCCAATCTGCTCCAAAATCCTGCGGCATTGGGTCGATTTTGGGCATCTTCGCCCGACCGACCCCCTTGCCGTATGAAATACGGCTTCGGGTAACGGTCAAGCAAAATCTGCTCCAAAATCCTGCGGCATTGGGTGCTGTACAGTACCAACAAAGCAAAATATCAATACCGGCGCTGCCGCGAGAAAGTCTCGCGGCAGCTTTCTTTTCGGCAGGTTGCACAAAAAGCGGGGGACAAAGTTCACCAATTTAACAAATATGCGCTTCCTCTATTGACAGACGGTGCGAAATCGTGTAAAATATTCTTGTATAAACCTTGAGTGCCAAGTGAGCAGCGCCTCCCTTGGGTTTTGCCGATTTTATGTGATAGAATGGAGAAAGCTATGAAAAAGAGAATCATAAGCGCATTGTTGATATGCTGTATGCTGCTGGCACTTGTGCCGACAGCGCTTTTTCCTGCCGCGGCGGCAGGGGAGGGGACAGGAAGCGGCGCTTCGGGTAATACTGCCTCTACGGCAGACGATTTTTCCGATTTGTATGTAGGCGCCAACGGAGAAAAGAACCAGAACGGCGGAAGCCTGACGGTTCTTCTGACGGCCCTTAAGGGCTCCTCCTCCTTGGACTTGAATAATGGCACTTGGAAGAATATTGCCAAGAACGCCTCCTTGCACGCCACCCTTGGCGGTACGTGGGTAGCCGGCGAGAATGGCGTTGGGTACGACCTTGACAAAGAAAATTATGAGTATTTCTTGTCCTTGGACGCTTCGCTTTTGCCCACGGATACCTATTCTCTTGAAATCGTTTCCTCCGTGCGCGGCTTTACGGAGAATGCAGACGGTGTAACCCCTGTCTACGTCTACAACAAGACCGCGGCCGTGTCTCTTGGCCGTCTGCGTGGCTTCCTGTGGAGCGGCGAGTCGCCCTACGTAAACAGAAAATACAATGCGTTGACCACCATGCTCAGCGAGGATGATGCTTCTGCTGACGATGCTTGGGGCACCATCGGCAATTTGGCAGGCGTTGGATTCAGTAGCTCCTTGCAGACCTACACGCAGGATACCTCCATCATCAATTTGACCGTGACGCTGACCGAGGATGCGACCAACTACAATTATAAGTTCTTGAAGAACGGTGAAACGTCGCCCGCCGCCAATCTGAAATCTTCCGTTGCTAAGGATGGCTCCGCTTACGTCGGTAAGTTCATCGTGAACCGCTCCTTGCCTGCAACGCTGTATGCGGTGCGTCTTTACACCAAGCCCTTAACTGCCAAGGAGCTGGAAATCAACCGCGCGGTTGATATTCTGCTGTATAGCGACATTGATTTTTCTCTTTATGAAAGCGTTCCCGATGCAGATAAGGCAACCTTTCTTTCGCAGGTAGCCGCGTTTGGCTTCGGTGCCTCCGAAACGGATATCCGCGCCATCATCAATACCTTGGCCGAAATCCGCGCCGCAGAAGAGGAGGCGCGCAAGAAGACCGCGTACGACGAGATGTACGTTGGTGCAAATGGTGAAGCAACCGCAAACGGCGGTCACCTTTCGATACTGCTTTCTGCCTTTGACACAAGCTCCGTCGTCTTTTTTGACGAAAAGACCCTCTGGTATGACAAGATGGGCAACTTCGATGCCACGCTCGTTGGGTCTCTTTGGGTAAAGAACGATAACGGCGGCGTTGGCTACGATATGACCTATCTCCCCTCGGCAGACAGCAGTGTTGCCGCAACGGGCAGCTACACCGAGGACGTGTATCTGGATATCGGCGGAGAAGCAATTCCCGAGGGCGACTTCACCCTTGAATACGTTGCAAAATACAGACATTATCAGGAGATAGATGCCGATGGCAACGTGATTGGCTATTACACCAAGGGCGAATACTTAAAGGGCGTTTTGTCCGATGCCATCGGTCAGCTGAAGGCCATTTACAACCGCGGCGGTCTTGACGGCGGCGAGGCCTTGGGCGGTGTGCGCTTCAACCGTTGGTTCCTTTCCCCCGGGTCGGGCGATTGGTATGACGCCAGCTACAGCAATAACCAGCTTTACAAGGAGGGTAGCCGCGCGGACGATAACGTGTTTGTGCAGCAGTTCGTCCGTGACGTGACGGTGCAGAGCACCAAGACGCTTGCCACCTATCAGATTCTGAAGAACAACGTGCAGCAGAAGAAGGGCGAGTACGATAGCTCCGTTGCTTCCGCCAATGCCAGCAACACCTTTTACACGGGTGACGGCGCGGAAACGCTCTTTTACCTTTCTCGCCGCGCCCCCGTCAATGCCTACTCCCTGCGTCTGTATGATGCCGTTTTGACCGAGCACGAGCGCGCCCAGAACCACTTTGCGGATTTGTTGGCGTATGCGGGCATCGACGCGGACGTTCTCAAGGGACTTTCCGCGGAAACGGTTGCCTTCGTGGTCAACTCCTATAAGGACGTTGCCTTTATGGAAAACGCCGAAATGCAGGCATCTCTTGATGAAACCCTGGCGCTGGTGGTCAGCGACTGGAACAAGGATACATCTCTGTATGTAACCGATGGCTTGGAGATTCTTCTTGCCTATTACGAGGGCTTCTCCACCACCGCCCGCATCAGTGACGCCAGCGTTATCTGGGCAAATGCCGTAACCGACGCAACCTTCGGTACCTTGGTCGGCAACGGCTGGTACAAGAGCGAGGGCGGCGGCTTGACCTTCAAGGATACCGTTCCTCAGCTTATCGTGGAGAAAAAGGACGTAAAGAACTACCGCATATCCTTAAATAATCCCTTCTATCTGACCTTTGATTACGGAATGCTTCCCGAGGGAGAATACACCATCGAGTCCATTCTCTCTCCTGAGGGCACCACCGTTGCGGCAGAGGACGGCACCGTCAGCCGCCTGTATGATGACTATTCCAAATACGGTCTGTATGCCGAGGACGCAATGGTTATCGGCGCCTACCGCGCCATGGGCTTCTTCTGCTATAGCCACGTGGGCACCAACATGGAGCGCCGCTGGATGTACCAGGCAGAGAAGGGCTGGGACAGCCAGCCTGTCGGCGGACGTATAGAGGTTGGTAAGGACAGAACCTTCGGCGACCTCCGTTTCGGTAACATCGTCAACTACTCCATTGCCTTCGACCTGTTGGAGGAAAACGATGAGGACCTGGCGGCTACCTATACCGTCACCCTGGACGGCAAGGAGGGGCTGGTGTCCGAAATCACCAATGATATGTATATGACCAATGACGAGGTCATTGACAAGCGCTTTGAAATGTGGCGCGATATGGCAGGCACCTACTACGCCATTCGTGTGTACAACCGTCTTTTGACCGAGGCGGAGAAAATCCAGAACCACGTGGCGGACGTTTGCTACTATCTGGACCTTGATACCACCCTTTTGGAGGAAACCCTTGCCAAGGTGCCCGACAAGACCACCGTCTTTAAGGCATTTGCCCACTTTGACTTCCATATGGACAAGGAAAAGGCGCAAAGTGACCTTGACAACGGTATGGCAGGCATTTGGGTACAGTCCGAGGGCGTTGCCGTCAAGAGCGATATGTCCGATGCCATTCGCTTCTACTTCACCGTACAGCACGCTTCCGTTACCGCCATTATGCGGGCTGGCTTTGCCTTGGAGCTTGGTGTGCTGTTGAACGTGCAGAGCGAGGAAAGACCCGACCTTCTGAAGGGCGAGTACGATTACCGCTTTGTGGCATTTGACTCTGTGGCAGGCGCCCATAGCGCCTATTTCTTGGACGGGGATACCTTCGCCATCACCCTTTCCTATCAGGACGGCAATATTGACCTTTATAACCAAAAGCTGAAAATTGCCACCTACGTGAAGCTGGTGACCGCGGAAGGGGAAACGCTGATGTTCTACGGCGGCTTTGCGGGCGCCGCATACGGCGAAATCACCTCCTTCTTTACCGTTCTGAACCATCTGGCGGCGCAGGATAACGTCAAAAACAGCGATATTGCCGAGTATGTTGCCGATACGGTCAGCTCCTGCTATTATGACCATACCGTCTACTTTGACTCAAACGCCGAGGGCAAGGGTGACGGCAGCGAAAACGCGCCTTATACCGACTTCACCGATGCTTTTGAGGCGTGTAACAATGCGCTGACCACCCTGGACAGACCCACCAACGTGCGCCTGTTCGTAGAGGGCGGTACCCACGTGCTTTCCGAAACCGTGGAGTTCGATTTTGACGAAATCACCTACCCCTACTATTATTACACCATTGAAGGTGATTATATGGCGGAGGATGCTCCCGAGCTGACCACCGCCGTGCCTCTCTCCTCTGCCGATTTCGCGGCAGTAGCAGGGAAGGATAGCCTCTATGTCTATCAGTTCGCGCCCGATGCCGAGGGCAAATACCCCGAATTCCGCAACCTCTACGTGGATAAAATGACGGCGACCCTTGCCTACGGCACCTCCAACGCCGCCCGCACGGGCATCGCCCCCGAAATCAATCACTTCGGACGGTATATGGAGGGCACCTACCTAAAGGCAAAGTATTACTTCGATAAAGGCGTTTTGGCAGACCATTCTCCCGAGGTGGAGTATGCCTCTCTTCCCGAAAGAACCGACCTTATCGCCTCCTATACCACCCATTACAACGGCTTTATGACGCTTGGTAGCGCCTATACCTGGACACCTCCCACGGATGAGGCACAGCGCAGTAACGCGCTGTATCTGAGCCTTGCCTCTGTGGAGATGCTTCGCGGAACCGTTGAGGCGCGTCTTGCCGAGTTAGAGGCAAGCAAGGCTGAATGGGAAGCGGAGGTTGCCCGTCTGGAGGCAGCCGTTGCGGATGCCAAGGCGGCGCTTGCCGCTGCTATCGCGGACTACGAGGCGAAGCTGGAGGCGGCAGGCAAATCGAATGCCACCGAGGAGGAAAAGGGCGCCTACGTGCAAGCCAAGGTGGTTGTAGACGAGGCAACGGCAGTCTTGGCGACTCTGGAGGCAGAGCTTGCCGAGGCAAAGCCTATGGTGTATGACGTGACCACCGCCTACAAGGTTGCCTTGAAGGGCTTGCAGGTGGAGCTGTATCACGATGGCGAATGGTGCTTTAACCTGGTTGACGTATACGGCATTGACTTTGATGACGTTACCTACTACTATGACGAGCGTCACAAGGAGGTGGAAGCCTGTGTGGCGGTATACGTCAGACCCGACCACCTGACGAAAATGAGCTTTGCCACAACGGGCAATCCCCAAGGCTACTACTATGCCTTGCAGAATGCGCTTGTCTTTGTGGATAGCGAGGGCGAATATTTCTACGAGGTGGAAACGGGTAGACTTTACTACTATACTCAGTATGATATAACGGAGCTGTCCTTTGCGTATCCTACGCTGGATAACCTTCTCATCTTCCACGATTCCAACAACCTGATTGTTTCCGATTTGACAATCTGGGGCGTTGACTTCTACGAGCTGTCGAGAACGGGCATCGCAACGGGGCAGGCAGGCGCCGATACCTTGACAGAGGAAAATCTTTCTATGGGCGGCTGCGGCTTCTGTACCGAAAACGCCCTTGCCTTCTATAACCCTAAGAACACCGTGGTGCAGGATTGCTATTTCCACGATATCGGCGGTGCGGGCATCTATATGGAGGGCAGAGTGGAAAATATCACCATCTCGGGCAACGAGCTGGAGATGATTGGCGACTCGGCTATCCGTGTCCGTGGAAGCACCGCCCGCTACGGCAACGCTACCTACTCTGACACCAGCGGTGCCTACAGAGTTTTAGTGACGGAAAACTATATCCACGATGTGGGCAGAGCCGTATATAGCTCCCCCGGCATCTACTTTGCAGCCTGCAAGGACGTGGAGGTTGCCAATAATACCGTTATCGGCTCCTCCTATTCCGCTATTTCTATGGGCTGGAGATGGACGGCGGCAACCTGGCTTGAGCACGAAAACTACAACCTGTATAACGTCAATATTCACCACAACTACATTACGGACTTTATCCAGGAGCTGGGTGACGGCGGCGCCATTTACGTGCTGGGTGGCAACCTGATGCCCGACAACCCCAAGCAAATCAACTTTATGCATCACAACTACGTTGTGAACAGTAAAACGACGGGTAACGGGGACGTAGGCTTCTACGCCAGCTACTACTTTGACGGCTCCTCCTCCAACTGGTCGAACTATAACAATATTCTGGTGAAGCACGCCACCGCCATTGATGCCAGTAAGCTGGATGAGGCAACCGACGAGGAATACGCGCACTATCAGCGCCGCAGATGCTTCCGCCCCTTCTATATGCAGCATACGGCAGGCGCCGATTCCTACAATATTCATTCCTGGAACAACTACGTGTATAACGTATCGGCAACCAAGGTAGCGTCGCAGTTCTCCGAGTGCTACCATATGGGAACCAACTGGGAAAGCGAAAAGGGTCATACCGAGTCGGGTACCCAGTATTTCAGCGGCGACAATAAGCTCGCGTTCTCCTCTGTCATCAGAGGACAGATTGAGGAGTGCGGCGCCCGTGTTTGCCCCGGTGACTGGAGCTGGGTTCTGGGCGACGATTATTGATGCCTTTTCCCCAAGCAGGGTTAACCGAGCCGAGGACTTTCCAAAAGAAAGCCCTCGGCTTTTTGGTTCTTTTGCACAAAAAGGAAACAGAAAATTAAACAATCTAACAAAATTTTGGTCAAGCCCCCGATAAGGCTTGACATTTTTTCTTTTTTTGTGTAAAATGGTATTGTGCCGTACTGTTTTGATACGGCGCTTTACTGAATAAATATAGGCGACAGAATGGAGATTTTTATGAAAAAGAGAATTCTTTGCGCGCTGTTAATATGCTGTATGCTGCTGGCACTTGTGCCGACAGCGCTTTTTCCTGCCTCGGCGGCAGGGGAGGGGACAGGAAGCGGCGCTTCGGGTAATGCCGCCTCCACGGCAGACGATTTTGCCGACCTGTACATAGGTGCTGACGGCTCCAAGACCCAGAACGGCGGCTCTCTTACCGTGCTTCTGACCGCCTTCCGTGACGTCTCCTCCGTGAATCTTTTGGCAGGAGCTTGGACCAATGTCGCCCCCGGCGCGACTCAAAACGCCACCCTTGGCGGCACCTGGGAGAAGGCAGAGGACGGAAGCATTGGCTACGATTTGGAAAAATGGGATTGGAATTATACCCTTTCCTTGGACGCCACCCTTCTTCCCACCGATACCTATACCTTAGAAATTATCTCCTCCGTTCGTGGCTTGACCGTGGGCGCGGACGGCAAAACGCCTATTGAGCGCTATGCGGAGCCCACCCGTGAGAATATTTCCCTTGGACGCTTCCGCGGCTTCCTTTGGAGCGGCAACTCTCCCTGGCCGCCCCGTAACTATAACGCCCTTGTGACGATGCTGTACGATGGCGCCGCCGCCAGCGACTATACCTGGGGCGATTTGGGCAACCTGGACGGCATCGGTATGGGCAGCTATATGCAGGCATACCGCGAGGATACCTCGGTTATGAGCTTAACCGTCAACCTGACCGAGTCCCCCGACAGCTATACCTATGAGTTTCTGAAAAACGGGGAAACGGCGCCCAGCCGCACCCTGAAAACCACCTGCGCCAAGGGTGACACCCCCTACGTGGGTAATTTCGTGCTGGGACAGGCAATGCCTGCCAGCTACTACGCCGTGCGTCTGTATACCAAGCCCTTGACAGCCAAGGAGCTTACCCACAACCGCGCGCTGGATATTTTGCTGTATATCGGCTTCTCCTTTGCGGATTATAAGGCAGTTCCCGATGCGGACAAAAGCGCCCTTTTATCTGCCGTAGCAGAGGCAGGCTTCTCGGTGACCGTTGGGGGCGTGAAGGACATCATTGATGAGCTTGCCGCTATGCGTGCCGTGGAGGCGCTTGCCCGTCAAAAAACAGAATACGATAAGCTCTACGTGGGCGCAGACGGCTCCAAGACCCAGAACGGCGGCTCTCTTTCCATTCTGCTCTCAGCGTATGACACCGCCTCCGTGATGTTCTTTGACAATAAAACCGTCTGGTACGATAAAATGGGCAACTTTGACGGCACCCTCATCGGCTCTCTCTGGCAAAAGAGAGAGGGGGGCGGCGTTGGCTACGATATGACCTATATCCCTGCCGCTGACAGCACCGCTGCCGCCACGGGCACCTATACCGAGGACGTCTACCTCAACTTAGGCATTGACGCCTTGCCCCGAGAGGACTTTACTCTTGAGCACGTCACCAAGTACGGCTTCTTTGGGACAGATGACGGAAAGGGCGGCACCGTCAACTATACCGCCGCCGAGTATCTGAAGGCAACGCTGTCCGATGCCATCGGACAGCTCAAGGTTGTATACAACCGCGGCGGCAACGATAGCGGCGACGCTATGGGCGGCGTTCACTATTGCCGTTGGTTCTTAGCCCCCGGTACGGAGGGCTTCTTCCGCCCCAGCTATACCAACAGACAGCTGTGGGGCGAGGGTAGCCGTGGGGAAACCGCCGCTTACTCTCAGCAAATCATCCGCAATCTGACGGTAACGAATGAAAAGACCCTGGCAACCTATCAGATTCTGCAAAATAACACCCTGAAAAAGCAGGGTGATTACGATAGCACCGTCCCCTCCACCAACGAAAGCAATACCTACTACGTCGGCTCCTCTGCTGAGTCCCTCTTTTATCTCTTCCGCCGCGCTCCCGTCACCACCTACGCCGTGCGTGTATACGATGCGGTGCTGACCGAGTATGAAATGGCGTATAACCATTTTGTGGATATGCTGGCGTATGCGGGCGCAGACATCAAGGCGCTGACCGACTTAGATGCCGAATCTCAGGCGTTCGTGGTGGATTCCTTCAAGAAAATGTCCATGATGGATAAGGACGCCTTTGATAAGGCGTTGAAGGAAACCCTGGCGCTGTTGGATAACACCTGGAGCGCGGACTCCTCTCTCTACGTAACCGACGGCTTAGAGGTGCTGCTTGCCGCCTATGACGGCTTCAGCTCTGCCTACCGTATCAGCGAGTCGGGCGTTGTCTGGGCAAACGCCGTAAGCGAGGGCACCTTCGGTACCCTGGTTGGCAAGGGCTGGTACAGAGCCGAGGACGGCGGTCTTAAAATCCGTGACACCGTTCCTCAGCTGATTGTCGAAAAGCAGCAGGTGAAGGAATACCGTGTCAAGCAGGCAAACGATTTCTATCTGTCCTTTGACTACGGTATGCTTCCCGACGGGGAATATACGCTGGAGTCTATCGTCGACCCCGAGGGCATTACGGTAGAGGCGGAGGACGGCACTATATCCCGCTTCTATGACGATTACACCGTTCACGGTATCTTTACCGAGGACGCCTTTGTGCTTGGCGCTTACCGTTGTATGGGCTTTGTCTGCTATAGCCACGCCGGCGGCGCCAATATGCAGCGCCGTTGGATGTACCAGAGCTACGGCAACTATAACAGCAACATTCCCGCAGGCGGCAGAGTGGAGGTAGGTAAGGACAATACCTTTGGTAGCCTTAATTTTGGCAATATCGTCAATTACAGCATTGCCTATAACTACATTGATGAGGAAGAAACCTATATCCGCGACAACGTTCTTGCCACCTATACCGTTGCCCTGGATAACAAGGTAAATCTGGTGTCCGAAATTTCTCCCGAGATATATATGACGAATGATGAGGTCATTGACCGGCGCTTTGATATGTGGCGCAATATGGCGGGCACTTATTATTCCATTCGTGTATACAACCGTCTTCTGAGTGAGGCGGAGAAGCTCCAGAACCGTGTGGCAGACGTCTGCTACTATCTGGACCTGGATACCTCGATGTTAGAGGAAACCCTCTCCAAGATTCCCGATAAGACCACCGTCTTTAAGGCATTCTCTCACTTCAATTTCAACATGACGAGAGAGGAAGCCCAAAGCGACCTTGACAACGGTATGGCAGGCATCTGGGTGCTGTCCGAGGAGGTAGCGGTCAAGAAGGATATGTCTGATGCCCTTCGCTTCTACTTCACCCTCCAGCAGCCCTCCATCACCGCCATTATGCAGGCGGGCTTCGCCATTGAGCTTGGTACGGTTGTCAATCTTTCCGGGGAGCAGCCCGATGTGAAGGCAGGCAAGTACGATTATCGCTTCGTTGCCTTTGATTCTGTGGCAGGCGCGCATAAGGAGTATTTCTTAGACGAGGATACCTACGCTGTCACTCTGTCCTTCCATGACGGCAATATAGACCTTTATAACCAAAACCTCAAGGTTGTGACCTACGTGAAGCTCACCACCGCCCAGGGGGAGGAAATGTATTTCTACGGCGGCTTCTCGGGCAAGGCGTTCTATAAGATGACCTCCTTCTTCACCGTGATGAACTACCTTGACGGACGCAATGCCATCAAGGAGAGCGAGCTTGCTCAGTACGTTGCCGACACGGTAGCCTCCTGCTACTATGACCACACCGTCTACTTTGATTCAAACGCCGAGGGCAAGGGGGACGGTAGTGCCGATGCTCCCTATACCGACTTCGCCGATGCCTTTGCGGCGTGTAATGCGGCGTTGGCGGCGCTTGACAGACCCACCAACGTGCGCCTCTTCGTGGAGGGCGGCACCCATACGGTGACGGAGATTGCCGAGTTTGACTTTACGGCAGTCACCTATCCCTATTATTATTACACTATTGAAGGCGATTATCTGGACGACGAGGCACCCGAGCTGACCACCGCTATTCCCCTTCCCACCGAGGAATTTGAGGCGGTAGCAGGGAAGGATAGCCTGTACGTTTACCAGTTCGCCCCCGATGCCGAGGGCAAGTACCCTGCCTTCCGTAACCTCTATGTGGACGGCATCACGGCAGACCTTTCCCATTCCACTGCCAACTATGCCCATAAGGGCGTAATGCCCGAGGTCAACCGCTTCGGCGAGTTTGAGCAGGGCACCTACTTAAAGGCGAAGTATTACTATGAAAACGGGGTATTGGAGGAGCATTCTCCCTCCGTTGAGTATGCCTCTCTTGCCGAGAGAACCGACCTTATCGCCTCCTATACCACCCACTATAACGGCTTCTTGAGCCAGGGCAACGCCTATGTATGGGATCCCGGCGAGGATTACAAGCCTGCCGTTCTCTATTTGAATATTGCCTCCGTGGAGGCGCTTCGGGATACCGTTTCTGCGCGTCTTGCCGAGATGAAGGCGAACAAGGACGCGGTCAGCGCCGAGGTTGCCGAACTGACGGCAGAAAAGGCAACGGCAAAGGCGGCATACGAGGCGGCTGTGGCAGACTATGAAGCCAAGCTCGCCGCCGCAGGCAAGGCCGGTGCCACCGACGAGGAAAAGGTTGCGTACGTAGCCGCCAAGGCGGTAATGGACGCCGCCAAGGTGACCCTTGATGAGGTAACGGCGCTCTTAGCGGAAACCGAGCTGATGGTATATGATCCCACCTTCTCTTACCAGGTATGTATGAAGGGAACCCAGCTTGAAATGTACCATTCGGGTCAGTGGTGCTACAACCTTTTGGACGTATACGGCATCGATTTTGACGACGTAACCTATTATTACGATGAAATCGCCAAGGAGCTGGAAACCTGCGTTGCCGTCTATATCAGACCCGACCACTTTGAGAAATTCCAAAGACCCAAGGGCGGCGATTTGAACGGCTACTTCTTCTCTATGCAGAATGATCTTGCGTTCGTGGACAGCGAAAACGAATACTACTATGACGTAGAAACGGGAAGACTGTACTACTATACCGCATACGGGCTGGACGGACTCTCTATTTCCTATCCCACCCTGGACAATCTTTTCGTGTTCCACAACCCGCAGTATCTGGTGCTGACCGACCTGACCATTTGGGGTGTGGATATTTACGAGCTGTCCAGAACGGGCGTTGCCACGGGTCAGGCAGGCGCGGACGTCATCACCGAGCCTTCCCTTGCCGAGGGCGGCTGCGGCTTCTGTACCGAGAGTGCCATCTCCCTCTATGACCCCCGCCATACCACCGTGCAGGACTGCTATATTCACGATATCGGCGGTGCGGGCATCTTCATCCAGGGGCGCAACGAATATACCACCATTTCGGGCAACGAGCTGGAATGGATTGGCGACTCGGGCATCCGTGTGCGAGGCGATACCTCTAAGTACGGCGGCAGAGAAATGTCCGAAACCTCGGGCTCCTATTATCTGACCGTCACCAACAACTATCTGCACGATATCGGCAGAAGCATCTATTCTGCCCCCAGCGTGATGATAGGCGTTTGCGAAAACGTGGAAATCAGCCGCAACACGGTCATCGGCTCCTCCTATTCCGCCTACTCCATCGGTTGGAAGTGGACAGCTGCCGACTGGGAGGAGGGCGAGAAGATTCACCTGCAAAACGTGAATATGCACCACAACTATATCACCGACTATATGCAGGAATTAGGGGACGGCGGCGCCATCTATATTATGGGCGGCAACCTGAAGTCCGACAACCCCAAGCAGCTGAACTTCCTGCACCATAACTACGTGGTGCATAGCAAGTCTTCTAACCCCAGAGGCTTCTTTGCCTGCTCTTACTATTTTGATGCCTCCTGCTCCAACTGGTCGAACTACAACAACATTCTGGTGAAGCACGCCTCCACCATCACCGACAAGCAGTATAACGCAGGAAGGTATACCGAGGCAGAGTATTATGCCTATCTCAGCGCTAAGTACACCCGGCCCTTCTTTATGCAGTCCACCACCCCCGACTCCCTTTCCTTTAACATCCATTCCTGGGACAACTACGTATATAACGTACGTGCCACCAAGGTGACCGAGCAGTTCGCGGAATGCTACCATATGGGAAGCGGCTGGAAGGGCAAGGGACATACCGAATCGGGTACCCAGTACTTCAGCGGAGAGAGAAGCTTTGCCTTCTCCGCCTCCGTCAAGATACAGATTGAGGAGTGCGGCGCTTATGCTTGCCCCGGTGACTGGACCTGGGTTTTGGGCGACGATTATTGATTTTTGCAAGCAAAGCATAACAAAAAATGCCCCAAGACAAGCTTGGGGGCGCAAAGAACCGCCTCGGCTTTTGCCGAGGCGGTTTACTATTTTGTAAACAGTTCTTTACGCTTCTACCGTAAAGAAAATGCCAAAATGATCGGAAGGATATTTGCCGTCAAAATCCCGCGTGATGATGTCGGTGGAGAGAGGCTTGACTCTGTCATTGACAAAGCAGTAATCAATATGATGGCGCTTGATGCCCTCTGCAAAATAGCCGTGGTAGGTGTCGCGCCTGTCGCAGGCGGTGGCGGCGTTGGCATCGGTAAAATGAGAGGTCAAGGCGGCGTAGGCAGGATAGGTGGGCTCCATATTGAAATCTCCCGTCAGTATAACGGGGAGCGCCTCTTTCCTTTGGCTGTAACGGTAAATCAGCTCGGCGCTTGCTATCTGACAAGGGTCACCAAAGCCAAAATGCGTGTTCATAAAGCAAATTTCCTTACCGCTTTCCTTGTGAAGAAGCCGCACCATCATACAAATACGCTTGCAGCCGATAGAGTCCCAACCCTGGGATTCCACCTCGGGGGTGTCGGAGAGCCAGAAGCAGGTTTTTTCTATGCAGGAGAAGACGGATTTCTTCCAGAGAATGGGGGTGGATTCAAAATTGTCAGCGGCGCGGTATTGGTTGAAAATCTCGTACTCCTCGCTAAAATATTCTTGGATAAAGGGCTCCCAGACGGGGGTATATTCCTGAAAGCCGATAAGGTCGGCGTCATAAGGGCGCATAGCCTCAAAAAGCCTCGGCGCGCGCTCAGCGATGGAATGTCCGTCCTTGTCGTCACAGCAGCGGATATTGAAGGTGATAATCTTATAGGTCATAAGGGAACTCCTTTTGTTTGCTGCCTGTATTGTAGCACGGTTTTCCCTAAAAAGCAAGCACCTCTTTCCATTTTTTATGGGGGCGCAAGCGGCGCTTTTCCTGCCTTTGTTGAGTTTGTACAAAAAGCGCGCGGCGCCTTGTGGCATAAAGCCGAAAAGCACCTGCCTGTATTGACTTTTTTGTGCTTTTTTGCTATAATTATTTGCATTAGAAGCAGGTCACTTTAGGCAAAAAGCAGTATCATTTATTACAAACACTTTCTTTATGTACATTTACAACCGCCAAAGAAAGATGCTATAATAACTATAGATGCCGCAATAACTATAGATACCGCAAAACAAGAAAAGGACGGTTTTCGTTATGAAAAACAGAATTCTTTGCGCGCTTTTAACGCTTTGTATGCTGGTGGCGCTGGTGCCGACGGCGCTTTTCCCCGTTTCGGCAGAAACGGGTTCCTCTCAAAGCGCCTCCCAGAATGCGGGAGGGAAGGAGGCGGCAAGCTATCTTGACCTATACGTGGGCGCTGACGGAGAAGCCACCGTCAACGGCGGCACGATGACCGTGCTTTTAACGGCATTCAAGGGGCAGTCCTCGCTTGACCCCTCCGGCGGTGTCTGGACCAACGTAGCCAATGGCGCCACGGGACACGCCACCCTTGGCGGCACCTGGACGGCGTATGCGGAGGGCGGCGTTGGCTATGACCTTGCCACCTTCGATAACAGCTATATGCTGTCGTTGCCCGCCTCCTTGCTTCCTACGGATACCTACACCCTGGAAATCGTGTCCTCCGTCCGCGGCTTGACGGAGAACGCCGACGGCGTGACTACCTTCAATAAATTTTCCGCGACTGCCAATATCTCCTTGGGTCGCTTCCGTGCCTTTTTGTTCTGCGGCCCTCTCGGCACCACTGACCCCTACCATACCCGTTACGGCAATGACCTTGTAACCATGTACACCGAGGCCGCGTCGATGGCAAACGATAATTACTACGATATGGGCGCGGAAACGAACCGTTGGAGCTATAAGCTGTCCCTTTACCGTGAGAACACCGACACGATGTCCCTCACGGTTGCCCTGACCGCCAGTGATACCGCCTATTCCTATCAGTTCCGTCACAACGGGGTGGATATTACGCCCAAAAACTATTACGGCTGCGAAAAGAGCGCAACCCCTTACGTTGGTAGCTTCATCATCAACCGCGCTATGCCTGCCACCTACTATGCGATAAGGCTTTACACCAAGCCCTTAACCGAGCTTGAGCTGGCGCAGAACCGCGCGGTGGATATTCTGTTGCACGCGGGCGTTCCCTTTTCCGTTTACCAAGGTGTCGACGATACGGACAAAAAGACCTTCCTCTCCCTGGTAGCAGAGAAGGACTTTACCGCCACCGCCGCGGATATTGACGGTATCGTGGCAGAGCTTGAGGCGGTGCGTGCCGTTGCCGATGCGGCATCCAAGAAAACCGTGTATGACGAGCTGTACGTAGGCGCAAACGGCAGTAAAACCCAAAACGGCGGCGTCCTTTCCATTCTTCTTTCCGCTTATGATAATTCCTCCGTTGTAGCGCTGGAAAAGTCTACCGTCTGGTACGATAAAATGCGCAACTACAACGCCACCCTTCAGGGCAGCCTGTGGGAAAAATACGAGGACGGCGGCATTGGCTACGATTTAGCAGCCTTTGATTATAGCCAGGCGCTCACCATCGACCCCACGGCGCTTCCTCTGGATACCTATACCCTGGAATACATCGCCTCCGTCCGCGGTATCACCCGTGACGCTGACGGCGTTACCGCCTATAACGTATACGGCGCCACCGCCACAATCTCTCTCGGTCGCTTCCGCGGATTTTTGTTCTGCGGTCCTCTTGGCACAAGCGACCCCTACCATACCCGTTACGCCAACTCTATCGTTACTATGTTCACCGAGTCCGAGAAGACGGCAACGGACAACTGGACGGATACAGGCGGCGCCTCGGGACATTGGAATACCAGATTAGACGCCTATCGCCAGGACACCTCCGCTATGGCCCTTTCCATTACCCTGACCGAAACGGACACCAAATATAGCTACAGGTTCACCAAGAACGGCTCGGACGTTACCGCCGCCACCCACGGCTGTACCAAGGGAGATACTCCTTACGTTGGTAGCTTCATCGTCAACCGCTCGATGCCCGGTACTATATACGCGGTGCGTCTGTATACCAAGCCCTTGACCGAGGCGGAGCTTGCCACTAACCATTTTGTGGATATGATGGCGTATGCGGGCTTTGACCCTCTGGAATACAAGAACTGGGATGCCGAAACCCGTGCCTTCGTGGTGGATGCTATGAAGGAAAGCGCCCTTTTGGACAAGGAAGCCTTTGATGCGGCGCTGAAGGACGTTCTGAATTTGGTTGTCAGCCAGTGGCGTCCCGAGAATTCCCTCTACGTCACCGACGGCTTGGAAATGCTGCTCGCCTCTTATAACGGCTTTTCCACCGCCGCGCAGTTCAACGAAAAGAGCGTGCTGTGGACTAACGCCGTGAAAAACGCCACCTTCGGTACCCTGGTGGGTAGAGGCTGGGCGAGAGCCGAGGACGGCGGTATTCGCATCCGTGAAACCATTCCCCAGCTTTCCCTGGCAAATAAGAAGGTAGAGGCTTACCGCAGAGAACAGAATAACGATTACTACGTCAACTTTGATTATAGCCATCTGCCCGAGGGCGACTTCACCATCGAGTCCATTCTCGACCCCGAGGGCTTGACCGTAGAGGATGCACAGGGCAATATCTCCCTGCTGTACGATGATTACAGCCGCTACGGTATTTATACCGACAGAATGTTCATTGTCGGACCCTACCGCAGCATCGGCTGGGTGTGTGACACCCATTCCGAGGGCGCGGGCGATTTGCAGCACCGTTGGCTCTACCAGGAAAGCCAGTGCTGGAATGACAGAACGGACGCGACCCGTGTAAAGGTAGGCAGAGATTACGGTTTGGGCCCCGTTCTGAATGCGGGTATTATCAACTATACCATTGCCCACGATGTCTTCGATGAGGTGGACAATGACGGTATGATTGCCAGCTACACCACCTCCTACAACGGAAAAACGGGTCTTATATCCGAAATTAAGGATAGCCGCTATATGACCAAGGACGAGGTTGTGGATAAAACCTTCGATATGTGGCGCGGCCTGGCGGCGACCCATTATTCCATTCGTATTTACAACCGTCTTCTGACCGAGGACGAGAAAATTCAGAACCACGTAGCGGACGTATGCTACTACCTGGATTTGGATATCTCTATGCTGGTGGATACCCTTTCCAAAATCCCCGATAAGGCAACCGTATTCAAGGCGTTTGCGCACCTGTCCTTCAATATGACCAAGGAGGAGGCGCAGTCGGCGCTGGATAACGGTATGGCAGGCATTTGGGTAGGGTATGACGGCGTCGCCTTCAAAAACGATATGTCCGATACCCTTCGCTTCTATTTCTCTCTGCGTTACAGCTCCATCAGAGCCATTATGCAGGCTGGCTTTGCCGTGGAGCTTGGCGCTCTTGTAAATCTGAACGGCGAAATGCCCGACCTGGAAAGCGGAGCCTACGATTATCGCTTCGAAACCTTCACCTCGGTAGCGGGCGCGAAAAATCGGTATTTCTTGGACGAGGATACCTTTGCCCTGACCCTTGCCTTTGAGGACGGCGGCTTGGATATCTATAACCAAAAGCTGAAAATCGTGTCCTATGTGCGGCTGACCGCCGAAGACGGCACGGAAATGATTTTCTACGGCGGCTTCTCGGGCGCCGCGTACAGCGACATTACCTCCTTCTTTACGGTAATGAATTACTTCAATTCGCTGGAGGACCTGGGAGATGACGTTATGAAGCAGTACGTTGCCGCAACGGTGGACGCCTGCTATTACGAGCATACCGTTCATTTCAATTCCCACGCCGAGGGCAAGGGCGACGGTAGCGAGAGCGCTCCCTATACCGACTTTACCGACGCCTTCGAAGCGTGCAACGCAGTGCTGACAACGCTGGACAGACCCACCAACGTGCGCCTGTTCGTAGAGGGCGGCACCCACGTGATTTCCGAAATTCTCACGCTTGATTTTGACGAAATCACCTACCCCTACTACTATTACATGGTTGAAGGCGACTATATGGCGGACGAAGCCCCCGAGCTGACCACCGCCCTGCCTCTCTCCTCTGCCGATTTTGCGGCAGTAGCAGGGAAGGATAGCCTCTATGTCTACCAGTTCGCTCCCGATGAAAACGGCAAATATCCCGCCTTCCGTAACCTCTATGTGGACGGAATGGTAGCAACCCGTGCCCATACCACCCCCATCACCACGGCAGACGGTGAGCGTCCCTTGTCCTTCCGCTATGCAAAGGACATCGAGGGAACCTATCTCAACGCCAAGTATTACTTTGAAAAGGGTGTTCTGGAGCAGCACGCTCCCTCCGTTGAATATGCAAGCCTCTCGCACAGACCCGACCTTATCGCCTCCTATACCAAGCACTACGAATGGTTCCTGGCATACGGTGATTTGAAGGCGGCGTATAACGATTCCTCCGTAGGCAAGGATGCCTTTGCCGCCTTGACGGCAGAGGGTGTTCGCCAGGGTATGGGCGAGGATTACGCCGATGGCTTTGCCTACTTTAAGGAGCAGTACCAGCTGGTATACGCAGGCACCGTCAAGGCAAAGGATGTTACCTACGAGCCTGCCGAATACGAAAACAAAGAGGATAGACCCGGTCTTTTCTACGTGCAAATTGAAGCGGTTGAGCCCCTGCGCGCCTTGGTTGCGCAGCGTCTTGCCGATTTGGAGGCAAGCAAGGACTACTGGCAGAGCGAGGTGGAAAGAAGAACGGGCGTTATCGCCAATAAGGAAGCGGCGTATGCTGCTGCCAAGGCAGACTATGAGGCAAAGCTGGCGGCGGCAGGAAAGGCTGACGCTACCGATGAGGAAAAGGTTGCCTACATTGCCGCCAAGGCGGTGATGGAGGCGGCTGAGGCTGCAGTAGACGTGGCAAAGGCAGACTTAGCCGATGCCGAGTGGCGTATATACGATGCGCGCTCCTCCTTTAAGATTTGCACGCGCGAGCTGGGTATTGAAATGCACGTAGCGGCAAACTGGTGCTTCAATATTATGGACGTGGACGGCATTGACTTTGAGGACGTTGTTTACTACGATGACGCGCGTCACGGTGATACGGAAATCCTCGTGGCGGTTTACCTCAACAAGGACCAGTATCAGCACTTCCAGATTCCTCCCAACAATTATACCGATGACCGACTCTTCTCCATTCAGAACGCATTGGAGTTTGTGGACGAGGAGGACGAGTATTATTACGATGAAGCCGAGGGCAAGCTCTACTACTACACCGAAGGCGACATTCTCGACCTTTCCTTCTCCCGCGGTGCTTTGGATAATATTTTCGTCTTTGAGGATACCAAGAACTTTGTTCTCTCCGACCTGACCTTCTGGGGCACGGACTACTATGAGATGTCCGCCTACGGCATTGCCTCCAACCAGGGCGGCGGTAACAAAATCCTGCAAAGAAGAGATTACGAGATTAGCTTTACCAAAAAATCGGTATTTACCTCGTGGAACACCACAAATACGGTTATCCGTGATTGCTACTTCCACGATATCGGTGCGGCGGCGCTCTATATGGAGGGAAGAACCGAGGACCTCACCATCTCGGGCAACGAGTTTGAGGAAATCGGCGCCCACGCCATCCAGATTGCCCCCGTCCCCGGTGTTCCCGGCGGTAGCCCCGAGTTCTCCGAGCGAAGCGGTGCGGAGGGTATCCTCATAACCAACAACTATTTGCACGACGTTGCCACCGTTTCCTACGCTGCCCCCGCCATCACGATGCCCTCCACCAAGGATGCGGAACTTTCCTACAACACCATTATGGATTGCTCCTACACGGGTATTTCCATTGGCTGGTACTATTCCCCCGGCGAATGGGAGGAGCACGAGCGCTACAACCTGTATAACGTCAATATTCATCACAACTACATCACCGACTTTATGCAGGAGCTGGGCGATGGCGGTGCCATCTACGTTCTCGGCGGCAACCTGAAGCCCGACAACCCCAAGCAGGTCAACTTCTGCCACCATAACTTCGTGGTGCTGAGCAAGACCACGGGTAACGGTATGGGAGAGCTGACCAACGGATATTATTATGACGGCGCCTCCTCCAACTGGTCCAACTACAACAACATCTGCGTGAACTACTCCGCAGGTGCGGACAGAGGTAAGCTGAAGAATGCCTCCGATGCGGATTATCATCATTATCTGAGTCTCTCCGGCTCCAATATGATGTTTAAGCAAAACCATCCCCAGGCAATCTCCTACAATATCCACTCCTATAACAACTACTTCTATAACGTGCGTAGCCAAAACGCATCCGCCGCGCAGGGTGAGGCGTACCATTTGCATCCCAGCTGGAAGCTGCACGGGCATACCATCACCGACTGCAATTACTTCTGGGGCAATAGCAAGCTGTCCTTCAGTAGCAATATCAAGGCGCAAATAGAGGAATGCGGTGCCTATGCCCATCGCGGTGAGTGGGAATGGCTTCTTGGCAACGA
>JAFTSW010000043.1 GCA_017467085.1 Clostridia bacterium | reverse complement strand
TTTCACTTTTGACGAAAAGCGAAACGAACGCACAAATTTTCTTCGAAAATTTCCTCATTTTGCGCCTTTCTTGACGCAAAATGAGACGGGCTGTCTCAAATGACAGCCCGATTTTTGTTTTTTTCGCTAAATTCTCTTGACAATTCGGCGGTTTTTGCTATAATAGTTAACGTGTTAATAATTAACAAGTTAACTTTTTTGGAGGATGGCATCTTGGATAGAAATTTATGGGAATACAATCATTTACTGCACCAGATAGGGAGAATGCACCACACCCTTTGCGAGAACACGGTGGCAGGGCTTGGGATTCATCGCTCCCAGCATAGGCTTCTGATGCATTTGCACAGAAGGGACGGGGCGACCCAAAAGGAGTTGGCAGAGGAGTTAGAGGTGAGCCCTGCCGCCGTTGCCGTTTCCTTAAAGAAGCTGGAGGGCGAGGGCTTTGTTCGCAAGGCGTCCTCGCAGGACGGCAGGGTCAACCAGGTATATATTACCGAAAAGGGAAAGCAGATTGCCGAGAGCTCCCGTAGCTTTTTTGAAGCCATTGATGCAGAGATGTTCTCTTCTCTGTCCGAGGAGGAATTTGATGCCCTCTATTCCATTTTAGAAAAGATAGAAGCCAATTTGAAAAACGCCATTGAAAAGGAGAAAAGCACTATATGAAGCGTTGGATGAAATACATACGCCCCTATTTATCCTATTTCATCATAGGTCCTATTTGTATGATTGTAGAGGTGCTGGGCGAGATTGCGATGCCCAAGCTCTTGTCGGTTATTATCAACAAGGGCAGTGCCGACCCCTCGACGCTGACGCCTGCCTTGGCGCTTTTGATTATGGGCATTATGGTGATAACCGCCCTTTTGATGATGGCGGGCGGCGTTGGCGGCGCTTATTTTGGCGCCAAGGCGTCGGTGAACTTTGCCGCCGATTTGCGCCAGGACCTTTACACCAAGGTGCAATCCTTCTCTTTTACGGACATTGACAAGATTTCGACGGGCTCTCTGGTGACCAGGCTTACCAATGACGTGACCCAGCTGCAAAACTTTGTGAATATGCTGCTGCGTATGGCGCTTCGCTCCCCCGGTATTATGATTTGCGCCTTGATTATGGCGATTTTCACCCGCCCCTCCTTAGCGGTGGTGCTGGCGGTGACAGTCCCCTGTATGCTGCTTGCCATTTTCTTTATCATTCGCCTGGGCTTTTCCCGTTTTGCCCGTGTGCAAAAGAAGATTGACGGGCTGAACAACACGGTGCAGGAGAACATCACCAACGTGCGCGTGGTCAAATCCTTCGTGCGCGAGGATTTTGAAACGGAGAAATTCAACCGCGCCAACAGCGACCTGAAGGACACCAGCATGAAGGCGATGCGCGTGATGATTTTTATGCAGCCTGTCAACACCTTCTTTATGTACGCCACCACCATTGCGGTGCTTTGGTTTGGGGGACGCACGGTGGTAATTGACGGAATGCCCATTGGGGACCTGACCTTCTTCGTCAACTGCGTGACCCAGATTCTCTCCTCCTTGATGATGATTACTATGCTCCTGATGACCTCCTCCCGCGCTATGGCGTCCGCCAGCCGTATTTGCGAGGTGCTTGACACCGAATCTACCCTATCCGACAGGGACGCCGCGCAGAGGGACGCCAAGGTGGAGCGGGGCGAGATTGAGTTTCGCGGCGTTTCCTTCCGCTATTACAAGGAGAATCCCGAGCAGGTATTAGACAACATCAATTTGAAAATTCCCGCAGGGGCAACGGTTGGTATTATCGGCTCCACGGGCTGCGGCAAGACCTCTCTGATTTCGCTCATTCCCAGGCTCTACGATGCGGACGAGGGAGAGATTTTGGTGGACGGCGTCAACGTGAAGGATTATTCCTTGGAAAACCTGCGCAACGGTATTGGCGTTGTGCTACAAAAGAACACCCTTTTTTCGGGCAGCATTGCGGAAAACCTCCGCTGGGGTGACGAGGACGCCTCGGACGAGGAGCTGGCACGGGTTGCCGAACAGGCGCAGGCGGATAAATTTATCCGCAACTTTCCCGATGGGTACGATACGCTTCTTGACCAGGGTGGTACCAACGTATCGGGTGGGCAGAAGCAGAGGCTTTGCATTGCCAGAACTCTGTTGAAGAAGCCCAAGATTATCATTTTAGACGACTCCACCTCGGCGGTGGATACCGCAACGGAGGCGCAGATTCGTCGGGTATTCCGCGAGGAATTAGGCGGCTCCACCAAGCTGATTATTGCCCAGCGCATCGGCTCGGTGAAGGATGCGGACATCATCGTGGTGATGAACGGCGGCAAAATCACGGGCATTGGCAATCACGAAACGCTCCTGGCGTCCAATCTGGAATACCAGGAGATTTACGAGTCCCAAGCCGACAAGAAGGACGCCTGAGGCGAATACGGGAGAAAGGATAAAGATATATGGTTCGTTCCTTAGAAAAGCTACAAAAGCAATATAGCCGCGCTGTCAAGGACGGCAGACGCGGCCCCGGCGGTCCCCGCGGTCCTCACGGTCCCCGTGCCCACGGGAAGCCCAAGAATACCAAGGCTACCGTCAAGAGAATTTGGGGGTACGTAGCAAAATACAAGCTCCGCTTGGTTTTCGTTCTGATTTGTATGCTGGCTTCCACCGTCGCTTCCCTTTTGGGCTCCTATATGCTGGCGCCCATTGTCAACAAGCTGACGGCGTTTGCGGCGCCAAACCTCGTGCAGACCCCCAGCGCCATTGAAGCCTTCGCTGACAGGGTCATTACCCGTTTTACAGGGATAATAACGGGGCTTTTGGGCGAGAAGGCGCCAATAGAGATTTTTGCCTATATTCTGGCGGCGCTTATCATTCTCGGCTCTATTTACCTAGTTGGTATCGTTTGCACCTACCTGCAAAGCCGCATAATGCTTTCCGTTTCCCAGGGAGCGGTGAAGCAAATCCGCAACGATTTGTTTGGCAAGCTCCAAAGGCTTCCCGTCCGTTATTTCGACTCCAACCCCACGGGCGAGCTGATGAGCCGCTTCACCAACGATATTGACAACATCGAGGTGATGCTGAATAACTCCTTGACCTCTTTGATTTCGGGCACGGTGACGCTGGCGGGCACCTTCGTATTTATGGTGACAACCAACTGGATTTTAACCCTTATCACCATCGTGTTCATTCCCATCTTTGCCAAGGGCGGCGCCCTTATCGGCAAGCGCTCCTCCTCCTACTACGGCAAGCAGCAGGCGGCGCTGGGGGCGGTGAACGGCTATATGGAAGAAACCATTACGGGGCAGAAGATTATTAAGGTGTTCAACCACGAGGCAACCTGCGTGGAGGAATTCAAGCTGCTCAACGACGATATGCGGGAAAAGCAGATAAACGCCCAGTTCTGGGGCGGCGTGATGGGTCCCATTATGGGCAATATCTCCCAGGTTTCCTATGCGGTGACGGTGGGTGTTGGGGGTGTTTTGGTTTGCACCACGGGCTTCAGCATTGGCGCCTTGACCGTATTCGCAGGCTACTCGCGGCAGTTCTCTATGCCCATCAATATGATTTCGGCACAGATGGCAACCGTTTTTGCCGCCTTGGCAGGGGCAGAGCGTGTATTCACGGTGATGGACGAGGAGCCTGAGGCACCCGACGGCGAAAACGCTGTTTCTGCCGCAGGCATCAAGGGCGAGGTGGTGTTTGAAAACGTGACCTTCGGCTACCGCCCCGACAAAATTGTGCTGCGCGAGCTTTCGCTATACGCCCACGCAGGGCAAAAGATAGCCTTCGTTGGCTCTACGGGCGCGGGAAAAACCACGGTAACCAATCTGCTTACCCGTTTTTATGACATCGAGGAGGGTAAAATCACCGTTGACGGACGGGACGTGAAGGATTACAAGCGAAGCGAGCTTCGGGAGCAGATTGCAATGGTTTTGCAGGATACTCACCTTTTCTCGGACACGGTGATGGAGAACATCCGCTACGGACGCCCCGATGCCACGGACGAGGAGGTGATTGCCGCCGCCAAGACGGCGTCTGCCCATAGCTTTATTATGCGACTGCCCAACGGCTACCAAACCCGCTTAGAGGGGGACGGCACCAATCTGTCCCAGGGACAGCGCCAGCTCTTGAATATTGCCCGTGCCGCCGTTTCCAAGGCGCCGATTCTGGTGCTGGACGAGGCGACAAGCTCGGTGGATACCCGTACCGAGAGGCACATTGAGCGAGGTATGGATTCCCTGATGGAAAACCGCACCACCTTCGTGATTGCCCACCGCCTTTCTACCGTACGCAACGCAAACGCCATTATGGTATTAGAGGCAGGAAAAATTATTGAACGGGGCACCCACGAGCAGCTCCTTGCCCTGAAGGGACGCTACTACGAGCTGTATACGGGCAAGAAGGAATTGGATTAAAAAGCCAAAAGGCTTTTCATTTGCATAGAAAACGGGCTGTCTCATTTTGCGTCAAGAAAGGCGCAAAATGAGGAAATTTTCGAAGAAAATTTGCGCGTTCGTTTTGCTTTTCGTCAAAAGTGAAACGAACAGGGGCAAAAAAAGCAGCCGAAACGGCGCACCTGCTTTATCGCAGGTCGCCGTTTCGGCTGCTTTTTAGTGTCTCACGAAATAGTGAGACAGCCCCTTTTCTATAAGGTTTATAGGGCGGCGAAGATGGGCAGG
>JAFTSW010000042.1 GCA_017467085.1 Clostridia bacterium | reverse complement strand
GGGGCTTTCCCCCCTTGCCTACCGCCGACGGACGAAGGGTAGGACGCCTTGAGCGTAGGCAAGAGAGAAAAAGGAGCCGAAACGGCTCCTTTTTTATCTGTCGGATAGCGCGACAGCTCCTTTTATATATTATAAATCTGGTGCTTTTGGCGGTAGGCGCTCGGAGTTTCCCCCAGCTCTGCCTTGAAGGCGCGGCAAAAATGGGCGCTGCTCTCGTAGCCGCACTCCCGCGCAACGGCACTAATCTTGAAGCGCCCCTCCGACAGGAGGCGCTTTGCCTTTTGCAAACGGAGCGAAAGGATGTACTGCTTAGGGGACACGCCGAGGGCGGCGTGAAAGAGCCGTCTGAAATACACCTCGCTGATATTGCAGCGAGCCGCCAAGCGGGCGTTATCAATATCGGGGGAGGCATAGCTCTCGTATATATAGCGCAAGGCAGGCGCAAGGACGGCGGGCGTTTTTTGCGCGGAAAGCTCGCTGAGCATTTCATAGAGGAGAGAAAGCGCCTTGGCTCGGTTGCCCTCGGAAGAAAGCGCCCGTTGCAGCGCCTCGAAGCATTTAACCAACACCTCCCCATTGTTTACGGGGAGAAGAATGATTCTGTCCGTTACGGGATAGAGGACTTTGAAATTGATGACGGGAAAGTCCCCTTCTGCCTCGCCTCGTAAGGAATAGGTTTCTCCCATAGGGAGAAGGACGGCGTGCGCCCTGTCCTCTACGTATTCCTCTCCCTTATGGGTATAGACGATGCGTCCTCCGTCCATACAGAGAGAAAGTCCGTAGCTTGGTCTGTTTTTCATTTCGTCCCGCCGCCTTTTGGGCGAATGGACGGTTACGGCGCTGACAATTTCGGTGATGACGATGCTTTGTAAATCCATATGGCGCCTCCCTTCTGTCCTTACAGACAGTATTATATCATTTTTGTCAACAAACTGTCAATATCAAATCGAATTTGTATCGAAAACATCAATACTATACCGTTTTTGTCATTGAAAGATACAAAAAGAGGGTGTATAATGAAAAAAACGGCAAAGGAGAATCTAAGATGGATTTTACCAATAAAACGGCGATAGCCACGGGGGCGGCATCGGGGATGGGGCTTCTCTTCTCCGAGAATTTTGCCGACCTTGGCGGCAACGTGGTTATGTGCGACGTCAATGAGGCGGTGCTTGCCGAGAAGGTTGCCGCCATTAACGCAAAGGGCAAGGGCCGAGCAATTGGCGTTCCCTGCGACGTGCGTGATTACGGGCAGGTTTGCGCGGCACGGGACACGGCGGTAGAGGCCTTTGGCAGCATTGATATCGTTGCCAATTTTGCGGGCGGCACGGCGGTCAGAATGTGCAAGGTGGATTTTAATACCTACCCCGAATTTCCCGACGTTCCGATAGAGGTATACGATTGGGGTATTGACGTGAACCTGAAGGGTCCCTTCTATTTTGCCCATGCGGCGTTGAAGCAGATGCGCTTACAAAAAAGCGGACTCATTATCAACATCGGCTCTATTTCGGGCGCCGAGGGGGACAGATACGGCGTGGATTATCCCACCTCCAAGGCGGCGCTGATGTACGGGCTGACGAAATCGCTTGCCCAATACGGCGCTATGTACGGCATACGGTGCGTTTGCGTTTCTCCCGGTCCCGTTCTGACGAGAGCTTCTATGGCGAACATGAAAACGCCCCTGGGCAGAGCCGCCGAGCCACAGGAAATTATTGATTTGATTTTGTTTATTGCCTCCGAAAAGGGACAGTTTATCAACGGAGAAAACATTATGATTGACGGCGGCAGGAACGCTATGACAAGGCTGGTGCAGCCATGAGAAAGCCCACCTTTTTACATCAGAACCGCCCACTTATTACGGGCATGATTTTGAAAAGCACGGCAGACGAGGTGCGCTTTGCCATCAAAAACGCCCTGGCAGACGGCGCCGATGCGCTTGGCATTCAATTAGAATGCTTGCCGCCCTCAGAGCGGACCGAGGAGGGCTACAAGAGGATTTTTGCGGCGGCGGCAGGGCACCCGATTTACGTGACGAATTACAGAAGCACTCAGAACGCCGCGCTGACCGATGAGGCGCTGGCGGAAAATCTTTTGCTTGCGCTTTCCTGCGGCGCGACACTTGGCGACGTGCCGGGAAGCGCCTTTGACTATGACTGCGGTATGGGTATCGGATACGAGCTTTCTATGAAGCCCGACGCTATCGAGAAGCAAATGGCGCTGATAGAGCGCATGCACGCTATGGGCAAGGAGGCGCTGATGTCCTCTCACGTAACCCGCTTCACCCCTGCTGAAAAGGTATTGGAAATTGCGCTTGAACAGCAAAGACGGGGGGCGGACATTGTGAAAATCGTCACCGCCGCCAACTCTGAGGAGGAGGAGCTTGCCAATCTCTCTACCACGGCGCTTTTGAAAAAGGAGCTTTCGGTTCCCTTCCTGTTTTTGTCGGGCGGCACCCATTCCAAGATGCACCGTATGATAGGCGCCCAGCTTGGCTGCGTGATGTACTTGGCTGTTCACGAGCATTCGGCAACCTCTGTTCCTACGCAGCCCACCATCAGAGCCGCCAAGGCGGTCAGAGACAATTTTGATTATTTGCCGGACTGTGCGGTACTGTAACGAAAGGAAAGGTATAAAATGAAAGCAATTCTTGTAAACAAAGATAAAAGCCTACGTTGGGATACGGTTCCAGACCCGATGATGAAAAGCGACGAGGCTTTGATAAAAATTGAAGCGGCGGCCTTAAACCGCGCCGACCTGATGCAACGGGAGGGAGATTATCCGCCGCCTCCCGGGTGCCCCGAATGGATGGGCCTTGAGGTTGCGGGTGAGATTGTGGCGCTGGGCGAGGCTGCTGCGGCAGAATCAAGCTGGCAGATTGGTGACAAGGTCTGCGCCCTCTTGGGAGGCGGCGGCTACGCCGAATACGTCAGCGTGAAATACGATATGCTGATGCCCGTTCCCAAGGGCTGCTCCATGGTTGAGGCGGCGGCCATTCCCGAGGCATTTGCCACCGCCTATCTCAATTTGTTTATAGAGGGGGGCATCAAGGAAGGCGACACGCTTTTGATGAATGCGGGCGCTTCGGGTCTTGCCAGCGTCATTATCCCGATGGCAAAGGCGTTTGGCGTCCGTGTGATTACCACGGTGCTGACTGAGGACAAGGCGAAGGGCATTGCCCATTTGGGCGCAGACCGTGTGGTGGTGACCGCCAAGGAGGACATTGCCGCCGCCTTGCGAGAGGAGCTTGAGAACGGTCACCCCGTTGACGTTGCCATTGACTGCTTGGGCGGCGAGATAATGGGAAAGTGCCTGCATTATCTTTCTCACGGCGCCCGTTGGATTATGATTGCCGCCTTGGCAGGCAGAATGACCGAGATTGACTTAAAAAATATTTATGTGCGGAACGTGCGCGTTATTGGCAGCACTCTGCGCTCCCGCACACCCGAAATGAAGGCAAAAATCCTGGCAGGTATTGTCCGTGACGTGTACCCGAAAATTGAAGCGGGGCTTGTAAAGCCCACCGTTTTCGCCGTGCTTCCCATTGAGCGCGCGGAGGAAGCCCAGGATATTCTTTACCAAGGCAAGAACATTGGCAAGGTCGTGCTGACCGTTTCTTAAAGCTGAAAAAAGAGAGCGACACGGAGGATTTTTCCGTGAAGCTCTCTCTTTTTGCTTACAGGGGGACTCTTTTATTCAAGGGCGAGATACCGAGGGTTACGAAGCCTTTTGCAGCTGGGCCTCGGCGGTGTGGAGCATATTTTCAATGAAAATGCCGTACCCCTCCGTGGGGTTGGATACCAAGACGTGGGTGACTGCGCCGACGAGTTTTCCGTCTTGAATAATGGGACTGCCCGAGAGTCCTTGGACGATGCCGCCCGTTTGGGAAAGGAGCGCTTCGTCCGTCACGCAGACGGTGAAGGACTTGGTTTCGCTTTGGCGGTTGATATTTTTGATTTCAATTTCATACTGTCTGACCTCCTTGCCATCGGGGGCACAGCAGATATATGCCTTGCCCTCCTTGACCTCGTCGGCTGTGGCGACGGGGGTGGGGGTCTTGTGGGCGTAGGAAGTTAAAACGCCGTAGACACCCGTATTGGTGTTCCGCAGAACGCTTCCCTTCTTTTCACCGTAGAGATATCCACGCAGCTCGCCCGGGGCGCCTGCGGCGCCCTTCTGGATGCTATGAATTTTTACGTCTGTGACCACGCCACGGGAAAGGGGGACTAACTCCCCTGTTGCGCTATCGCAGATGCCGTGCCCCAAGGCGCCGAAAAAGCCCGTTTCGGGGTCAATGAAGGTGACCGTTCCGATGCCCGAGGAGGTGTCACGCACCAAAAGCCCTGCCTTATAGGCGCCGTCACCGTCGCATTTGGCAAGCGTCAGAGTAAACTCCTTTTTCTCGCTTCCGCGGCGGCAAAGGAGGGTTGCCTTTTCCCCAGACGCCTCTAACAGCGCCGCCACCTGGGCGGCGGAATGGACGCCGACACCGTTAATGGAAAGAAGGACGTCCTTTTCCTTCATACCTGCCGCTTGGGCAGGACAGACACTTTCTCCCCCCGACTGAAAGGAGGAAAAGCCCGTGATGACTACACCGTCCGTCAGAATTTTTACCCCAAAGGTTTCGCCCCCTACGATAAGAGAAAGGGGTATCTTTTCCTTGACCTCTATTTTCTTTAACTGAATGATACCGAACAGCTTTGCCGACACGGTGGAGAGAGAAAGCCCGTCGCTTTCCCCGACCCATTCCCTGTCGGACAGTGCCACACAAGGATATGCGGGAAGCTCCTCCTTCTCGGAAAGCACAATTTCCGAGGGAAGAAGCGCCCCTGCTACACCAAAAAGAAGCAGTGACGAAAGCACCAAGCCAAGCGCCGCGCATAAGCTGCGCGCCACTGCTCCCTTATATATTTTTTTGCCCATATTACCGACCAATCTTTCTTAAATTTCGCCTTTGCAACGTATTTGCAAACTGATACTAATTTGTGCAAGAGTCCCTTTTTTTATAACCTCTTGACGCATTTCTTCGTTTCCTTTTTCTGTTTTGGAAAATTGGTCTTTTTTAGCTTTGCCTTGATAGCTTTACGGCGTCAGACAATCGGTATAGATATCATATAAGGAAAGAGGCGACACCGAGTTTCGATACAAAAATTTCAAAAAGGCAATGGCAAAATCCCGTTTATCCGTCAAGGCAGGAATAGATGCCTCTCGCTTTTCACCCTCCCGCTCAATCCGCACCAAAACCCGATACAGCTTTTTTCCTGCGGCGCCATCCTCGAAAAGCTCCCCGCAGAGAGGCTCCTCCTCCGCATTACTTTCCTTCAATAGATACACCATTTTCGCCTCGTTGATTTTCTTGGTTAAGCACAAAACGGTTTTCATAGCCACTCTCCTTTTCCTTTACTACTATCAGTGTATCGGAAAAACGAGATTTTTGTCGATTGCAAATACGGGCTTATTTTTATTTTTCCGTCCCGAAAAGGGGCGTTTTTCTACCCTTTTTACGGCAAAATCCGTGCTTTTTTCGTGGGGTGGCTACGGTGGCTTTTTTCTTATGAAATTGCATACAAGCCCTTATTTTGCCCAAAAAGGCAAGAAAAATGAGAGTTTTTATATTTTGCAGGCGAATTTTTCAGAGAATTTTCGGTGCTTGGCGCTTTTTGTGTATAAAAAAACCGACTTTTCCTTCAAGGCAAAGTCGGTTTTTTATTCTCGCCGCTTGGCGGCGAGGCTTTTCAGTTCATAGGGCGTCTGCCCTCGATGGCACGGTGCAGGGTAACCTCATCGGTATACTCCAAGTCACTTCCCACGGGCAAGCCGTATGCCAAGCGCGAGAGCTTCACGCCAAAGGGCTTGAGTATACGGGCAAGATACGAGGCAGTTGCCTCTCCCTCCACGGTGGGATTGGTGGCGATGAGGATTTCCTTGACGGTATCGTCCTCCAAGCGGGAGAACAGCTCCTTGATATGCAGCTGCTCGGGGGAGATGCCGTTGATGGGGGACAGAACGCCTCCCAGCACGTGATACACCCCGCGATACTCACGCACACGCTCAAACGCCAACACGTCCTTGGGGGTTTCTACCACGCAAATCATACTCCCGTCCCGTTCCACATCGGCACAGATGGGGCAAAGCCCGTCCAAGGACAGGTTACAGCAAACGGGGCAGGTATGTATATTGGTTTTGGATTCTAATATTGCCTCAGCAAACTGCGCGGCGTCCTCCTCGCTCATATTCAACACGGCAAACGCCAAGCGCGCCGCGGTTTTGCCTCCGATACCGGGAAGCTTGCGGAAGGACTCAATCAGCCGACTTAAGGGCAAGACGTATTCTGCCATAATCAGAACATCCCCGGCAGGTTCAGCTGCCCCATCTGGCTGGAAAACTTCGCCATTTCCGCCTCGGCGGTGGTATCCACCTTACGGATAGCCTCGTTGACCGCCGCCATCACGATGTCGGACAGGGTTTCCACATCGTCTGGGTCTACCACGTCGGGGTCGATTTCCAGACCCAGAATTTCTCTTTTGCCGTTGATTTTCACGGTGACAACGCCACCGCCCGCGGAAACCTCGTACTCTCTGGTTTCAAGCTCTGCTTGCGCGGCTGCCATATCCTCCTGCAGCTTTTGCGCCTGGCGAAGCATACCCGCCATTCCTGCGGCGCCGCCCTGATTGGGAATTCTTACCTTCATAGTCAGATGCCTCTCTTTTCTTTAATCTTCGTCCTCTACGCTCTGCCATTCCTCAGCCAGGCGCGCGCCTGCTCCGTGAGGAAGGACGGTGACGGTAAAGGGGTCGTGGAGAATACTGCGCCCCATTTTCTCGGAAATGGCCGCCTTGATGCTCATCAAGGTACTCTCCTGGGTTAATATATTTTTGACAAAATCGTCTACAACCTGCATAACGAAGCCATCCTTTTCGCTATACAGCATTTTTACCTTGGAAAGGAAGCCTGCCAAGGAGCGCTTTTGCAGCGAAAGGGTTTCCACCACCTCGCGCCAGCAGGGCAAGGGGCGAAGCGCCTCGCCTTTATTCTCTTGGGGCTTGGGCTTTTCGGCTGGCGGGGGTGGCGCCTGTTCTTCGGCTTTGGGCGCCGCCTTCGGCTTTTCCTCTACCTTGGGCGAGGGAGGGACGGGCTTTTGGGGCCTTGGCGCTTCGGACGGAGGCGCGGCAGGAACGCCGAGCTTCAGCCTGGCAATTTCCTCCTCCAATTTTCCCACACGGGCTAAAAGCGCCGCTGAATCCAAGGAAAGCCGCGGGTCACACAGCCTTGTTAAGGCAAGCTCCGCACAGCTTCGCTTGGCGGCACTTCCCTTTTGCATAGTGAGCAGCGCTTCCTCCAAGAGCTTGCTCTGGTAGGTCAACGCCTCTAAGGTGAAGAGGGCGGCAAGCTCGCGTAGAGCCGCCTCCTCGGCGTCCGTCAAGTCTAAGTAAGCGGCGGCGTCCTTGGCGGTTTTCACCACCAGCATATCACGGTACGCCTCTATTAACTCAGAGAAAAAGACGGTTAAATCCTTGGACTTCGTCACCACCTCTGCCACGGTGGCGTAGAGGGTTTCATAGTCCTGCCCTGCTATGGCACGGATAACGGCATAGGTATCCTCCCGCTTACCTGCCCCCAGCATATCGCTGACGGTGGAAACGGTGACCGCCTCGCCGCTTCCCGCGCAAAGCTCGAAAAGGCTGATAGCGTCACGCATACCGCCCTGGGCAAGACGGGAAATAACGAGGGCGGCATCCTCCTCCAAGGAGATGCCCTCTGCCTTGGCGATTTCGCCCAGGCGCCCTGACAGCTCCGCCGTTGCGATGCGGCGGAAATCGTACCGCTGACAACGGGAGATAATGGTGGCAGGGAGCTTTTGCATTTCAGTGGTTGCCAGAATGAAAATAACGTGCGCGGGAGGCTCCTCCAGGGTCTTTAACAGGGCGTTAAAGGCGGAGGCAGAAAGCATATGCACCTCGTCTATAATATAGACACGGTAACGGAGCGAGGCAGGAGCAAACAGCACCTCCTCACGGATATCACGGACGTTTTCAACGCCGTTGTTGCTGGCGGCGTCCATTTCCGTTACGTCGGTGGCTCTGCCCTCGGAAATGGAGAGGCAGGCGGCGCACTTCTGGCAGGGATTGCCGTTCACGGGATTTTCACAGTTGACCGCCTTGGCAAGGATTTTGGCGCAGGAGGTTTTACCCGTTCCGCGAGAGCCGCAGAAAAGATAGGCGTGCGAAATGCGCCCACTTGCCACCTGGTACTTCAAAACGTCGGTTATATGCCGCTGACCCACCACGGTATCAAAATCCAAGGGTCGCCATTTACGGTACAACGCCTTATGCACTGTCGCCACCTCCTATCTACAAGCAGTCTATAAAACAAACTTCCATCAAAGGAAAAGATCATACACCCCAAATTCGACGCAGGCTTACACGCGTTAACCGCACACTCTGCTCCAAACAGGCACCCCTGTGGCACATGGAAAGCTCCGCTTAATGCTGCTTAGTTCCCTACCTGACATGGTTCACGGTTTCCCATTGCACAAGACCCATTCTTCAACACAGAGGAATGCGGCGCAGACCACACAAGCATACGCCTCCTAAGGGGAATTCGGCCCCGCTATAGCGGATTTCGGGTACAAGGCTCCGCTACTGCCCCGCTTAGTATGACCTTTTCCATTGATGGAAGAGGCATTTTTGCCTTTACTATTGTACTTTATTATTGTAACAGATATTTCAGTTTTTTGCAAGTGTTTTCAGAAATTTTTTCGGGCGGCAAGGAAAAGCCGCCGCTTTGCGCCTCTATTCCCTTTTTTCAGGTGATAAAGCCGCCGTTGACGCCGAGAATCTGCCCTGTGATAAAGCCTGCTCCCTCGCTGACCAAAAACAGGACGGCGGACGCCACCTCATCGGCCAAGCCCAAGCGCCCCAAGGGCGTTTCCTCGGCAAGCGCCGCCTTATCCTCAGCGGAAAGGCGGTTATTCATATCGGTATCAATCACCCCGGGGGAAACGGCGTTCACCGTGATGCCCGAGGGGCCGACCTCCTTGGCAAGCGCCTTGGTAAAGCCGATAAGCGCCGCCTTGGTGGTGGCGTAATGCACCTCCATAGAGGCACCGACCTCTCCCCACATAGAGGTGATATTGATAATTTTCCCGTTTTTACGGCGAATCATACCGGGCAGAACGGCGCCGGCATAAAAGAGGGCGCTATCCAGGTTAACGGCAGACAAGGCACGCCACTCGGCAGGGGTGACGGTATCGAAGAGCTTGGTTAAGGAGGCGGCGGCGTTATTGACAAGGATAGCCACAAATCCGTATGCCTCCTCTGCCGTTTTCACCGCGCGGGCAATATCCGCCTCGCTGGCAGAGTCGGCACAGATAGCAAGCGCCCCCGTTTCCTTGGCGAGAAGCGCCGCTTCCTCGTGGGAGGCATGATAGGTAAAGGCGACCTCGTAGCCTGCCCGACGCAGGGCACGCACAATGGCACGTCCGATGCCACGGGAGCCGCCGTTGACAAGGGCACAGCCCCGCTTTTCTTCCGTCATAAACCCCTCCGCTCTGCCGCTCAAGGTTTTTTTCTGCCTTGGATACGGCGATTTTCTTTCTTTTTTATTCTATTATACGATTTTTACGCAAAAAAGTCAATCATATACGCAAAACATCTTGCATTTTTTGCGTTTTCCCTGTACAATAGAAGCGTTATGGAGAATGACGAAGGAAAGGAGGAGGCTTTATGATACTGGCTGTCAGCCCGTCTAATGAGGCGCTGAAGGGACTGCAACGACATTTGTTTGCCAACCATCTTTTTGCCCATTACGCACCCCTTTCCCATTTACAGGACGCTGCCGCTCTTTGCCGTCCCGATATTCTTTTGCTCCTCTTTTGTCCGTCAGATGCGCCCCTTCGCGCCTCTCTTGCCGACTTAAAAGCGCTATACCCTTCTATGGCGGTCATCGCGATAGAGCGAGAGGCACCCGTCAAGCCCTGCCGCCGAGTAGGCACCGTTTTGGTATATCCCAAAAGAGTGGCGTACAAGACCCTTTTTGCCGCGCTTTACTCCTATGGAAAGCGGGAGGACGGAAGCCTCTTGGAAAAGGGCGTTTATCTTTGCCCACAGGAGCGGCGCATCGCCCTTTACGGGCGAAAAATCCCCTTTTCGCTTGCCGAGGCTTCGATTTTGCGCCTGCTGGCAGAGGTGGCGCCACGCCACTTATCTGCCGAGGACATTGCCCGTCTTGCCTCCTTTCCGGGCGAGGCACTTTCGCCCTCCTCCATTGTATCCCGTATATCCAGGCTGAACGCCTGCGCCAAGCGATACGGCGGACGCACCCGCCGTCTGGTGCAGAAGGATGAGGTGGGCTACTACATAGCCCCTTGAATTTTAACCGAATAGAAACAAGCCGCCCTTGCATATGGTATGTAAGGCGGCTTTTCTTTTTTGCCGCCCGAAAGGAGCATTTTATGTTTTGGCATCTGCTTGCGGCTATATTTTCCCATTTTTCCTGCATCATTTTAGGCATTGAAAACGGGCAGTCCTTCCCTCCTCCTCTCTCTGCCGCCGAGGAGCGCACCCTCTTTTTTCAAAAAAAGCAGGGAGATGCGGCGGCGCGCAGCCGTCTGATTGAGCATAACCTGCGCTTGGTTGCCCATATGGTGAAAAAATACTACGCCTCCTATCCTATGCAGGACGATTTGGTTTCCATAGGCTCCTTGGGGCTTATCAAGGCGGTGGACACCTTTGACCCCGAAAACGGGGCACGCTTTGCCACCTATGCCGCCAAGTGCATTCAAAATGCTATCCTATCATAACGGACTTTTTTGGAGCATATGACGCAGATAAAGTTCCATATGATCAAAAATGGCGTGTATTCCAGCAATTAGGCGAGCAAACATACTTGATGGTACAAAACATATCCGGTGAAG
>JAFTSW010000041.1 GCA_017467085.1 Clostridia bacterium | reverse complement strand
GTATGAACCAGATTGCCCAGGAGGGTGCGATACAGATATTTATCGAGCCCGAATCGGGTATGGAGCGTGTGTACGTGGGCGTGGTGGGCGTTTTGCAGCTTGAGGTGCTGGAATCCCGTATGAAATCGGAATACAACGTGACCTACCGCGCATATCCCCAGCCCTACACCCTCATTCGCCGCATCGTGGGAGATACCGACCCCAAGACCCTGCATTTATATGACGTGAAGTGGGTGCAGGATTTCCGCGGACAGAACTATTTGCTTTTCACCTCTGAATGGCACATTCGCCACACCTTGGAATACAACAAGGATTTGGTTTTGGCTGAGTTCGGGGAAAAAGACGAGGAATAAGACCGAAAGGAAAAAAACGATGACCCCCTACGAAGGAAATCAGCCTTATATTTTTATCAGCTACTCTCATAAGGACACGGACACGGTTTTATCCGTGATAGATGCCTTGGAGAAAAAGGGCTTCCGCGTTTGGTTTGACGCGGGCGTGGAGGCAGGCACCGAATGGCCCGAATATATTGCCTCTCATTTGCGCCGCAGCGCTTGCGTTCTCGCCTTTATTTCTCCCCATTTCGTCGCCTCGCTGAACTGCAGACGGGAGCTGACCTTTGCCCAGGATTTGAACGTGCCGATGCTGAACGTCTATCTTTCCGAGGTAGAGCTTTCGGACGGCTTGCGGATGCAGCTGGGACTGAACCAATGCCTGTTTCGCAACAAATTCAACACCCAAGAGGCGTTTGAGGAGGCAGTTTGCCGCGCGGAAATGCTGAAAAGCTGTCAAGCCACGGCAGAGGAATCCCAGGCGGCGGCATTTAACCGCACCGTCAACGCTCTTAACCGAGAGCTTATTGGCGAAAAGCCCACCGACAGAACGATTTCTCCTGCCGATGCCGCCTTTACCGTTTCACGGGGCGGCGAAGCCGCCGAGGCCACCGAGGAAAGCACAGCGCCTCCCAGCGGAAGGCAAAAGGCGCTGACCTGGCTTACCTCCCTCATCCAGCTTTCCTACGCCTACACGGGCATTCTTGCCGTTGATATTATCACGCGGCTGGTGGAAAGCGAGCTTTTGCAGTTCGTTCTGATGATTTTCCCAAGCGCCTTGACAACGGGCATTTCCCTGCTCTTATTCCGCACCCTGGGGCGACCCTTGAGCAAAAAGGAAAAGTCCGACGCTATGAGCGGTCCTGCGTTCTGCTGGCTTTTAGGCTTATTGATTGCCATTGTGGGCGGTATTTTCGTGATACATACGGAGATGGGTGTATTCTTGAAAATCCTCTCCTCTATCGGCTTTAACCTGATGCCCGGCTTTATATCTATGTATATGGTTGGCGTTATGGACGAATAATGTCCCCCCAAAAAAGGAAAAACGGCAAAACCGTTTTTCCTTTTTTTCTTTTTTTCAAAAAATCTCTTGACAAACCCCGTAAAGTGTGCTAATATGAACTAAACCGATGAGCGAGAATAGTACGCTTTTTGATTCTTTCAGAGAGCCGCCGAGGGCTGTGAAGGCGGTAAGATAGAAACGCGGAATGGACTCGTGAGGGCGGACGAAAGCCTTTTGGCAAGTAGCAACCGACGGGAGCCGAACCCGTTAACAAGACGGAACGCATTTTTGTGCGCGCAGAAAAGAAGTAACTTGGGTGGTACCACGATTGATTCGTCCCAAGCGCCAACGGCGCTTGGGATTTTTTATGCAAATCTTTTCTACGCCGAAACATTTTATTTGCCAAAAGGCAAGAAAGGAAACCAGTATGAAGGTAGGACAAGTTGATTTTAACGATTATTTCAGTCATTATCCCGACAAGGACGGCCTTTTCGGAAAATTTGGCGGCTGCTATATTTCCGAGGAGCTGAAGGCGGCTATGGCAGAGATTACGGAGGCATACTACTCTATCTGCCAGTCGAGAAAGTTTATTGCGGAGCTTCGCCGCATCCGCAAGGAATTCCAGGGCAGACCCACCCCCATTACCCATTTAGAGCGTCTTTCGGACGCCTTAGGCGGCAAGGTACAGCTTTACGCCAAGAGAGAGGACCTCAACCATTCGGGCGCGCATAAGCTGAACCACTGTATGGGCGAGGCGCTTCTTGCCAAGTATATGGGCAAGAAGAAGGTGATTGCCGAAACGGGCGCAGGTCAGCACGGCGTTGCTTTGGCAACGGCGGCAGCTTATTTTGGTTTGGAGTGCGATATTTATATGGGCTCCGTGGACATCAAGAAGCAGGCGCCCAACGTTGCCCGCATGAAGATTCTCGGCGCCAACGTGGTAGAGGTCAAGGAAGGGCTTGCCACCTTGAAGGAGGCGGTTGACGCCGCTTTCGCCGCTTACAGCCGAGAATACAAGGACTGCATTTACTGCATCGGCTCGGTGCTTGGACCTCATCCCTTCCCTATGATGGTAAGAGATTTCCAGAGCGTTGTGGGCATTGAGGCAAGAGAGCAATTTATCGAAATGACAGGGCATCTGCCCAGCGCCATTGTGGCGTGTGTGGGCGGTGGCTCCAACGCGGCAGGGCTTTTCTCGGGCTTCTTAAATGACCCTGTGGACATTTACGGCATTGAGCCTCTTGGACGCGGTGAGAAGCTTGGCGACCACGCCGCCAGCCTCAAATACGGCACCGAGGGCATTATGCACGGCTTCAACAGCATTATGCTGAAGGACGAAAACGGCGAGCCTGCCCCCGTTTACTCGGTGGCAAGCGGCTTGGACTACCCCTCCAGCGGCCCCGAGCACGCCTTCTGGCAGGAAATCGGCAGGGTGAAGTATGACGTTATCAACGATGAGGAAACCATCGACGCCTTCTACAGACTCTCCCGTATGGAGGGCATCATCCCTGCTATTGAAAGCTCTCACGCCGTTGCCTACGGTATGAAGCTTGCCAAGACGATGGACCACGGCTCTGTGCTTATCAACCTCTCGGGCAGAGGCGATAAGGATATGGATTTCGTGATTGAAAAATACGGTATTCCCGAAAACTGATAAAAAAAGAGCAAGCCGC
>JAFTSW010000040.1 GCA_017467085.1 Clostridia bacterium | reverse complement strand
TTGGGCGACCTACTGTAAAGCAGGTCGCCCAACGAAATTTGCCCATTTGGGCAAGTGAAATCGCTTCGCGGTGAAATATTTGCTTCGCAAATGTGAAATGTTCGCTTCGCGAACACGGGCAAATTTCATTTCACATCGAACAAAGTGAGATATTTCACAATGTGCGTTAGCACATTATTTCACGTTTTGCTTGGCAAAACATTTCACTTATATTTACCGCCCGACAATACGCTTTTATAAGTGTAACACACTATACCTTGCAGGGCAAGGCGTGTGAAAAGGAGTACGAACAAATCGTCCGTACTCCTTTTTTCTTTTTCGGAAGGTAAAACCTGCTTTATGGTAGGTGTCCCTTTCAGCTCCTTTTTGGTGTCTCACGAAATAGTGAGACGGCCCCTTTTGCGGCATACTGACGAGGTTAGCCAAGCTCCTTCAGCAGGAATGTCAGCGAGGAAACGCCGTCGCAAAGGGTGGCTTTTTCGATTTTTTCGCCCTTTGCCGCCTTGTCGCAGAAATAAACCAGCTCGTTATAATAGCCGCCCAGGTCGGAAATATTGCCGCCCTCGACGCCGCCAACCAGCTCTGCCTTCTCGATTTCAATCTCCTTGGCTCCCTCTGCGGTATAGCACATAAGCTTGCCGCCCGCGTTTTCCACAACCGCTTTTTCAAAGGCTACACGGAAGGTTGCCGTAAAGGGATAGCTGGCGGGCAAATCCCAGGTGCCCTCCACGCTTACAACGAAATCCTCGTATTCCATCAGGGTGTTTACGTAGGAATTGACCTCGCCCAGGATATTTTTAACCGAATAGAAGCTCTTGGGCTCTCCGAACACCGACAGCACGTAGTCCACGTCGTGGATGTGCAAATCCTGCCCCGCGCCGCCCGAGCGCTTGTAATCCAACAGCCAGTCCTCCCAGCCCCAATCGGGACGGGGGCTGATTCTGCGGAAATTGGCGTGGGAAACCTTGCCGTACACGCCGCTTTCTATGATGCCTCTGAGCGCTACGTATTCATCCCAGAAGCGAATTACCTGCCCGACCTGCACCTGGCAGCCCGTCGCACGGCTCTTTTCCAGCATTTGCTTGCCCTGCTCCAGCGTCAGCGCAACGGGCTTTTCCACAAATACGTATGACACCTTATCCATTGCCAGCATAGCGTATTCCGCGTGCAAAAAGGTAGGCAAGCAGATATCAATGATATCCACCTTGGCATTCTCAATCAGCTCCTTGCCGTCGCCGTAAAGCACCGCGTCCGTGCCCTTGGCAAGCGCCTCCGCCTTCTCACGGCGAATATCCGCAAACGCCACAACCTCGACACCCGCCATATTCTTATAGCAATTTGCGTGCATAGCGCCCATAAATCCGCAACCGATTAAACCGACCTTCAACATAATCATTTCCTCCCTAAAATTCTGTCCATCGCGTAGGACGTATTATAGATGATAGCATCCGTGTGATGCTTGTAGTTGGGTATCATTTCCGCGGAAACCCAATCCTCGTAGCCGATTTCGCCCAGCGCCTTCACCACCTCGGGATAGTCCACGTCCCCCGCCAGCAAATCCACAAAGCCGTGAAGTCCGCCTGCCTGCATCCTGTAATCCTTGAAATGCACCTTCTTGATGCGCTTGCCTAAAATTCGCACCCAGTCCTCGGGATATCCGCAATACAGGGTGTTCCCGATATCCAGATAGCTGCCCACGTAATCGCTGCCAACGGTATCAATAAAGCTTCGCATCTCCATCGGCGAAAGCAAAAATTTGTTCCATACGTTTTCCAAGCCGATGTTGACCTCTAACGCCTCGGCGTAGGACTTCAACTCGCCAAGCCCCTCTAACGCGCGCTCATACACCACGTCATACGCCACCTTCTTTTCGGGGCTCGAAAACTCCACGTTGACCACACCGGGGATAACCAGCACCGTGTCCGCGCCGAGAATTTTCGCCGTTTCCAGCTGCTTTTTTATCATATCCTTTGCTTTTTGGCGCATAGCCGCGTCATCGTCGCTCAGACGGTAGTCCCAGCAAAGCCCCGAGGACAGGCTATACAGCGCCAAGCCAAAATCCTCTGCCATTCCGCGAATGGCTAAAAGCTCCTTTTCCGTCGACGTCATAGAAAGCTCGCCTTCCCCGTTCAATGCCAGCTCCACGCCCTCAAATCCTGCGCTTTTGGCAAGCATAAGAGTTTCCTTTACCGTCCCTTGGGGAAAGGACCAAACGTTAATGCCTTTTTTCATCATAAAACTCCTTGCATTTATTTTTTGCCTATGCTATACTTAGTATAAAATACGCTGTTCGTTTTGAACAGTCATTTTTATACTCTATATGTGTATTTTCGTACACAAAATAAAAGCAATAAGGATAAATATGAAAGCCACTTATATTAAAACGAAGCTGCAAAACGCCATCAACATTTCCAAAATCGTGACGTTGCACGACTACGAATTTGACAAAAGCTTTGTGTTCGACGGCGAGACGCACGACTTTTGGGAAATGGTCTACGTGGACAAGGGACAGGTAGAGGTCCGCAGCGACAGCGACACCCTCATTCTTTCCCAGGGCGAGATTATATTCCACCGCCCCAACGAATTTCACTCCATCAAGGCATTTCATTCAGCGCCCAACTTTTTCGTGGTTTCCTTCGAGTGTCATTCGCCCTTAACCGTCTATCTGGAAAAATACCACACCGTTCTGAATAAAACCCTCCGCGGCTTTATCTGGTCTATCATCCGGGAAGCGGAAAGCGCCTACGTCATTCCCAAAAATGACCCCTCGCTGAAAAAGCTGACCAAAAAGCCTGCCGCGCCCATCGGCACGGAGCAGCTGATTAAAACCTATTTGGAGCAGCTTCTGATTTTTTTAATTCGCAACATCGTAAAAAATGAGGGTCCCAGTGTGTTCCCCTCCAAGGAAAGCATGGAAAACCACCTTGTTGCCTCAGCCAAGCGCTTGCTGGAGGAAAAAGCCGAGGAGCCCTTTCGGGTAGACGATTTATGCAAGGCGCTTGGGTATAGCAAAAGCTATCTGAGCAAGCTCTTCCGCGAGCAAACGGGCGACACCATCGCAAGCTACGCCGTTTCCCAAAAAATCAAGCAAGCCAAGCGGTTGATACGGGAGGGACGCTACAACTTCTCCCAGATTTCGGACCGCCTCGGCTTTGACAATCCCCAGTATTTTTCCCGTGTATTCAAGCGTGTGACGGGTATGACCCCCACCGAATTCAAATCCTCGTTGCGCTTTAACCGAGAAGAGCCGTAGGCGCCGACGCCACACACCAGAAGTGAAAGCACCTCAAAGCAAAAAAGAAAAGCCCCTCAAACCACCCATTCGGGTGATTTGAGGGGCTTTTGTGAAGGTGCTATAAAAAAGACATTTTCAGCGTTTTGCTTACAGGATTTGAACCTAACGGATTAGATTCTATCGCCGTATGGTAATGATTTTATATAATTATCCATCCATTGCCAATCCGGAATATATCCTTTGGGTGAGTATTTGAGTGCCTTATCAATTATTGGTGTTCCATCAGTTTTCCGTTGTATTGGGAGAGTGAATCCAAAATCTGTCCTAATGTGCGTATTTAATTCTCTACCAAAAGGAAAATACTTATATTTACTTTCGTTCATTATACAAGTCGTTATAAAAAGCTTTGTGGCATTAGATATTCCATCTTCAAATTCAAGTACGGATACGTTTTGTGAAGTATAAAAATCCTCAACTTGTAAGTATGAAGAACCCAGGCTACCGCCAAGAGCAACCGTAATGCAACCTGCTTTATACGGCTTTATATTAGTGGTTGATAATCCATAAGCTTTTTCTTCATTCTCAATACCATAAATGTGCTCTTTTTTTACGATTTCCTGTAAAACTTTTGCTTCATCTTCAGTTTTTCCACGGCTACAATCAGCCAATGCTTTCACCATCGCCTGAACCAAAAATGAACCGCTACCACAGGTTATATCAAGGACACGCTTTGTCCTATCCACTTCTGTCAGTCTGCACATGAATTCTGTAATGTGATCGGGAGTAAAAGCTTGGTTTTTATCAGCCTTGCCAGTATATTTGTTAAAGGCAATAAAGAAAAGATTTAAGATGTCTTGTCCTTCAGAGCTATTGGTATCAATGTATTGATAAATATCCATAAGGATAGTATCCAAAATTTTAATCCAATGTGTAATTGTGAGTTTCTTAACTTTCTGGTCGTTAAGAACATTTTTTTGAAGTAATTCTATCTTTTTAGCTTTGTTTTCGGAACCATCAAGCAAACTATCCAATGTAGACTCAATACTGCATATCTATGTCCATCTCTGCGATAGACTCTTTCATGATTACTGTCGTAATCAAAGTAACGGAACAGAATTTTTTGTCTGTTGTTAATAGCAGTTACT
>JAFTSW010000039.1 GCA_017467085.1 Clostridia bacterium | reverse complement strand
TACCTCTTCCACAACGATGGAGACTATGAATTTCCCACTCCACCCGACGGAAATAGCGGAAATAACGGCAATTCCGACAAAAAGCCCGATGAAATTTTAGAGGATTTTTACGAGCCGTTAGGTGAGGATAGCGAATGAAATTCTGATGTTTTTTCGCTCCCAAAAGAAGCTGTCCTGCGAGGTTTCCATCAACGAAACCATTGACGTGGACCGTGACGGCAATCCCCTGACCTACGGGGACATCGTGTACACCGAGGACAACGCCTTGGAGGAGCTGGATATGCGCATACATACCGAACGGGCGCTACTAGCGGTGCGGGACGTTCTGGACGAACGGGAAAGACAGATTATTGTTTTGCGTTACGGGCTTGGCAAGCATCCCCCCAAGACCCAGCGAGAGGTGGCGGCGATGCTGCATATTTCCCGTTCCTACGTCAGCCGCATCGAAAAAAAGGCGCTATTGCGCCTACGGCGCTGCTTTAAGGACGCACCCGAGCTTCATTTTGAAAATTAAAATTCCAACATAAAAAAAGAAATCAAGGGAACACTACCTACAAACGGATATTTCCGTATTTGCGAAAGGAGAAAAATCGCCTTGATGATTTTGGATAGAATTGCGCTGGCATTAACTATTATCGGCGCATTGAACTGGGGCTCTATTGGTCTGTTCGCCTTTGATATCGTGGCTTGGATTGGCGGCGGACAGCTGGCGCTGTTCAGCCGTATCGTATACACGCTGGTCGCCTTGGCAGGTATTTGGTGCATTTCGATTTTGTTCCGCCCCTCCGACGAGCCCTTAGTCCACAGAGATTAAAGGCTCCGCCATCGCCGTCGGCAACCGCATAATCGGGCGCTATTCGTATGGATAGCGCCTTTTTCTTTTACAAGTGGGCAACGAAGAAAACGCCTCATATACTGAAAATGACAGTTTCCATAATTTGTATGACTAAAACACGAAAAGATGAGGCAAGAATAACCATGAAAACAGACAAGGAAAGGAAACATTCTCAAAAAAAAGGAGTCGCGCCGATGAACATAAAAAGAGGAGATATTTATTATGCTGACCTGAGCCCCGTCGTGGGAAGCGAGCAGGGGGGTATTCGCCCCGTTCTGATTGTACAAAACGACGTTGGGAACCGATATAGCCCCACTGTGATTGCCGCCGCCATTACCAGCCGTATGGGCAAAACCAAGTTGCCCACCCACATTGACATTTACGCCGATGAGGTGGGGCTTGCCAAGGACTCCGTGGTGCTGTTAGAGCAAATCCGCACCTTAGACAAGCGGCGTCTGCGTGAGAAAATGGGACACTTGGACGCTGCGGCGATGGAGCGGGTGAACGGTGCTATTTCCGTCAGCTTCGGGCTGGTGTCCGACGAGGAGCGCAACGCCCGTGTCTATACGGGACACGGCAGTCAGGCGTGAGCGGAAGGGGTTTATAGCAGAGGGCTCTTGCCTAATTTACAGAGTTGTAACAAAATCGCCAAGCTTTTTTTCCTTTCTCGTGCTACAATTTCTTCGAAGGATAACGAAGAAAGGCTTGTATCATTATGAAGTGGACTGAAGAATATATGACGGATTCCCACGACCTGGATTTTAACAGCGTCGCGCGCACCTCTGCCCTTATGCACTACGTGCAGGAAAGCGCCAACGCCCAGCACAGAAACGTGGGTCCAACCCTGGAGCAAATCCGCGAGGACGGCTTTGCCTTTTTGGTCAGCCGCTTTTCCATTTCTGTGAAGCGCCCTATTCTGCCCTACGAGCGGCTTTCCGTTTCCACCTTTACCACCGAAAGCCGCGGCTATTCCTTCAACCGTATCGCGCTTATTCACATTGACGGCGAAGAGGTTGCCGAGGCCCATTCCGTTTGGGCAATGGTGGATTTAGAAAATCGCCGTCCCCAGCGCGTATCCGATTCGGCTTGGTTCTTTGAGCCTGAGGCGTACACCCTGCCCCAGCCCCCGCGCATCGTTTTCCCCAAGGACGGGGTATTTGACGAGCCCGTTCTGCACCGTGTCAGCTACGGGGACTGCGACTTGAATATGCATATGAACAACACCAAGTACGTGGATATGCTTTGCGACCTGTTGCCTATGGAAAACCAATTTGTTTCCGCCTTCCAGATTCATTTTCTCAACGAGGCGAGGCACGGGGACACGCTTTCGCTTTTGCATATGCAGGTAGACGGTAAAGACGTCTTCCGCACCCTTTGCTCGGACGGCAAGGTCAACGTGGAGGCGGCTATCTCCCTTTCCCCCATTTCATCGAAATAAAAGCGTCGGGCTGTCTATACGGACAGCCCGATTTTGTTTTTCATCCTTCCCTTTCTATTCTCTTTTTGTCACCTCTTTCATATACTGTACTATCACGGTGAAATGAGAGAAAGGAAGAGGAAAATGAACACCTATTTGCCTGAGGGCTACACAGACGGCGCCTCTGAGGGGGCGATTGCCTCCCCACGAGAATTAGAGCGCGCCATAGAAAAGAGAAAAATTTTACAGGCGCCCGTTACGCTTTGCGATGGGCAGATGAATTTACATATCGCCTTGGGCGGCGGTCTTGAGGGAATTATCCCCTATGAGGAAACGGTACACATACGGGAGGGAGAGAAAATCAAGGATATTGCCGTTTTGACCCGTGTGGGCAAGACGGTTGCCTTTCACGTGACGGGAATAGAAAAACGGGCGGACGGACGCCCTTACTATCTGCTTTCACGGCGCAGCGCCCAGAAGGAGTGCCAAGAGGCGTATATTTCCTCCTTACGCCCAGGGGACGTCATTCCTGCCAAGATTACCCATATGGAGAGCTTTGGCGCCTTTGCCGACATTGGCTGCGGTATTGTGTCCCTGCTTTCGGTGGATTCTATCTCCGTTTCCCGTATTTCCCATCCGCGTCTGCGCTTTTTCCCGGGTGAGGAGCTTCGGGCGGTGGTGAAGGGACGGGACGATTTGGGCAGAATTTTCATCAGCCGCCGAGAGCTGCTTGGCACTTGGGAGGAGAATGCTTCCCTTTTCCAGGTGGGGCAGACGGTGACAGGGATTGCCCGCAGTCGGGAGCCTTACGGCGTTTTCGTGGAGCTGACGCCCAATCTGACGGGCTTGGCGGAGCCACGGGAGGACGTGGTGGAGAACGCGCCCGTGGCGGTTTACATCAAGAGTATTTTACGGGAGAAGATGAAAATCAAACTGGTTATCATTGATACCTACGCCACCGCCGCCCCCGTTGCCCTCCCCGTTTTTCCTTCGGCAGAGAAAAAGGAGCATATTGACCGTTGGGTGTACTCGCCAACGGGGGCTTCCAAGCGTGTAGAAAGCATTTTTTCCTGAATTTTTGCCCTGTTTTCGTATAATCCTAAAAAAATCTTTGTTTTTTTTGAAAAAAAAGCAAATTGCACTTGATTTTTTTGAAAACCCGTGCTATAATACGATATGTTGAACTTAAAGATATACCGACATGAAAATGTTTGTATCGGATTATGCGAATAGGAGGTGTCACGCATGGCAAAGTGTTCTATGTGCGGAAAGGGAGTTGTGTTCGGTCATACCGTTTCTCACTCTAACCGTAAATGTAACAGAACTTGGAAGCCGAACATCCGCAGAGTGAAGGCTGTTGTTGACGGAACGAACAAAACTATCTACGTTTGCTCCCGTTGCCTTCGCACCCAGAAAAAGGCTGCCAAAGCTTAAAAGCTTACAAGAAAAAGGATTGCTTGACGCAATCCTTTCTTGTTTTTTACGGCAAGTGCCCCATTTTTACAAGGTGGCACTTGATTTTTTTCTGCTTTCGTGGTAAAATGAGGTATCAGAATAGCAAGGAGGGATACTGCTATGAAAAAGACTTTTCTATACCTTTTAGTCGCTCTATTGGTTCTTATATGCACGCTTTCTCTTACCGCCTGCAATTTTGGCTTTGGCGGCTTTACCCCGCCCGACTACAATGCCGATTTAGAGGCGGTTACCCCCGACAGCGTGACGGATGAAAATTTCACCTTGGAGGAGGATAAGACCTACTACACCTCCGAGAGCCTTTCCTTGTGGATGGAGGTAAACGGCGCCTTTTTGGAGATGCCCTATTTTACACTGGAGGGCAACAAGCGCATTTATGACAACCTCTATTTTTATGAAAAAGATTATTTTTATATGATGGGCGAGGGCTATAACGACTGGTACGCCGCCTTGGGTGATGATGCCGACACAGAATATGCCGAGGTGGAAAAGGAAGACGGCTATGACATTCAAATCAACGTGAAGAAGGCAGGTATTTACAAGCTTGTTTTTGACGTTGACACCTTGAAATTCGATATGGAATACAAGGCGGAGATTGAAACGCCCGTTTACTACACCATTCCCCACTGCCACATCTATACCGCCGCCACCGAATGGGTGGAAATGAGCGTCAACCCCGAAAACGGGGATGAGTTCGTTGTTCGCAATTTCAGCGTTGCCCCGGGGGATTCTATCAACTTTTTCGACCGCACGTACACCAGCTGGTACAAGGTAACGCTTGATTCCGCCTGCAAGGACACCTACGCTTCGGGCGAGGGCAAGCTCGTTTCGGCAAACGTTGGCGGCGCTTACGATATTTATATCAACAGAAAAACCTACGTTGTGCGCTTTGCGCACAAGAACATCGAGGCGGCAAGCTACACCTGTATTCATTACGACGGGTCTGACTTTGTGACGCTACAGCCCGAAGAGGAGGACGTGCCGTACGTATTCCGCTGTCGCATTACGGCAGACAGAAGCTACCGTTCCCTTCCCTCCTTCTATGCCGAGAGCTACCATGCATACGCCTTAACGGTTCTTCCCTCTGCCCTTTTGACAAGCAGCGAGGAATATCATTATCTGAAGGAGCCCGGGACCTATGACCTGATTATCAATCTGCGGGACTTTACGCTTTCCGTGGAGCGGTTGCCTGAATAAAGGCTTTTTCCATAAAAACAAGGGGCTGTCTTGCATAAGACAGCCCCTTTTACCTCGGAGAAAATCAGAAATCAATCTTCCAATCCTCGTCCCAGGGATAGCGCATATACAGCACCTCGCCGCCCCGCTTTGCGGATTCCTCGGCGTAGATACCGGGCAGCGTCATACAGAGCCCCTCCTTCAAGGAAATGGGAGCAGGCTTGCCGTTTGCGACGGCATCATAGAAATGGTCAAGCAGGGCGTAATCCATACCGCCGTGACCGAAGGTTGCCGCCTTTTCGTTGCCTGCATAGGCAGGGGGCATAAATTCGCCGCCTATCTCCTTCAGCTCGCAATTCAGCTCCTTCATAGAGTTGTAACGGATAACGGGCTTGTCGAAGCGGTCAATTCTCTCCATATAGCCCTCCGTGCCAAACACACGGTAATTATGGTGGCCGATTTTCGCACGGCAACGGCCGTTACGCATCAAGCGAATCACAACACCCGACTCGGTACGGAACTGGGCGCACTGCATATCGTCCTTTCTGACGCCGGGCACAGGCTCATCCGAGCCGAAGGCGCCACCGTAGGCGTGCGTACCCGTGCCGAAGCAGGACACGTAGCGAAGCTCCTCGTCCACTATGGTGAGCAAGGGGCCAAGGGAATGGGTGCAATAGCGAATAGGAATCAAAAGGCGCCGCCAATCGCCGTTCTCGTTAAGGTGAACGCTGGTCTGGCTACCCGGCATAGACCAATGGATGTACTCTGCCTCCATACAATAGGGATTACCGAGAAGGCCTTTTTTATAGAATTCATTGAGCAGGACGGTGAACTTTTGCTCATTGGGGTTAGCGCCAACGGAAATGATTGCCTTCGACTCCTCGGCTACCTTCCAAAGCATTTCTGCCTCGGCAAGGTTGGCAACAACGGGGATATCGGAAAGCACGTTGATATTCTTCTTTAAGGCTTTGGCGCAAAATTCCGCGTGAATATCGGCACCCGTTTCCACGATAACCACGTCAAGGTTTGCCTTGTCCAGCATTTCATCGTAGTTTTCATAGAAGGTAGCGTTGGGAAAAAGCTCTGCCAAGGGGGCAGGAGAGAGCCATTGCTTCTCGAACCAGTTTCTCGGCAAAATGTCGCAGGCGGCGGCAATTTCCACAGCATCAAAGGCATCGGACATTGTCAGCATATGTCTGCCGCGGTGGCCAAGGCCTACCACACCAACACGAATCTTTTTCATTTGTATTCTCCTTTTGCATAAACAAAATTGGTTTACTACCTAAAGTATAGCACAGAAAAGCCGAAAGTAAATAGAAAAATCCCATTTTTTACAGTAAAAAAACCATTTAATATTGATTTTTTGCAAATGAGGTGTATAATGAACAAAGAAAGCGTACAAGGAGAAGGGCAATGCGGGACATATGCAACTTTATCCCTCCCACCGAAAGCGGCGGCAACATCACCTATTATCATTTTGTGTACGAAACGGGCATCAAAACCCTGAAGCAGCCCTTTTTGCATCGCTATTACCACTTGGTTCTGGTTGCCAAGGGAAAGGGCGTCTATAAGCGGCGGAGCCGTGAGATATCCATTGAGGCAGGGACTCTTTTCGTGGTCTTTCCTAACCAGCCCTACGAGATTATAGCAGAGGACGGCTTTACCTATCTCTATATTGATTTTGACGGAAGCCGTGTAGAAAAGCTCTTTGAGCAGATAGGCATTACGGAAAGCAAATGCGTTTTCCAGAATTTCGGAAACGTATACGATTTCTGGTTTTCTGCCGTGAAGCGTGTCAACAGCGAAAACGCCACTACCCTGACCGAAAGCGTTTTGCTCTATTCCCTTTCCTTTATCGGCAAAAACGGACAAAGCACCGATTTGAAGGAGACGGAGCGCTTTGAAACGGCGCTGGAATATCTGGAAGGCAATTATACCGACCCTTCCCTTTCCATCAAGAAAATCGCGGGGCTATTCTTCTACAACGAAAAATACTTTTCCGCCCTGTTCCGCAAGCGGACGGGAAAAAAATTCACCGATTACCTGAACCGCCTTCGGGTGGACCATTCCCTGCGCCTGTTGCGGGCAGGCGAGGGCAACATCGCCGTGCTGGCGGAGTCCTCGGGCTTTAACGACCCCTTCTATTTCTCCAAGGTCTTTAAGCGCTTTATAGGACAAACGCCGACAGAATACAAAAAAAGCCTATCGAAGCAAGGGCAATCATAAAGAGGTGCTGTCTTTTTCAAGACAGCACCTTTCGTATTTACAAACAAATTTTAGCTTTATCGGTCAAGGCGGTTTTCTCGTCAAGCATCACGATTTTCTCTGCGTGCACCGTAATATCGCTGTTGCCGCCGAACACGTACTTCAGCCCTTTGGCTGCAACAAGCCCCGACACAAATAGGTTCTCTGCCACGCAATTATTGAAATGCATAGCATTCAGCTGGCGAATTTCCACCTTATGAAATGCCTCCTTGTAACCGAGCATCGTTTCGGTGGGCTTGGAAAGCGAGCCATACAGCAGCTTATTGATGAACACGTTTTGAAGGGTGCATCCGTTAAAATACATACCGATGCCTCCGTCGGCAGTCATCATAATATTTTCGAATACCGAGTCCACGAGGCTATTGGCAATATAGCAACCAAAGCGCGCTCTGGTTACCACGTCGCGCACGGTGATATTCCGCACTTCACCCGGAAGGTTGAGTCTTGCCTGATAATCACAGATATCTCCGATTCTGATGGCAGCCAAGGCTCTGACGCTTCCGTATTCCTCTGTGGTATCAATAATTCCCGATATTTGCACGTTGTAAATTTTGTTGCCGCCTCGGTTTAATATGCGGACAATGTCGCATTCGTCGGTCAAGGCAGAGCGGATATTCCGTATCATGACGTCGTGTATATCGGTGGACATATCGGGCGTATCATCGCCTGCCGTCAGCTTGGACAGGCCGAAGTTGGTCAAGGCTATGGTATCGTCGCCCGTTTTTCCCGTAATATTCTCAACCAAGAAATCGTGACACCCCACTCTTATATCGATACCGTCCTGATTGGGAACGTTGGCCAAGGCTTCAAAGTAAATATCGGAGATATGGACGTGGGAGCAAAACTGGAAGCACATAGCCCAATATCTTTGATTGACAAAGTGCAAGCCCGAAATAGAAAGATGCTCCGCATTATTGAAGGAAAGTCCGATATTAATAAAGGCGTTTTTATATCCCTTATACTCTCTTCGTTCTACAAAATTACCGTTTTCGTCATAGATGGTGAACATATGCTCAAAAATACCGTTATGGTTGCCGCCGTCAAGCAGGGCGATACCCTTGCCGACGAGGGTGATTTCGCGGTTTCTTCCTTCTTTTTTCCACCACTTTTTGCCGTCAACAGCCGCGGCGTTTTCAAAGAAATGGCAATAGGTGTCATCCATCAGTCGAAGATGGGCGTTGTCTATCACAACGTAGCTGCCGTCATACAGCACAATTGAGCGATCAAGCTCCCAAATGCATTTACCGGTGCGCTCGTTGAAGGACGGAATGACAACCTTGCCGCCACACTTGGCGGCCGCATCAACCGCAGCTTGTATCATAGCGGCGTCAGAAGCAAGATGCTTGTAATCGTTGGGTGTATATATGCTTTTCATAATGCTTTTCCCTTTCGTTTTCCGTATTTGTCAGTATCAGAGCTTAACGGTAGCAAAGTCGCCTTGGTAGGCGATGCGCTCGCCCTCGGAATGGAAGGCGTCGATGGTGGCGAAGTATTCCTCCTTGCTCTTGAAGAGGGGCTTGAAGTCGGCAAGGATTTGCTTGGCGCGCTCAGCGCCGTTTTCAAGCAGGAGGGTGAGCATAGCGAGCTGCATTTTGGCAGACTTGATGCAAGCACGCTCGGCGTCTACCACACGGTAATCGTCGCCGTGGGACCGTCCTGCGGTTCCTGCGGAATAGGGATGAACCACGGGCATCAAGCCGCAAAGCTCGCCCATATCGGTGCTACCCGTACCAATGGCATCCTCATAGTAATAGAAGGGCTCTTCGGGAATGACGAGAGATGCCGCTTCACGGGCAAGCTCCATCATATTGATATCGTTAAGAAGGGGCGAATAGCCGGGAGAGTCGATAATCTCCACGTTGGCGCCGATGGATAGGGCGGCGCCAGTCAAGGCGCGGTTGATTTTCTGATTAGCGGCTTCTATTGCCTCGTAGGTTCTGCCGCGTACGTACGCCTCAATGGTGACAAGCTCGGGAATGGCATTGACTGCCTCGCCACCGTGGGTAATGATGGGATGGAAGCGAATTAAATCGGCTTCACGGAAGGTTTCACGCATTGCGTTGGCGGCAGAGAGTCCTTGCGTTGCGGCATACAGCGCATTGACGCCGTTCCAGGGAGAGCCGCCCGCGTGGGAGGATACGCCCTTATAGTGAATGGTTTTGGCAATACAGCCGACGCTTCCGCGACGGACGGTATAGTCTTGGGCGGCGTGTACCATAAACGCCATATCCACCCCATCGAACAGGCCGCGGCGCAGAAATTCGCCCTTACCGCCAAAGTATTTGATAACGCCCTCCTTCATCAGACGGCTTCTGTATTCAATTTCAATCAGCTCCTCGGCAGGAACCGCACACAGACGGATTCTTCCGCTGAGGGCATCCAACGCCCCTTCCTCGGAAAGCGCCGCCGCAATCCCCAAGAGCGTTGCGGTTTGCACGTTGTGCCCACAAGCGTGGACGTACCCCGTTTTCTTATCGGCATCCTTATGGTTGGGGCAAATAAGAGAATCAAGCTCCCCAAGCACCATAACCTCAGGACCCGTTCTTCCCGTATCGATGACAGTATAAAAGCCCGGAATATCCCCCGCTCTTACCAGCTGAAAGCCCAAGCTTTCAAATTTTTCTTCCAGATAGGCGGAGGTTTCTACCTCACGGTACCCCGTTTCGGGATGTGCCCAGATATAGCGCTCTGCCTCCAAAATCAAGTCGCGGTGCTTTTCAACGGCACGGGAAAAAAATTCTATCATTTCGCTTCTCCAGTTCCTCTTTTTTTAAGAATTCACCACCTTAATTATACACTCTTTTATCAATTTTTCAATGCTTTTTCATACTTTTTTAGTTAAATCTATTGACTTTCAACTTAAATACTGTATACTATACATAAAGCCGCTTTTCCTATTTTATATGAATTTATATAAGGAGATTATCAATATGCTTTGGGCTGAATTGCGTGAAGAAGAGTTTGACGATGCTGTCAAAAAGACGGGAGGCGTTTGTATTATTCCCGTCGGATGCTATGAGATGCACGGACAGCACCTACCTGTTCGTACGGACGTATACGAGGCGGAGGCGCTCTGCTTCGCCGCAGCGGAAATAGAGCCTATTTGTGTCTTTCCTGCCTTTGAGTTTGGTGACAGCTCCCCCTTAGTGCGCTGGAATGGCGCCGTCAGAATGGAGCCCAAGATGATGCTCCGCATTTTGGAAAACTACTGCACCGAAATTGCACGGAACGGCTTTAATAAAATCGTGCTTGTAAATTTTCACGGTGGAAACGTTCCCTTTCTCAACTACTTCATGAGCTACATCAGCGCAAAGCAGAGAGATTTTACCGTGCTTTCTGCCTTCCCTGCCGCACAGTTTAAGGACATTGTGGCGAAGCTGGACAAGGAGGGGGACGACGTCTTCCCCGAGCTTTTGCCCGAGGACGTAGCGGCGCTTCGCGACTACGTGGAAAACAACCGTTTAGGCGGACACGGGGATTTGATGGAAACCTCTATGATGCTTGCCATTCGCCCTGACCTTGTTCGGATGGACAGGCTGGGCGTTGTGGACGGTCATTCCACCAAAAAAACGGACAGAATGAAGGAAGCAGGTCTTCTCAATTCCCGCGCGATGTGGGACCTTGACTTCCCCAACACCTATTCTGCCGATGACCCATACAACGCCAGTGAGCGCATTGGTCGGCTTTTCATCCGTTTGGGAGGCGAGATGCTTGCCAACGCTTGCAGGGTTTTCAAGGAGGACTATGCGCCCTTCCAGGAAACCATTGATTACAAGCGCCCGTTTTACCACAACTGACAGGAGGACGAACAAATGAATTGGGCTGAATTAAGAGAAGAAGAATTTGCCGATGCCGTTAAGGAAAGCGGCGGCGTTTGTATCATCCCCGTTGGCTGCTACGAGATGCACGGACAGCACCTGCCTGTCCGCACGGACGTATACCAGGCAGAAGCGATTGCCCGGGAGGCTGCGAATCTTGAGCCTGCTTGCGTCTTCCCTGCCTTTGAGTTTGGCGACAGCAACGACCTTGTGGAGTGGAAGGGCGCTATACGTCTTGACCCCGAGCTGATGTTAGAGATGTTGGAATGCTATTGCACGGAGATTGCGCGACACGGCTTTAACAAGATTATTCTTTTGAACTATCACGGCGGCAACGCCGGCTTTTTGCGGTATTTTTGCAATATGCTGGACTATAAGCAGCGAGATTTTACCGTGATGTATATGTTTCCCGTTCCGCTGTTTGTGGACGAAATCTGGCCCACCTTACAGGAAAAGGGCTATGATTACTACCCTGAGCTTTTACCCGAGGACGTAGAGGTTATTCGGGACTTTGTGGAAAACAAACGCCTTGACGGGCACGGTGGACTGCTTGAAACCGCCACAATGCTTGCCATACGCCCTGACCTTGTCCGTATGGACAGGCTCGGCGCGGTTGACGGACATTTCACCCATAAGACCGACAGAGTTTCTGCCGCAGGGCTTTCCAATCCCATTGGACTCTGGAGAATGGAATTTCCCAATTCCTACTGCGGTGATGACCCCCACAACGCCAACGAGCGCATTGGCAGACTTTGTCTGCGCTTAGCTGCCGAGAAGGTTGCCAAGGGTTGCCGCGTATTCAAGGAGGAATACGGCGTTTTCCAAGAGAAAATCGATATGAAGCGTCCTTATTACAATAAGTAATCCTGCCGTCCCGATAAGGAGCTATTATGATTTCTGTAGAAAATATAAAAAAAGCGCTGTCCGTTACACTCCCCGAACGGTGGGAGGCGCTTGCCGAGACGGTAGACGAGGGCGCTCTTGCCTTTTTTGAAAAGGAAGCGCTTTGCCGTTTTTTTGAAGAATATCCTATTTTTCCCGACCATGCCGCAATGCTTTTAGAGGCGGCAAAGGCAATACACAAAAACGAGGCTCTTCGGGACTATATGCTTCTGCTTTCCAGAGCTATTTCTGATTGGGATACCATTCAAGAGGATATTGCCGCCTTGACGCTTCCCGTTCCTGCTGAAAAGGAGGAGCGGCTTCCCTTTGATATGATGCCCCTTTTGGCGTGTCTGCCGCACATTCCGCCTATTTTTGCCGCCCTACGGCAGCGCGGCGTTGAGGAGAAGGTTTTGTTTGACACCTTCTCGGTTATAGACACGATGATGCCGCCGCCTCCTGCGCAAAAGGCGTTTGATAAGGGAAATTTAAGCTGGGTGCAGCACTATCTGCACGGGGTTAATCTGCGTATCGGGCATTTGTTTTTCCACCGTATTGACGATATGTACAACGCGCACTTTGGCGTTTATCGCTCTTCGGGCGGTCAATATCGGCTTTTGGCGGAAAAGGGCACCTATCATCTGAACGGGCATTTGGTATCTTCCAAGGAAAGCCCCCAAGAGGGCGATTTTACCGCTTCGCTTTCAGAAACAGAGGAATACTACGAGGCGTATTATATCAGCGAGGAGGGCTTGGTGCATCCCGAAGCGACTCGCTTAGACAAGAAGGATTGGACGCGCGTTGGCGGTCACGAAAGCCCCTCCATCACCATTCATATTCCCTCAGGCCCCGGCTTGACGCCCGAAAACGTCAAGGCGTCCTTCCGCGCCGCCTTGGATTTTCACCGCCGCCATTTTCCCGAATTCAAGCCCCTCTTTTTCCACTGTCATTCCTGGCTGCTTGACACCCAGCACAGGCAATTTCTTCCCCCCACCTCTAATATTCTTGCCTTCCAATCCTGCTTCATCCACGGAAACACCACCAGCTATGATAACTGCGTGTTTGATTTCCTTTTCCGTTGCCGCAAGGAAAATTTACAGGATTTGCCCGAAAGCTCTTCCTTGCAGCGCACCATCAAGCGACATCTTCTGGAGGGCAACCATATTTATGAGCAAAACGGCGTTATTCCCCTTGAATGGGTGAAGGAATACAAATAAGCTTTACCGCGAAACGGCGCTCTTTGGACGAAAAGAGCGCCGTCTTTTTTATGTTTTTTCTAACACATCGGCAATTCTTTGCGAGGCGCATCCATCCCCATAGGGGTTGCTCGCCTTTGCCATACTCTCATATATCTCCCTGCTTTCAAGAAGCAATTTGAAATTTCTGTAAATGGCCTCCTCGTCCGTTCCCACCAGCTTCAAGGTTCCCGCGGCAACCCCCTCGGGGCGCTCGGTGGTATTTCGCATCACAAGAACGGGCACGCCCAAGGCAGGCGCCTCCTCCTGGATGCCGCCGCTATCGGTCAAAACAAGATAGCTACGGGCAAGAATATTATGAAACGCCACCACATCCAAGGGCTCCACCAGCCGCACACGCTGACAACCGCCAAGCGCCCTTGCCGCCGCTTGGCGGACGAGGGGATTCATATGAACGGGGTAAACCGCCTTGACATCGGGCGCCTCCTCCACCACACGGCGAATGGCAGAAAGCATATGCACCATAGGGGCGCCGAGATTTTCTCTGCGATGGGCAGTTAAGAGGACAAGACGGCTATCCCTTGCCCACTCTAAAATGGGGTGAGAATACGCCGCTTTGACGGTGGTTTTCAAGGCGTCAATGGCAGTATTCCCCGTGACGAAAATGCTCTTCTCTGCCTTTCCCTCTCGAAGGAGATTTTCCTTTGCCTTGACGGTAGGCGCAAAGTGGTATTTCGCAACAAGAGAAATTGCCTGCCGATTGAACTCCTCGGGATGGGGGCTTCGCATATTATAGGTGCGAAGCCCTGCTTCCACGTGCCCGACAGGAATTTGCCGATAAAAGCAAGCAAGGGCGGCTGCAAAGGCGGTGGCGGTATCCCCGTGCACCAGGACGGCGTCGGGCTTTACCTCTTCCAAGACCCTATCAAGCCCTGCTAACACCGCCGTTGTGATATCCGATAGGCTTTGCCCCTTCTTCATCACAGAAAGGCTATATTCGGGCACTACGGAGAAGGCACACAGCACCGAGGCGAGCATTTCCTTATGCTGTCCCGTCACACAAACAACGGTTTTGATGCTTTTTCTTGTTTTCAGCTCCTTGACGAGGGGGCACATTTTAATTGCCTCGGGGCGCGTTCCAAAGACGAGCATAACGGTTGGCATTTTTTCCTCTCCTCTATATAAAAAATCTCGCTGAGCCATTCTTATGCTCCGCGAGATTTTTTATGCAAAAGAATTTATTTTACCTGAATGCCCAACTGCTCCAAGAAAGCGCGCATTTGCAGCGCCTCGTCACGGGAAACGGCTTGATTTGCCTGCCATTCCTTTTTGCCGCGGCGAAGCCCCCCTGTGAAAAGATAGGAAAAAAACCTTCTCACGAGCATAACGGGATAAAGCCATTTATGCCGCGAAAGAACGGGATAGGTTTCTTTTAAGAAGGAGAGGGGCGGAAAGAGTCGGCCCCAGAAATACTTGAATTTTCCGCCAGCCACGCCCTGCTTGGCAACCGCGTGATTTTCGGAGGAGCCGTAGACGCCGCCAGAGAGAATATAGGACTCGGCTTTTTGGCTTAGCGGCGTATGGGGCTTGCCCTCCAGCCACGCCTCTGTTAAGGAGAGAACGGTTCCGTAAAAGTCCTCCAAGCCGCAGGCGGCACAAAGGGCACGCGCCTTTTCCTCCTCATAAGGCATTTTTTGCCGCATAACGAACAAATCCAAGAGGGGCTTGATGCCACAGCCACCGCTTACAAAATGGTAGGACATATGGGCGATATGGTGAAAAACGAAGTAGGCAGCCGACTGCCGCTTTTCGTATTTCTTGCCCTCGACTCCCTCGGCGTAATCCCAGACGCTTTCCAGCATCGGGTCAATTTGGGGCATATTTTCCTTGATACTAAAATGCAGCTCCAGGTGGACGCCGCTGGGCGAATAGAGAGAGATATCGTGGTAATTGAGCTTCTCCGATGCCTTGTAGCCCTTTTCTTGCAGGGCGGCAACGGCGTCATTCAGCTGCTCCTTACGGACAAGGATATCAATATCACAGCTGGTACGCATCCAGGGCTCGGGATAATAATCCCGCAAAATGGCGCCCTTCAAAGGAATGAAGGGGATTTCTGCCTCCTCTAAGGCTGCCTTGATTTCATCGTAGGCAAAGAGGGCGGTTTCGGTGCGGTAAATCGCCAGCATTTGTTGGGACTTGAGGGCTTCGCCAAGCTTGCCCTCGGGCAGAAGCCCTTCCCTTTCAAGAGCCAGCGCCACCAAATGCGCCACGTCGTGCTTTTTGGCAAGACGGTAAAGCGCTTCCGGCGCCTCTGCCGTCAGCGCTTCCTTAGGAAGACGGGAGGGCTCTCCTGTCAGAGCGGAGCGAAGCAATAGAAAAAGCACATCCACCGTTGACATAGAAAAGCCCTCCTTTCCGTTACCCCTTGGGGCGGTAATTTTTTCGGTTTAATTCTTTCTCCAAACCATTTTGTTGACAACGCCCGTATAGGATTGGATGATTTTAACCACCTTGGTGGATACGTTCTCCTCGATATAATCGGGAACGGGAATGCCGTAGTCGCCGTTTCTGTTCATTTCTACCGCCGTATCGACTGCCTGCAAGAGTCCCTTTTCATCGATGCCCGACAGGATAAAGCACGCCTTATCCAACGCCTCGGGGCGCTCGGTGGAGGTGCGGATGCAAATAGCGGGAAAGGGCTTGCCGATGGAGGTAAAGAAGGAGCTTTCCTCGGGCAGAGTGCCGCTATCGGACACCACGGCAAAGGCGTTCATCTGCAAGCAGTTATAATCGTGGAAGCCCAAGGGCTCGTGCTGAATGACACGGGGGTCAAGCTTGAAGCCGCTTGCCGCCAATCGGTTACGGGAACGGGGATGGCAGGAATAGAGAATGGGCATATCATACTTCTCTGCCATTTTGTTGATGGCGGTAAAGAGGCTGGTGAAGTTGGCTTCGGTGTCAATATTTTCCTCACGGTGGGCAGAAAGCAGAATGTACTTTCCTTTTTCAAGGCCCAGACGCGCGTGAATATCGCTTGCCTCGATTTCCGCCAGGTTGTTATGCAGCACCTCCGCCATTGGAGAGCCCGTTACGTAGGTGCGCTCCTTGGGCAGTCCGCAATCGGCAAGATAGCGGCGGGCGTGCTCGGAATACGCCATATTGACGTCGGAAATGATATCCACGATACGGCGGTTGGTTTCTTCGGGCAGACACTCGTCCTTGCAACGGTTTCCCGCTTCCATATGGAAGATGGGAATGTGCAGGCGCTTGGCTCCGATAACGGAAAGGCAGGAGTTGGTGTCCCCCAGAACCAGAACCGCATCGGGTTTGATTTCCGCCATCAGCTTATAGGATTTGGCGATAATATTGCCGCAGGTTTCGCCAAGGTCGGCGCCAACGGCATCTAAGTACACCTCGGGGTCGGCAAGCTTCAAATCCTTGAAGAACACGCCGTTAAGGTTGTAGTCATAGTTCTGCCCCGTGTGGGCAAGGATTGTATCAAAATAGGTGCGGCACTTATTGATAACCGCCGCCAAGCGAATGATTTCGGGACGGGTGCCCACGATAATCAACAGCTTCAGTTTTCCGTTTTCTTTCCATTTTACATTTTCAAACATTACTCTACCACCTCAAAAAAAGTATCGGGCTTTGTCGGGTCAAAGGGCTCGTTTGCCCACATAACCGTAACGAGATTTTCCGTTTCAGACAGGTTGATGATGTTGTGCGTATAGCCGGGGAGCATATGCACCGCCTCAATTTTCTCACCGCTGACCTCGAAATTCAAAACCTCATCGGTGCCTATCTTGCGCTGCTGAATCAAGCCGCGTCCCGAAACCACGATGAAGAACTCCCACTTGGTATGATGCCAATGCTGGCCCTTGGTGATACCGGGCTTGGAGATATTGACCGAAACCTGTCCGCATTTTTCGGTGCGAAGAAGCTCGGTGAAGGAGCCGCGGGCGTCCTCATTCATTTTCAAGGGGAAGGCGACCTTCTCCTTGGGCAGGTAGGAAAGATAGGTGCTATACAGCTTTTTGGCAAAGGAGCCGCCCGCAATTTCGGGCATTATGAGGGTTTCGGGCTGCGCCTTGAAGGCGGAAAGCAGCTCGACAATCTCCCCCAGCGTCACCTTGTGGGTAACGGGGGCGGCGCAATAGGCGCCATCCTCACAAAGAACAGTTTCGATACCGTCGAAGGTGCAGTGATGCTCCTTGCCCTCTAACGCCAGCAGCATTTCGTCTACCAGGTCATCGATATAGAGCAGCTCTAAGCGAACAGCAGGGTCGTTGACGGTAATAGGCAGGTCATTGGCGGTATTGTGGCAGAAGGTTGCCACCGCGGAATTGTAATTGGGGCGGCACCACTTGCCGAAAAGGTTGGGAAAGCGGTAAACCAGCACCTTGGCGCCCGTTGCCTCGCCATAGGCAAAGGCAACCTCCTCCCCTGCCTTCTTGCTTCTGCCGTAGTCGCTATCGTAGCGCCCGATGCAGGTAGCCTGAATGGAGGAGGAAATCATAACGGGGCAGGTATTGCCGTGCTTTTTCAGAGTATCGAAGAGAGTGGAGGTGAAGCCGAAGTTTCCCTGCATAAACTCCTCGGGATTCTGGGGGCGGTTGACGCCCGCCAGGTGAAAAACGAAGTCTGCCTTTTGACAAGCGGTGTCTAACTCCTCCAAGGTGGAATGCACATCGTAGAGATACAGCTCGTCAATTGAAAGGGCGGGGTGGGTTCTATCCTTCCCCTCCTTGATGCTTTGGAGCGCCGCCGTCAAGTTCTTGCCGACGAAGCCCAAGGCGCCCGTAATCAATATATTCATCTTATTTGCCGTCCTTTGCCAGCTCCTCTTGGATATACGCAAGGGAGGCAATCTTTGCCTTGGTTTCCTCCAAGGTCAAAAGGCGGGTGTTGTTGCTGTTGAACTCGGTCAGGACGTTGCGCCCGGTTTCGCCCTGGGTAAAATACTTATCGTAGTTAAGACCACGCTTGTCCGCAGGCACACGGTAAAAATCGCCCATATCCACCGCGTGGGCACATTCCTCGTTGGTAAGAAGGGTTTCGTACATCTTTTCACCGTGACGGATGCCGATGGTGCGAATAGTTGCCTTATCACCACCAAACAGCTCGCAGACAGCCTCTGCCTGGGTCTGAATGGTGCAGGCGGGCGCCTTTTGCACCAGGATGTCGCCGTTTTCGCCGTGCTCAAAGGCGAACAGCACCAAATCCACTGCCTCGTCCAAGGACATAATGAAGCGGGTCATCGTGCCATCGGTGATGGTGACGGGGTTGCCGGCTCGAATTTGGTCAATCCAAAGAGGAATAACAGAGCCGCGGGAGCACATCACGTTGCCGTAACGGGTACAGCAGATTTTGGTCTTTCCCGAATATCTGGACTTGGCAACTGCCACCTTCTCCTCCATTGCCTTGGAGGTACCCATGGCGTTGATGGGGTATGCCGCCTTATCGGTGGAAAGGCAAATCACGCATTCAACCCCCTCCTCGATAGCGGCGGTCAGGACGTTATCCGTACCGATAACGTTGGTGCGGACGGCCTCCATCGGGAAAAACTCGCAGGAGGGCACCTGCTTGAGAGCGGCGGCGTGGAAAATGTAGTCTACGCCGTGCATAGCGCTTCTGCAGGACTCCAAGGAGCGCACGTCACCAATGTAGAATTTGATTTTTTCGTAGTACGCAGGGTATTTTACCTGGTACTCGTGGCGCATATCGTCCTGCTTCTTTTCGTCACGGGAAAAGATGCGGATTTCTCCGATATCCGTCGTTAAAAAGCGGTTCAGCACGGCGTTACCGAAGGAACCTGTTCCGCCCGTAATCATTAAGGTTTTGTCTTTGAAAAGTGACATGTTGATGCTTCTCCTACGCGTTTTTATTTTTAAGAGATAAAATCCAAAAAGAGCTTATACGGGCTCGACTCTCGCAAGCCAAGCGGAGATAACACCCAAATCCTCGGGGGTGTCAATCTCGCCGCAGAGGGCGTCCTTGAAGTCGAGGGTATAGATATTGCATTTGTCGGAAACCTGGTTAAAGGCGTTTTCCGCATAGCACTTGCGGTTATCCGTTTCGCAGAACTCGCAAATCTTGTCCAGCCATACTGCCCAATCCTCACGGCAGAGCTTGTACAGCGGCTGTGCCGCCATCGCGTCATCGAAGAACTCGATGCCGACCTTTTCGATTTTGTCCCCGTGAATCACTGCCTTGAAATCCTTTTCGGGCAGGGGCAAGGTGGAGCTGACGGTCATACAGCTGCGCGGACTGTTCAAGACGGCATCAAAAACGTGCGCCTCGAAAACCAAATCGCCGTGCATCATAATGATGTCATCATCCCGCAATGCCTCCCTTGCGCAATAGATGGAATAAATGTAGTTGGTTTTGTCATAAATGGGGTTCTTGATGAAGGTGTATTCCAAGGGCAAGCCCAAGGAATGGCAGTATTCTACCAAAACCTCATCATAATAGCCCGTGGTCATCACAACCTCGCGCAGCCCCTTCTCTGCCACCAGCTTCAGCTGATGAGAAAGAATGGTGTCCTTCTCGGAAATCTCCGTCATACATTTGGGGTGGGTTTTGGTGATGTCACCCATACGGTGACCAAGTCCGGAATTCAGAATTAAAGCTTTCATTTTTTTACTCCTTTTTCAAATATGCTTTATAGATATGGTGCGTAATCTGTTTTTCCTTGGGCGGTTGTATCATATAATCCCCATACAATGCTTGTAATATTGCTTTGTAATCGGTCGGTGCAGGAAACAAAGCGCCCTCAAATTCCAATTCACAAGTGTTCGAAAACCATTCCAACGCAAGAATTGATTTCAAGCCATAAGGCGACATCATTTCATACAAGCTGTCATCAAAAGGCTCTTGATATTTTTCCACAGTCCGCTGGATATCCCAACAATACTCGGCCCTTTTTTTGCGTAAAAGCAGCCGCATTATCTTTATGTAAAGCTGTTTGTACCAAACTCTTTTTCGAGTGGTGTCGATGGTGGTAAAAGACATTTTCTTTTTAATCTTTTTCACCTTTTTAAACATATCAGACCGTTTTTTCAAATCAGACGGTATAGTGTCCAACAAGAAAAGGTCAACATTGATTCCCAAATCAACCGACTTTCCATCGATGAATTCTGAAAGCCTTGTGTCGGTATCAACAATTTTGGCGAAATAGTACGGAAAAGTTTTATCTATCTCACGAGAATATACCCGATATCGCTCTTGGCTCGCATTAAATAATTGTGTAAATTTCTTATAATCCTCTTTCAACATACATATATCCACGTCATCATCCCACGGAATATATCCTTTATGCCGTACCGCTCCCAAGAGCGTGCCGTACATCAAAAAGAACCGAATGTTGTTTTCAGTACAAAACTCTTTAACACATTTCAATATGTTAAGTTGAATTGCCTTGACCTCTTCCACAGTCGCTTCGCGCCAAGCGCTTACACTATCCATTGCCTTCACTCCTTTTTCAAGTATTGCTTTCAATCTTGCCTTCGGCGTTCATTAGTTAGAACACACATTCAACTTCTTTTTAGTTTCGAAGAAATTGCACCAAGAACATTTTTTCTTTCACTTGAATTGATGCCCATGATAAATATGCACAGGCAATACACAAGGGCAACGATAATGACCTTCAACGCAAAAATGCCCCAACCTGCGTCAGGAATAACGAAATTTATTCCCAAGCTAATGAGCAAAGCAACCATACTGGACAAAGACATTCTTATATAGCACTTTCTTACAAATTGCGGTATATCTAACTTTAAGACCTTGTAGCATACCACGTTTGTGGCTATTGCCTTGAACATATAGGCGACAAAAATTGATATCGCCGCTCCCATCACACCAAAGAAATGCGAGAAAAAGAAAGACAGCGAAACATTAATTATTCCGGCTATTAAACTGACGATAGCACGGTACTTCACCTTGTTCTGAACGATTAAAGCCGTATTGCCGATTTGCAACGAATTAAAGAAAAGCCCGGGAACCGTTACAAGCAGCACCCCCCAATATGCGTCTAGATAATCTGCTCCCATCCAAAGGGTAATAAACTGCTTGCCCAGCACAGCAAAGCCCACGATTATTATACCGTTAAGGGCATACTGAAATTTCCCAACTCCAAGTAACAACGGAGTCAGGTTCTTTTCCGCACCATTGCCTTTTGAATATATACGAGATATTTTTGGCAAAAACATACCGTTTATTGCGCTTGTTATCGTATATACATATCCTTCTATGGTGGTTATCACGCCAAAGACAGCGATTGCCGAAACACTTGCAACTATTCCAAGAATGGTAGGTGTGATGTTAAAAATCAATCTATGGGCAAGCGACGCAACTGTGACCCATACAGAAAAGCCAAAAACATCCTTGTAAAGAGCGCGGCTACCATATTTTAAGTTAACCTTTACAGGCGTTAGCTTCTTAACAAATATAAGCTTCAGAGCAATCGTGATTATTCCGGTAATAGAATGAACGGCAACCAAGGAATACAGTCCAAAGCCAAAAAGCAACGCCACCACAGTGAATCCTATGGTCATTACTTTACACAGAAGATCAGCCAGTTTCAAGGGAACAAACTTTTCATATGAGGTTAAAATTCCGTTAAGAGTAAAAAACGGAAAATGAATAACTGCGTAAGAGGCAGCCAAAATATAGACAACCTTAAATTTTTCCAGCTCTATCGGAGAGAGCTTTACGTAAATAACATCCAAGAAGAAAAACAAGATGAGCAACACCACGAAAATTACGGCGTCTATAATGGCGTACAGCTTATAAATAGCTCCGAGGAAATTATTTACTTTTTCTTCGTCACCTTCCGCACGATATTTTGATACATATCGCGAAACGGCACTGCCAAGTCCAAAATCCACTATAAAAAGGGTTATCAAGGAATTGGCTAACGTATATAGCCCATAATCGCTTTGCCCGATTTGACTTATCATCCAGGGCGTATAAACCAAACCCGCAATGATATTAAAGGCAATAGAAAAATAGGATATTAAAGCGCCAAACTTTATTTGCTTTGATGAATTCATTTTTGAACCTTCTTACACTCAAATAAATAAGTTTCTCTTTTATTTCTGCTCCGCAGAATACCAATTGTTCCTTAAAAGCTCTGCTTTACTGCACGGTCCTCGTTCAAAGGTCTCCGTCTCTCCATTCAAAATGCTTTCGCTAAGAAGCAAGAAGCGTTGCGCAGCAAAACGGGGATTCCAGAAATCCACGATTGTTTCATATGCTGCTCTTCCAAGCGCCGCCTGTTGTTTTTTATCATCTAACAAATTCTTGATTTTTTGATACAGATGATCTACATTAACGCTTTCATACAACAATCCGTTTTTCCCATCCTCTATCAGAAAAGGAGCGGCGCCAATTGCGTGGCTTGCTACAACGGCACAGCCACTATTCATAGATTCATTCAGAACCGCTCCCCAGCCCTCGTTAAAATCAGAGGTGAAAAGAAAAACACCCGCCTTCTCCATATGCTCTCTGACTTTATCGGAGGATACGTTCCCTATGAACGTAACGTTTTGCGCAACCCCCAACTCCTCAATTTGCGCCTTTATATTCGCTTCCTCTTCGCCACTGCCGATAATTTTCAATTTGCAAGGATACCCGTCCTTCAAAAGCTTCGCAACAGCTTGCACAGCGTGCTCCAGATGCTTGAGCTTCAAAAAGCGACCGCACCAAAGAATTTCGTTCGCATCCTTTTTGGAAATCAAACCCTCAATGCTTTCGTATTTTTTTGCTTCCGTAAAATATCCCCATTTGAATGCCCTATTCTTAAATAATCCAAACCGAGCATAATCGGCTGCTGTATATGCGCTGGCGCAAAGCAAGTAAACAGGCTTGTTGCGGGGATTGTTACGATGAAATTTAACATATCGATACAAAAACTTCTTGAGTTCCGGTCCTTTTTTCAGTAACCGCTCCGAATAACGAAAGGTTAGTCCTCCATTCTGTATCCGTTGCCTTACCATAGTCTCGGGCGCAGCACCAACAATCACCACATCTGCGGCATTTATCTTTTCCATACATTGCTGATAGGATTCATCACTTTCATATGAACACATCGCATATTCAGGCTGATACTGTTGCCAGCCGAGAGCCATACGTTCACTATTCATTCGCTTGGTTGCAATAAACCGATATCCATCTCCCAAGATTTTGAAGAGCTCATCTGCCAGAAACTTCTGATGGTGATTGAAATAATTGGAAACGAATACTACGGATTTAACACCTGCCATGCCTTTTCTTCTTTCTTCTCGTTTATTTCTCTGTAATAATCTCCTATGACGATGCCCCAAAAGACCGCCATTTGCAAAAACCATGTATGAACAACGATAACCTGTTCAACAGAAGAGCTGCAAAAGAAAATAATAAGAGAGGCAATATACGCTATTCTGTATCTATAATTGCTTTTATTCATTTTCCTTGCCAAAACAAGCAAGGAAACGCAAAACGCCGTGTATATACAACCGCCGATAATACCGTAATTGTATATAATCTGCATTAAATCGTTGTGGTAGTACAACGCTACATTGCCATGTCCAAAAAACATCTGTAACACGTTTGCTTTATTCATGTCAATGAAGAATTGGCTCCACCGCACTGTTCTTCCGCCGCCACCTGTTTCGGAAATAGCTAAAATTCTATCTAACCAGTCAATATTCGTATATTGCGACATTGTGTACGAATACAGAAGCAACAATGCCAAGACGCCAAAAGTAATGCCACAAAACATTTTCACTATATTGTTTACCGTTTTTTTGGTGGATTTGAATGAGGTAAAGACAACATAGAGGATAACAAGCAAAAATGCAAACAACGCCGTTCGTTTATTTGATAATAAAATACAGAAAAAAACAAGTCCCAGCCCAATATAGCGCGGCAGCTTTCTCTTCTCCAAAAAAATGAAGGGCACGAAAAAGAGAAGATAAAAAATCGGGTTCAGTGTTTTTATGTTAATCTCTGTTGCATTGAAATTCACCTGCTCAACAAAAAAGAATACCGTTAAGGGGATGCCCAACCACAGGCTTTTTGTAAAGCCACGGGGAATTTCTTGATGAAACGTGTAATGAAAAAAAACAAAAAGCAGCGATGCCCAGAGTAAAACATAAATTAAAGAGGACAGTAAGGAAAACATACTACTGCTTGGTGTCAAAGCGGTAACAAGCATAGTATAAAAGGCGAGCAAGGCGCCTGCATCTAACAAAAAATTTCTCTTAAAAAACTTCGTTATATAGATGGTGAAGCCTATCAAAACGACAAAAGGCCAAATGAGAACAGCAGGTACAAAGGTTGACACACCGCCGCCCCATTTGAATGAGTACATATAATAAAGAACGCTCAGAAGCAGAGTCAAAAAAGGAATAAAAATTAACCCTTTTCTTCGTCTCCCTCGCTTTTGCTCTTTCACCATTTCAAGGATTCCTCCAATATCTTTTCGTATAAATACACATATTCTACTGTCATAAAAGATTACTTCGATGTTATCAATTTTCTGTTTGATATTCCAATACATAGTTGGCACACATAGCACTCTTGGAATATTTGCGCGAAGCTACCTTTGATATTTCAGTTAAATCATAGCTATGACGAATAACTTCTTCTGCTTTAACAGTCAAAGCGTCAACATCTCCATATTCGACGAACACACAGTATTGAGGAACGGCGATGGTCTCCGGACCGCCTGCATAAAAGCCAACAACAGGGGTGCCGCAGCAAAGGCTTTCTGCCACTATCATCGAAAAGGTTTCTCTTTTACTCGTTAAAAGCGTGATATCGGCGGTACTATACCACTTGGTAAGAAGCGTTTGATTTGCAACCTTGCCGAGCAATATGACATTATCCGGAACCATCAGTCCGTCGGGATAAGGACCTGCAACAACGAATACGGTTTCAGGCATCCTTTCTGCAAGCTGTAAGACGTAATAGCCGCCCTTCAAATTGCTTGGATTATTATCGAAGCGAGGCGACGCATGAAAAACAACCGTTTTATCCGTTAAAGCGTATTTTTCCCTAAGGTCAGACAGGGTAGGACGAAATACCTCCGTATCTAAGCCATTTAACACCGTGATATGCTTTAAGCCCTTCAAAATGGGAGACCGCGCCGCTCTTTCCTGCAACCAAGGCGAAACTGATGCCACAGTCAGACTATCGAAATCGGCAAAAGCTTTTTTCATTTTTTTCCAAGAACGGTGCGTTCCGTCAACACGGAAATGCTTGTTTTGCAATTTCGGGCATTTGCCGCAGCCTGACAGCCATTTGTCGCACTCAAAGGCATGAGAGCAATTTGCCGTATGCATAAACTCGGCGTGGAGTGTCAAAACGGTTTTGACGTGATGCTTTTTGAGCCAAGCTATAAGCTTATATATATTGACAAAATGTCCGTTCAAGCAATGCAGATGCACAATGTCAGGCTTTTCTTTTTTGATAATGCGAAAAAGCTTTTGTGTGGAAAAATAGCAACCACCGTACAAAAGGCCCGTAAATCTGGAAAGCAGATTGTTGAACTTGGAATATAGTTCTCCGCAAATCTTATAAACGTTTTTATCCTGCGTTTTTTTACCTCTGCCATAGCAAATGACAGACTCGATGCCCTGCTTCACAAGCTCAGCGTGGATATCGCACATAATTTTTCCTGTGCTGCCGGTATTGTAAACAACGTTTACCTGCAAAACCTTCATTGCGCTATCCCCTTTCTGAAGCTTATGCTTGCTTTATGATTTCTTCCAACGTATCCTTTATCATTTGGCGGTTGATACTACCGCTGTGTCGCTGCTTTGCCAGAGCCAGGGCATTCTGAACAAGGGCGCTTTGCAGCTCAGAGCTGCCGATAAGAGAGACAAGCCCCTCTTCAAGCTCTGCTTCCTCGGTGATACAAAAGGCGGCTTTGTTTTCCTTCAAATATTCAATTGAGGCGATTTCCGCAGGGCCATATGCCAAAAGGCAGGTGCCCGATGCCAAGGAATCGGCAATTTTGGTGGAAACGGAATATGCCACCATTTTTCTGGTCCTTTCGTTGAAGGACTCGGTGTGAATAACTATCCTGCTTTCTCCCATTATACGGAGAACCTCATCACCCGAAATTTTCCCGTGAAAGCAAATGCCGTTTTCCTCGGTCAGCTCCGCGAGAATTTCTTCGTCCGTTTCCGCAGAATATACATCAATGCAGGAGGGCTTACCATCAAGAGCCAAGCTCTTTAAGGCTTTGCCAATGGCAATCAGCTGCCGATTTCGATGATAGCCTAAATTTCCAATATAGGAAATGGCGTTACCCTTTTCATATGCCAAGGGCTTCTCGATAGTGGATGGCGTACAAAGCACGTGGCAGGGCTTTTGGAAAAGCGCCCCATAGTCCTTTGCCATTTTGTCACAAATCGGATAAATGGCAGAGGCGTATGCCATCGTTTTGTTTACCTGCTTCATAAAGCGACGATGCACGAGCTTGCCGCCAAGACGTCCTGCGTTCTTGTTATAGAGATAATAATCGTCCATACAGGAAACGACCAAGGGAATATTTTTATATTTGGCAAGCTTCAGGGCAATATCGTAAATGAAGGCATAGTCACCCGAAGCCAAAAAGATGATATCGGGCGAAAACTCATCCACCCATTTTAACAATTTTTTTGTTTTCCATTTGCCAAGCTTCCACCAAAGGTTTCGCGCAAAATAGATAAACGGCGTGCGTCTTCTTGCCTTTTGATACAATGCCGCCGCATTCCCCGTATCTATACGGGAATCAACGCGGTCTCTTTTGATATCCTTTTCCGTCAGGACTGTTCCTGATTTACGGGTAAAGATAGATTTGATAATTTCGCTATCAGTAAAGCGAAAATAATTATGGCATATATCGCTGGTGGGAACCTCGGAATGCACGTAAATCTGTGCAAGCTCTGCTTTATCCCAGCCTTCAAAATAGGCAGATAAGGTTTTTCCCATATTAGAGGTTTGACAAAACACGTTGTGACTGATAACCAAAACCTTCACGGTATATTCTCCTTATCTTTTTTGTTTGTTTTTATGCCTTCTGATAGGGCTTATCCAGCTCACAACAAAGAAAATCGTGCGGTGATTGACGCTTGTCCTCGGGAGGCGGCTGCATATAGTTGCCATAAAGCTTTTTCAAATAGAGGTCATATTGCTCTACCCCGAAGAAACGCATTCCTTCAAATTCGTATTCCGTAGGCTCTCCGTAATAGGCGCGCGGCATAATTTCCTTTTCTCCGTAGGTACCCGATAAGACGCCGACGCATTCAGAGGAATCGTATTCGTACCGTTTGCAAAGCGCATCTATCCGAGCGAGGAGCTTGAGGCGGCTGCCAGCGGGAATAAATTTCGCCGCCACGATAGCCATATTTTTATAGAACTTTCTTTCCTTTCTCCAAGCACAAACCTTGGCGGACAGAAGGTTCACATTGCGCCTTATCCGCTTGAAATGCTTTTGCTGTTCTTCCCCGAAATCTGCCATTCCGTCAATGGGAAACACGTCCAAAAACACGCCTCTTTTGATGCGGTTAGCGGATTTTTCCACCACCGTAGTGGTCTTATCGTATATTTTCATATACGGATAGATAAAATCCTTATTTCCGTTTTGATACGTTTCTACACAATACGTATCACTTTCTTGTCGGGAAAGGATTTCATACAGCCGTTCATAATCCTCACGGGGAACGGCGATATCAATATCATCATCCCAAGGAATAAAGCCCTTGTGACGAACGGCGCCCAGCATAGAGCCACCCATCAAATAGTATCTGATTTGATGGGCTCGGCAAAGTGCATCCGTCCATTTCAAAATATCTAAAATCTTCGCTTGTAATTCGTTCATGCTTTTTTCCTCGCAAAGGCTCTGAATACCCAACCACGCAAGAAGTTTGGCATTGCTCTTTGCACCAGCCATCTTTTCAAGACATTGACGCGGTAGGTTTTTTTATCTATGATTTTCTTTTCCAGCATATATTGCTGAAGGCACTTTTCGCTCAAATAATACTTTTTTCCGCCGCGGCGCCGATACATATCCTTGCCGACACGGACGTTGACAAGCACCGTTCCCGTATTAGCGAACACACAGCCTGCTTCCATCATACGAATCCAAAGATAATAGTCCTCGTTCCAGAAGCAATCAAGATAGCCGCCTGCCTTCAGAACGGCGGTCCTTTTATACATCACGGTAACGTGATTGAAGGCGCACCGCGTTTTCATATATTCATAGATTTCTTCGTGCTTCAGAGGAACGGCACGCTTGCCAACGAGGTTTTCGGGCTCATCGATAAACTCGGTGATATCCACACCGACGATATCGGTTTGGGGCTCGGTTTCAAAATAGGCAAGCTGCTCTTCAAAGCGCGTGGGAATGGCGATGTCGTCGCTATCCATTCTGGCAATCAGCTCAAAGGAAGCGTTTTCAACCGCCAGCTTCAGTGCGTTGCCAAGGCCTCGGTTTTCGGACAGGCGAATGATTTTGAAGAGCCCTGCGTTTCTCGCCTCGTATGCGGCAAGAACCCCGTTGATTTCCTCGGGGACAGGACCGTCCACCACCAAGACGATTTCCGTGGGCTTCACCGTTTGCAAATCGATAATGCTTTTTAATGCCGTGTCAAAAAAAACAGGGTCATCGTTTTTATAGACGGACATCGCAACCGAAAAATTCATACTCATTTTTATGGTCATGGCTTTCGCTTCCGCGAAAGCTTCCTTTCCTTGTGGAATTGGGGCTGGTTTCGCAAAACGAAATCGCCGCCGCTTCGGTGGCGAAAGCCACAAAACACGGTTGAAAATTTATTTTCAAATTCACACCTTCAAAAGCTCTTTCGCTTCGGCTTGCTTTTGGTCATAGGTTTCCTTATCCACCTTGCCCTCTTGCATAAGCCAATCGCCAAAATCCATATCGGATACCGTGCCCTCGCGGACAGTATCGCTGCGCTTCAGGACCTTGCCGACCGTTTTGAACAAAATTTTTAAGTCACCCCAGAGGGTGATTCCCTTATCTATGTATTCTAAATCGTACTCGAATTTCTTTTCCCAGGTTATATTGTTTCGCCCGTTGACCTGGGCAAGGCCCGTCAAGCCGGGGCGGACGGTATGCCGTCTTCTTTGCTCCTCGCTCATAAAGGTCATATCTCTGACAAGCTGGGGACGAGGACCGACAAGTGCCAGGTCGCCAACGAGGATATTAAGGAGGGAGGGCAATTCGTCCAAGGAGGTGGAGCGAAGGAGCTTGCCGTATTTACCCAGTCGCTTCTCGTCGGGCAGAAGGTTGCCGTTTTCATCCTTGGCGTTGCTCATGGTGCGAAATTTAAGAAGGCGGAAGATTTTCTCCTTGCCGTCCTTCCCTTTCTTCCCCGGGCGCGGCTGGCTGAAAAAGGGATTGCCCTTCATAGCGAAGGCGCCCACGATAATTAAAACCAGGAAAATGGGCGAAAGCACCGAAAGCGCAACGAGTGACAGCCAAAAGTCAAAGAAGCGCTTGAAAAATTTTGCGTACATACAGTTCCTCGGACAAGATTATTTGAAGCAGCCTTTTACGATTTCAATGACCGCATCCTGCTCCGCCTCGGTCATCTTATTGTCGCTGGGCAGACAAAGCCCACGGTGGAAGATATCCATGCCGATATCCAAGGGCATTCCGTCCTTTCCTTTTGCGCCGCCTGCGATATAGGCGTTGGTTTTGGCTCTGCCGTCGCCCTCTCGGGTGATAAAGGCGTGCATACGGTACATAGGCTGCATATGCATAGGCTTCCAGATGGGTCTGCCCTCGGCGTTGTATTTTGCCAGCGTTTCCAAAATTTCCGTTGGGCAGGTTTTTCCTGCCTCCTTCACGTAAAGCGCTTCGCTATCGCTTCTGACCTGCTTGCACATAGCCGCCTCGTCGATAATCATACAGGAAAGCCAATAATTCGGCTCCGTTCCCTCCACAATGGGATTCATCTGAACGGGAAGCCCTTTGAAGCCCTCCCGATAGCGCAGATAAATTGCCTTTTTCTGGGCAATATGCTCCTCCAAGTGGGGATACTGCCCACGCACGACGCCCGCCACCACGTTACTCATACGGTAATTGTAGCCGACCTCCTCGTGCTGATACCAGGGAGCGTTTTCTCTGGACTGGGTAGACCATTTGCGGACCTTGTTGGCAACCTCGATATCATCGGTCAGAAGACAGCCGCCCGCAGAGCCCGTGATAATTTTGTTGCCGTTATAGCTGATGGCGGAATAGTCGCCGAAGGAGCCGCACTGACGCCCAAAGAGGGTTGCTCCCATTGCCTCGGCGGCATCCTCAATCAAAAGAGCTCCGTGCTTTTCGCAGATTCCTTTAATCAAATCGATACGCCCGGGAAAGCCGTACAGCTCCGCGCAGACAACCAGCTTGACCTCGGGATAGATTTCAAACGCCTTCTCCAGCGCCACGGGGTCCATATTCCAGGACTCTGCCTCCGTATCGATGAAAACGGGAATACCGCCCTCGTACACCACGGGGTTCAAGGTGGCGTCAAAGGTCATATCCGAGCAGAAAACTCGCTTTCCCTCCAATGCGCCGTGACTGATAGCGGGCTTTCCATACAACACCTCTCCCGCGTGCTTGACAGCAAAGTGAAGCGCCGCCGTGCAGCATGACAGTCCTACGGCGTATTTTTTCTCGGACTTCTCCGCGGCAATTCTTTCCACCTCGTTGATGTTTTCACCAACGGTGGACATCCAGTTGGTTTTGTATGCCTCCGTTACGTATTCCAATTCCTCGCCGTGCATCGTGGGGGTGGCGAGCCAGACTTTTTTCTCGAAAGGTTTCATTTTGCGCTCCCTTATTTTTCTCCGCAGGGGACGAAAAGAGTCCTTGGCGGAGGGTATAGAATCCAAAATTATAATATACTATAATATATTATATATCATATGCTTCCCGATGTCAATAGTTTGGGGCATTTTTGTGCTTTTGAGGTGCTTTTGGGGGATTGGGGCGAAAAAAAAGAAGCCGATGCGTTTGGGGACGCATCGGCTTCTTGAGAAAACGAAATTCCGGAGAAAGGTTGTGGGGCCCACATCGGCAAAAGGAACGGGGGCAGAGGGTGCGGCGCTCAGAAAATGAAGCGCGCGGTGCCTTTGGGCAGGCGCGCTGTATAGAATTGCAGGCGGCTGCGCGCGGAGATATAGGCGTCCTCGAAATCCTTGGTATGCACCCAAGTGCCCTTCAGGCTCATATCGCGCAAAAGAGGGAACTGATTAAGGTCGATTTGCCAAGGGGCAGGCGCAACGGTGACGCTTTCGGCGTCTTCGGTGAGAAGCGAAAGCGCGGCGCGGAGGAAATCGGCAACGCCTAAGCGCTTTTCGCCGACGGAAAGAACGGTGGGCAGGAAGGTATCACCAATTTGCGCGGCGGCGGCTACTAACTCCTCCTTGGTTAAGGTAAGAGGGGCGGCGATGGCGTAGGGCTCGGACAAAAAGCCAAAGACCGTGCCACAGATATGCTTTTCCTTGCCGAGAAGCAAATCACGGCAAGCGTAAACAAGGTCGGCAAGGCAGAAGGAGTCGGGGTCGGTGACGGGAAAAAGCGCCTTTTCGATTTGGGGCTTCACTTGTGCCAAGACTTCCCTATCAATGACGCGCTCCGTTTGGGGAAAATACGCTTCCTCAATTTTTTCGGAGGTGATGATTTCAAAGCGCGGATCGTTCTTGATTTTTTGGACGAAATAGGTGTAGTTCTCCACCCAAGCATCCATCTCTGCCTCGGTCAAGCGGGCGCTTTCACGCCATTCGGACTCGGGGGTATTGACGCCGTCAAAGTTCACCTTGTCCCAATACTCGCGCATCATATTCATCGCGGGATGGTGACAAAGGATAACGACCTCCTTTGTGGCAAGCGCTTCAATTTTCGCGTCAAGCTCCTCCTTCGTGCTTTGATAGACGGTATCAAGGCAATAGTTGGTTGTGGTATTGATGACGTTGCAAAAATAAATGGGGCGGTTTTTCTCCTCATCCCGCGTGAAGCCGCCGAGATATTCACGAATACCAAGCGCGGCGTAGCCATATTGGGCAACGTAGGAAATAGAGTTTCCCGGTGCCGAGGTGGAGGCAAGGGCGATATTATCGCCAAAGACACGCTTCAAGACGTCGACACAGGCGCGCTCGTCCTCCAAGAAGTTCGAAAGTGCTTGCTCGAAGTCCTCCAAATCCGTGTACTCGTTGACGGTGGGATGGGCGGAATGGCTCATGGTGTGCGTTCCGATTTCGTGGCGCTTCAGAGCCTCAATAACATCCCATCTACCCCACCTTTCAAGGGCAAGGGCGAGCTTGCCAACCACCACGAAGCAGCCGGTAATCCCCGCCTCGTCCAAGGGGCGAATGGCGCGCAGAATGCCCTCTGCGGCGAACTCGTTGACGTAATCCTCGGTATCGTAACGAAAGACAATTTTGGGCATATGTAAATACCTCTTTATTGTAAATGTTTCTTTTCAAAATGGCTTATTAAGCCTCATTCATCGAAGCCTTCCCAGTGCAAAAGGCCGTATTTTTCAGCGGCGGCGATATAGCGCGCATAGTCAATTCCTTTGATGTCGGTATGGTAATGGTGCTGATGCTTTCTGCCCTTATCGTCCGTCCATGCGATGATATAAAAGGCCTTTTCACTCGGTGCTTCCCACGTATCGACAAGAATGGAGGTATAGGGCTTGCTCGTCACCTCGCCATACAGGATCTGCTCGCCCGTATAGGCATCGGTTACGGTATAGCTTGCAAGGAAGGCCTCGGGCTCGTCGGCAACGAGGAACATACGAACCTTACCGTTTTCCTCCTCCATCATAAAGGCAGACGGCTCCTGACAGTTTTTGATGTAATGGTAAGCAAGCTTTTTATCCATGGAATAATCGACGATGGCATCCGAAATCTGCGGACAACCGTCTATCATATTCCACCAGAGGATGCCGCCGCGCTCATTTCTGCGAATACGGAAGCGCTCGATAAAGTACTTATCGGCCTCGGCCTGCGAAATTTGGCTGGCCTTTGCGAAGTCCGAAAGATTGTCAAAATTATGACCGAAGAGCGTTTCGACCTGATCACTCATCAGACGAATGCGGTAAGCATAGGGCGATTTATAATCGTCAATGACCGAAACGGCGTGCGCCAAGTACTCCTTGGTGGGTCTTCCCTCCTCGTCGAAAATCGGCCAAGGTTTTTTCAAAAATTTGCGAAGCGCACGGGGAGAGGAGCAACCATGATAGCCCGTTTCGGAGGCAAAATAGGGGTTATAGCTGGTATAGAACTCGCCGCGGAAATAATCACGCGGCCCCCAAAGATGCTCCTCGGACAAGCTCTTTTTATTGAGATGCCCAACCTCATCCATATAGGGTGAGCAGGGCAAATACGGGCGAGTGGTGTCAAGGGCAAAGAGCGCCTTGGGTACGGTGATACGGGTTAAGATGTTGACAGTATTGGGATCATAGGGGTTTCCGTTCTCGTCATTGGTAATGGTGTAAATATTATCACACTCGTTGTCTCCTGCCCAAAGACAAATGGAGGAATAGTTGCGCAGACGCTTGACCTGATAGGTGACCTCTCGCGTTAAGTTTTCCCTGAACGCCTCGCTCTTGGAATATCGGGCGCAGGCCATCATAAAATCGTGCCAGATAAAGATGCCGTTCTCGTCGCAGAATTCATAAAATTCCTCGCACTCGTAAATGCCGCCGCCCCAGATACGAATAGAGTTGCAGCCCGTGTCAAGGGTCATTTCAAGCGTTTTTAAGGTTCTTTCCTTATCCATGTGCTTCAAGGCATCAATCGGCACGTAATTGGTGCCCTGCAAAAAGACCTTTTTGCCGTTGATGTGGAATTCGAAGCACCCATTTTCCTCAACAAGCGAGGTGCGACGAAGCTCCACCTTGCGAATACCGTGGCGGACGCTCTTTTCCATCACGGGCTTACCGTTCCGATACAGAGTCGCCTTGACGGAATAGAGATTCTGCTCGCCGTAGCCGCGGATATTCCAAAGATACGGATAGCGCAAAAAGAAATAGAAGCGGCCGTTTTGCGCCGAAAGCGGCGCCCTTTCCGAAAAGGCGGAATCGCGGCAGACGCCCTCAACCGCAATTTCGTACCCTTCGCCCGAGACGTTGGCCTCGTAATCAACGTAGATGGCGGCGCCCGTGTAGGTCAATTCGGAATGCACGTAAAGATCGCTTATGCGCTCCTCATCGTTTTCAAGACGAATTTCACGCCAGATACCGCCAAGCGTTGTGCGCAAAAGGATATCCCATCCGAACGATGCAATGGATTTACGAAGAAAGACGCCCGGACGCTTGAAGCTGACAGCGCCAACCCCCTCCTCCTCTATATTCTCTGTTGCAAGCACCATGGGAGGCAGGTGAATAACAAGCTCGTTATCCTTGCTTTTCAGGTTTTCAAGGCGGAAGGAAAAGGGGGTATACATATTATCGGTCTTGCCGACCAAAGTGCCGTTTACATACACCTCGGCCAAGGTATCGACCCCCTCAAGCGTCAAGACGGGCTTTTCAAGCGCGCAATCAAAGCGCTTGAAGTACCATTGATGGTGCGTTTCATACCGATAATACTCCCACGAATTCGTGGAAAAATACGGGTCACCGAGAACGCCGTTATCTCTTAAAATTTCCTCAAAGCAAACAGGCAGAGTGATGTCCGTATAGACATCCTTGCCTTCAAGCTCCGTAACGGTTTTGGGGCAAAAGCCGAGAGAGACGACCTTTTCGTCCTCCAAGGCGTACATTTTCCAGCCTGTATTCATCATTCACGTTGTTTCCTTTCGGTTTTAAAAAGTCTTAAAGGGCTCTTTCCTTTTTCATTATACAGACAGGCGAGAGGAAAGACAACCCAAAAATCCATTTTTATATGCATTTTTTTAATATTTCATTGATTTTTTTACTTAAACCTGCTAAAATTAAATAGAAATCCTACGGAGGCGAGAAAGAGCATGAAAAGAAATTTTGACGTTGACGCGGCTTCAAAAGCACAAAAGAGCGAGCAACGGCCCACCCCTGCCGAAAGCCAGCTAAGAGCAAAAATCCATCCCCACGCCGCCACCTTCCCCCGTCATACACACGATTATTTCGAGTTGGAAATCGTTGCAGACGGAAAGGGGCAGCACAATCTGAACGGCACATTCTACCCTCTCTCTCGCGGAAGCTTTTACTTTATTACCCCCGCCGACTATCACGAATTTTCCGTGAAGGACGGAGAAGAAATGACAATATGGAACGTATCCTTTGACGAAAACTATCTGGATGCGAAAATGCGCTATGAGGTAGCGGAGGGGAGCTTTTTACCCGCCGTGCTTTCCGAGGAGGAGCTGGCTTACATAGAAACACTCTTCATCCTGCTTACCAAGGAATGCGAGAGAAAGGAAAACAGCTGCACCGTTTCTCTGCTCGACGCGCTTCTCTGCCTTTTACGGCGGACAAGCCGCTTGCAAAACGAGGAAAAAACGAAGCAGGGCTCGCCCGAAATCCAGCGCGCGCTTGCTTATTTACAGGAGCACTTTTTGGAGGCACCCGATTTAAAAACGGTTGCCGCCTTCATTGGCTTTCATCCCGCTTATTTCAGCGCACTGTTCAAAAAAGCGCTCGGCATCGGATACACAGAATACTTAAATCACTTGCGCATTGCCTACGCCAAAAGCCTTCTGGCACGCGGCGGAAGTGTTTCGGAGGTCTGCTTTACCTGTGGCTTCGGCTCACTCTCCAACTTCCAGCACACCTTCCGAAAATACGTTTTGATGACACCTTCGGAATACAAAAAGCAAAGACGCAATGCTTCGCATCCGTTATAAAGCACAGGCTTGCAAATTCTTGAAAATTATGCTATACTATATTCATTCTTTTTTATTTAACATAAAGGAAGGACAACCCTATGTCGTTTTTGTACTTTTTGGAGGGGCTGCGGAATCCTGTTTTGGATTTTCTCTTCTCCGTCATCACGCTTTGCGGTGAAGAAACCGTTTTTATGGCAGTGGGAATGATTCTCTTCTGGTGCGTGGACAAGTACCAGGGGTATTACCTATTGTCGGTTGGGTTTATCGGGACGGTGACGAACCAATTTCTGAAGATGGTGTGCCGTGTGCCCCGCCCTTGGGTGAAGGACCCGTCCTTCACGATTGTGGAATCGGCAAGAGAGGCTGCCACGGGCTACTCCTTCCCCAGCGGTCACACCCAGACCTCTGTCGGTCTTTTCGGGGGCTTGGCGCTGGAAAACAGAAACAAAATTCTGCGGACGGTTGCCATTATCCTCTGCGTTCTGGTGCCTTTATCCAGAATGTACCTGGGTGTACATACCCCTCTTGACGTATTGGTATCCACGGGGATTGCCCTTCTTCTGATTTTCGCTCTCTCGCCTCTTTTCAAGCGGGCGGCAAAATCCCCCAAGGTGATGTACGCTATTCTTTTTTCTATGACGGGGCTGATGGTGGCTTATCTTTGCTTCATTTGCTTCTTCCGCTTTCCCGAAAGTGTATATTTGCCGGAAAACGTTGGAAATCTCGTTTCCGCACAGAAAAACGGCTTCACCTTAATGGGCTGTATTCTGGGGCTTTTGGTTGTTTATACGGTGGATTTGAAATGGACGAAGTTCGACACCCGTGCCACTCTTTGGGGACAGCTGATTAAGGCGGTGGGCGGTCTTCTTCTGGTGCTTGCCGCCAAGGAGCTTTTGCGCTTCCCCTTGGACGCCATTCTTCCCAAGGACAGCTGGGCGCGGCTGCTGCGCTATTTTCTCATCGTTATCGTCGGCGGCGTTTTATGGCCTATGACGTTTCGATATTTCTCTCACATTGGCAAAAAAACGGAGGTAAAAAACGATGTCATTTAACGTCAATCATCCCATTTTGTTCATTATTGTAGGCGCCATTATCGCCTTGGTTCTGGCGCAATCCGTTTTCTTCTTGGTGCGAGCCGTGCGCCGCGCGCATGAGCTTGGTATTTCCAAAAGCACCGTAAAGAAAACCATCTCTTCCTCGGCGATATTCACGATTGCGCCCGCCGTTTCCATTCTGGTCGGTGTTTTGGCGCTTTCCAAGAGCCTGGGCGTCGCTCTTCCTTGGCTTCGCCTTTCGGTCATCGGCTCCATCACCTACGAAACAGTGGCGGCCGGCAACGCCTTGGAGGCTGCAGGCATGAGCGCAGGTGCTACCATCACGGAGCCTTCTATTTTCATCACGATTGCCTGGGTTATGACGGTTGGCATTGCCGCAGGACTGGTTTTCGTCCCCTTCGTCACTAAGAAGCTGCAAAGCGGTCTTTCCAAGATTGGTATGAAGGACAAAAAATGGGGCGAGATTTTCAACAACGCTATGTTTCTCGGTATGATTTCTGCCTTTTTGGGCTACGTTTTCTGCGACGTTGGTCTGGTCTTCAAGGGCGACACCTCGGGACTTATTCCCGTTTGCGTGATGGCGGTTTCCGCTGTTGTAATGGCGGTCTGCGGCTTAGTTGCCACCAAGGCAAAAATCCGCTGGCTAACCGACTATGCCCTGCCTATGAGTCTGGTTATCGGTATGGCGTCCGCCATTCCCCTCACCGCGCTCTTAGGTGCTTGACAGTCTGACTGTTAAAAAACGAAAAAGAAAGGCTTTGTACGAATATGAAAAACGAAAACATTTCTTATATGGACAGCGTTCACCGCGCGGGACGCATCTGGGGCATTGTGGTGGGTATCGTGCTTTTACTCTTCCCCGCTGTGCTTTCCCTGATTTTCCAAACCGCACCCAACCTGGAGGTGCTTTGGAAGGGCGTGCTTGCCACGGCGCCTATGTATTGGGCGGTGGGTATCGTGGAAATTTTCACCTACGTTCCTATGCTGGGCGCGGGCGGTACCTATCTTTCCTTTGTCACGGGCAACATCTCCAACCTGAAGCTTCCCTGCGCCATTGACGCAATGGAGCGGGCAGGCGTGAAGGCATCCGATGAGGAGGGCGAGGTTATTTCCACCATTGCCATTGCCGTTTCCTCCATCGTAACCACCTTGATTATCGTAATTGGCGTAATTTGTCTGGTTCCTCTGACCTCTGTTCTGGAATCTCCCGTTCTGGTTCCTGCCTTCGATATGATTTTGCCTGCCCTCTTTGGCGGACTTGCGGTTGTGTTTATCTCCAAAAACGCCAAGCTTGCCATAGCACCCATCATTCTGATGCTGGCGCTCTTTATCTTCGTGCCTGCCCTGAACGCCTCCACCGTTGGCATTATGGTGCCCGTTGGGGTGCTGTTCACCGTGGGGGTGGCAAGATTGCTTTATAAGAAAGGAGTCCTTTGATATATGTGGCACTACCTGCTTATCCTGCCGGCGGCGATTGTCATTTTCCTTGCCGTCATTATCATCCGCGCCCTTTGCTTCAAGCCCAAGCCTCAGCCCGCCGTTACAGAGGGCGAAGAGGTCTTTGACAGGGAGCGCGCCGTTTCCTGCTTACAGACCCTTGTTCGCTTCAAGACGGTATCCTACCGCGACAAGTCCTTGGAGAACGAGGAGGAGTTTGAAGCGCTGGTTGATGCTTTGCCTATGCTCTATCCTCACGTCGCGGAGCATCTGATACTCCACCGCCTTCCCGACCGCGCCCTTCTCTTCCATTGGAAGGGCAAGACGGAGGGGGAGCCCGGGGTTTTAATGGCGCACTATGACGTTGTACCCGTAAACGAGGACGCCTGGGATTTGCCTGCCTTTGAGGGCATTATCAAGGACGGCTGCCTTTGGGGACGGGGAACCCTTGACACCAAGGTGACCTTTAACGGCATTTTATTTGCCGCCGACCATCTCTTGGCAGAGGGCTTTCAGCCCGAAAGTGACCTTTACTTTGCCTTTTCGGGCGGTGAGGAGGTTAACGGTCAGGGAGCGGTTCACATTGTGGACTTTTTTGAGTCCCACGGCATTACCCCTGCCTTTGTATTAGACGAGGGCGGCGCCGTTGTGGAAAACGTATTTCCCGGGGTCAAGCAGCCCTGCGGCTTGATTGGTATTGCGGAAAAGGGCATGTTAGACGTGCGCTACACCGTGAAATCGGGAGGCGGACACGCCTCGGCGCCTAAGCCCGGCGCACCCGTTGACAGGCTTGCGACCGCCTGCACCCGTATTCTGAAATCCCCCTTCCGCGCCAAGCTGACGCCTCCCGTTGCCGAGATGTTCGACACCTTAGGGCGTTACTCCTCCTTCCTCTACAAGGTGATTTTCTCTAATATCCGCCTGTTCTTGCCCGTGCTTGACGCCATTTGCAAGAAGAGCGGCGGCGAGCTGAACGCCCTGATGCGTACCACCGTTGCCTTTACCCAGATGGAGGGCTCCTCCGCCTCTAACGTCATTCCGCCTAAGGCGTCTATGGTTTCCAACATTCGCTTGAATCCCGCGGACGATATGGAGGGGGCGCTTGCCTATCTTAAAAAGGCAGCAGATGATGCGAAGGTAGAAATCGAGGCTTTACACGGTATGAACCCCAGCCGCATTTCTCGCACCGACTGCAAGGGCTGGGACAAGGTTGCCTCAGCGGTTGCCTCCACCTGGCGCGGCTGTATCGTTTCTCCTTATCTGATGGTACAATGCTCCGACTCCCGTCATTACGGACGCATTTCGGACAGGGTCTATCGCTTCTCCGCGATGGATTTGACTGCCGAGGAGCGCGCCACCATTCACGGCAACAACGAGCGCATTCGCTTGGAGGCTGCCCAGCGCACAGCGGAGTTTTACATTCGCTTGATAAAGGAATGCTAATCCCTCCCCGCGCTTGCCCGACCCTCTTGGGGGGGTCGGGCATTTTTTACTTCCGTTAAAATATGTTTTACCGTTCTTTTTGCGCAGCACGCGCTATATAATGAACTGACGGCTTGTCTTGCAAAGCGCCTTAGGTCTTGACAAGCAAAGGGTTTTATGATAAAATGCTCTATGCGTATTTTATCAAACACATTCAAT
>JAFTSW010000038.1 GCA_017467085.1 Clostridia bacterium | reverse complement strand
GATAAATCGCTTGCAATATCGTATATTACTGCGCGCTTTCTCGGCGCCTCCACTCGCTATTTTTTGTCCAAAACTGCTTCGCACCCTACGGCGAATAGATTTTTGATGGATTTTGTTGTGATTTGTCGCCGTAAAGTACGACTTTACAAGGCAAAGCGCGACGAAAGACGCGAAAATCTATCGTCGTAGGGCTTATGGGTTCGATTCCCTTACGGCTAAACCTAAAACAGTATTTACTTTTTCAAGCCTTCGTGCTATAATAGGTATATAAACCCGTCTTCTACCACATTATGACGGAAGAAAGGTAAAGGCTATGATACATTCCGACTTACATATTCACAGCGAATATTCCTATGATGCGGTGCTGCCCCTTGCCACCATTCTGGAAAAGGCAAAGGAGCGCGGCTACCGCCAGGTGGGCGTTACCGACCATTTGAACCTGCCTAACAACAAGTTCATTGGCTGTCTTTCCGAGTCTGCCAAGCACGTTCTGGAGGCGAAAAAGACCAACCCCATTCTTTTGCTCGGCGTTGAGTTGACGCCTATTGAGAAGCCCTTTTATGATTTCAACCGTCAAAACCCCACCTCTGAGGGATATTCTCCCGCAGGCTACACGCCCCCGAATCTTTTGGCGGGAGAGAGCTCCTATCCCCTGGAAATGGCGCTTTCCAAGGAGGAGCTGATGGCGTACGGTGTGCAATACGCCGTTGCCGCCGCTCACGGCTATATTGACGTACCTCATCCCGACGTGCGGGACAAGATGGCAACCATCGCCGCCTGGGAGAGAATGCAGCTATACCTTGCCGCTGACGAGCGCACCACGATTTTGGGGCATCCCTACTACCACGGGCTTCAAATCTGGTATGACGATTTCTCCGTTATTCCCTACTCCACCCACGAGGAGCTTGCCGCCGCACTGGTGGAAAACGGCAAGTACCTTGAAATGAACGTGGATATGCTGGTACATCCCAAGACCACGGAGCTGTTCCGCCACCAATATGCGGAATATATGCGCTTTATGTTTGAGAAGGGTGTCCGCATAACCTACGGCTCGGACAGCCACGGTGGCTACGGCGACCAGCGCCCCCTGATTTATCCCTACTTGGAAAAGGCGGGCTTTAAGGACGGCGACTTCTCCGAGCTTGACCCTGCTGACCTTTGGCAGTAATTGCACAGTAGAAAATGAATAAAAAACGGACAGAGATGGTTAATTTTCTCTGTCCGTTTTCTTTTTGTTAAAAGGGTGGCTCCTCGGGCAGGGGCGCCTCATCGGCAGGCGCCTCCATCATACGGGGGGCGTTTGAGGGGGGACGCTGTCCCCTTGGAGGGAACTCGAAGGAGATTTTCCCATCCTTTTCCAATTTCAGATAGGCAGAAAAGCTCTTGCCCGTTTTTTGGGAAATGAAATCCTCTATCAAGGGGGTTTTACCCGTTTCCAAAAGCGTTTTCATATCCGACAGGGTGACGGTATGGGCAAGAATACGCATTTTTGCGCTGAATTTGCACCCATCCTTGTAGCCGCTACAGCCGTAGCCAAAGGAGGTGCGCTTGACGGGCTGTCCGCAAAGGGGGCAGGCGCCCACCGCCTCGCCCATATAGCCGATATCCGCGGTGGCGGTTTTTTCGGCTTCCTTAAAGACGCGGTTGATTTCCTCGCTTGCCAGCGCCACGCTTTCAGCTACCGTCATGGTGCCACGGAACACCTTTTTTAACGCCTTACCCATTTCGCAGGTTTTGTATTTATCCATTCCTATACGCAAATCCTTCAAGGATTCAATCAGAAAGATGCCGCCCGGCAGAATGGTGTAGACGTCCTTTTTCAGCTCGATATAGCCGCTTTTACGGGCGTTATCGATAATACCCGTTCGGGTTGCCTCGGTGCCAAGCTCCACACCCTCGAACATAGCGCGGTATTCCTCGGCATCGTCCTCCGCTAACTCTCCGCTTTCCTCCCTTTCCTTTTGCGCCGCCTTTTCCTCCTTGAAGGGATTTTTCAGATACTGGTTCAAGGTTTCGATGGTGTAGTGACGGGGCGGCGAGGTTTCCTTTTCGGTGGGGGCGAAGGCTATTTCCACCTTATCGCCCTCGGCGAGCTTAGGCAGGATTTTATCCTTTTGTCCGCCGTCATCGTATTTCGTCCAGCCTGCCTGCAGAATGGAGGTGCCGCGCAGAACGAACTCCTCCAAATCCCCTACGGCAATTTTCATCTCGGTCTTGGCGGCGATGCAATCCTCCTTACAGAACACGGCAACGAAGCGGCGCAGGACTGTGGAATACACCTGCTTTTCCTTCTCGGAAAGGGCGTTAGGCGCAGGAATCTTATGGGTGGGGGTCAAGGCGGAGTGGGACTCTATCTTGCTATCATCAAAAATGCTCTTGCTATCACGGAAGGTTACAGGATACCCCAATTTCCCGATAGCCGACAGCACACGCTTCACCTTGTCCTTCTCTGCCGTTGCCAGGTACTCGGAGTTGGTACGGGGATAGGTGAGATACCCTGCCTCATACAGCTTCTGGACGATGGCGAGAGAATCGCTCATAGACATTTTATACTTTTTACCGAGAACGCTTTGCAGCTTGGAGAGCGAATAGAGCTTTCCCGGGAACAGGGTGGTTTTCTTATTTTTGACGGATACCACGTGAGCGCCCGTTTGGTTATAGAGGGCACAGGTTTCCTCCGCCTTTTGGCGCTCGGCGACGGTGAACTTCCTTTTAGAGGTCAGCTCCACCACCTCGCCGTTTGTCTTCTCGGCGCTGTACAAGGCAAGATATTTCTCGGGCTTGAAGTTGCGGATTGCCATATCGCGGTCATAAATGGCGCGTACAATGGGAACGATAACGCGCCCTACCCGTAGTAGGCTCCCCATACGCAGGGTAGCGTAACGGGTGAAATTGACCCCGTAGAGCCAATCGATATAGGTACGGGCGAAGCCCTCATTTGCCAAGGCGTCGTACTCCCTATCGTCCTTCATATCGGCAAGGGCGGCGCGCACCGTTTCGTCCGTCTGGTCGGGAAGCCAGAGGCGCAAAATCTTCTTTTTGGCGGTGGCGCCCTGCAGGGCGTGCTGAATACAGAGGCGGACGATGATTTCCCCTTCACGGTCCGCGTCCCCCGCGTTGATGATGGCGTCCACGTCCTGGCGGTTGCAAAGTGTCTTTAAGAGGTTCGCCTGCTTGACTACACCGCTATCCACCTTGCCGTCTGCCCCTCGGCGCAATTCAAAATGGAAGCGCTGAGGGATGCAAGGGAGCGTTTCGGTAATCCAACGGTTGGAGCCGTCGGGATTGGGGGCGTAATACTCCACGTCCGCCAGGGAGAAAAGATGGCCGAATGCCCAGCTGACGATATAGTCCTTGCCCTCTAAATACCCGTCGCACCGCTTCATATTGCCGATAGCGGCGGCGATATTTCTGCCAAGACTTGGCTTTTCCGCAATTATCAGTTTCATTTTACGAGCTTTCCTTTCCTACAGCCGCGCCGCCCCTTGCTTTATAGGCGTTGGGACTTACGCCGTAGCGCTTTTTGAACATTTTGGAGAAATTGGACACGTCACCGTACCCCGAAAGCTGTGCCGCCTCCAAAACGGAGGCACCCTTTTCCAAGTGCCTTGCGGCAGCCTCCATACGGACAGAAATAAGAAATTCCAGCACGGTGACGCCCGTTTTTTCCTTAAAGAGCCGCGACAGATACCGCCTGTCTAAATTAAGGCTACGGGCAATATCCTCCACACGCAGGGGCTGCATATACAGGGCACGGATGTAGTCCTCCACCCGTTTGACATAGCGGTTTTCCCCCTTTTTCTCCGAAAAGAGGAAGGCATACAGCCTGAAAAGCTCTGCCGCCAGGGCGTACACCCTGGTGTTATCCGACACGGGCTCACGCAGGGGCTCCTGGATAAGTCCCGCAGGCAGAGGAAAGACGGGCGGAAGCTCAGAAAAGCGGTCTGCCAGCTCGCCGTCAAAGCCCAGCCAGGTATACTGCCAGGGGTCCTGCTCGTCCGCGCGGTAGGTGGTGACCTCCCCGGGCAAAATCAGGAATGCTTCTCCTGCCCGAACCAAATAGGCGCGCCCTCCCTTATAGAGGGTTCCCTTTCCTGCCAGGACGTAGTGCAAGAGATAATAGCCACGGACGGCGGGACCGAAGGTATGGGAGGGGGCGCATTTCTCGTTGCCCGCGATAATGGGATTCAAATCCTTCAAGCCACGGTTTTCAAAGATAAATTCTCTTGTATTCCCCTTCATACGCTTCCCCTTTCTCCTGTCACCGCCGCGGTGCAAGGTTTTCGTTAGTTACATTTTACCATATACCAGGCACATAATGCAATGGCTTTTTCGAGAAAAAAGCGATAAAATGAAAAAAAGAGGAAAAATCCTGTTTTTTCTCCTCTTTTTATAAAAAAATACTGTTTTGGGAAAGGAAAAGACGATGAAAATTACCTTTATGGGCGCAGGAAGCACCATTTTTGCCAAGAACGTTTTGGGTGACGTGATGGCAACCCCTGCCTTGCAGGAGGTCGAAATCGCACTTTATGACATCAGCGCCGACAGATTAGAGGAATCTTATCTTTTGATTGGCGCCTTGAACCGTTGCTTCAACCAGAGCCGCGCCTCCGTCAAGAAGTACCTGGGGGTTGAAAATCGCAAGGAGGCGCTTCGCGGTGCCGATTTTGTTGTCAACGCCATTCAGGTTGGCGGCTATGAGCCCTCCACGGTCATTGATTTTGAAATTCCTAAGAAATACGGCTTACAGCAGACCATTGGCGATACCTTGGGCATTGGCGGTATTTTCAGAGGACTTCGCACCATCAAGGTGATGAAGGACTTTGCCGCCGATATGGAGGAGGTATGCCCCGATGCGCTCCTCCTCAACTACACCAACCCGATGGCAATTCTCTCGGGCTATATGCAGCGCTATACGGGCGTGAAGACTGTCGGTCTTTGCCATAGCGTCCAGGTATGCGCGGAAACCATTCTCCACCACGTGGGTCTTGGGGACAAGGTAGAGGGACACCGCGAGAAGATTGCGGGCATCAACCATATGGCTTGGCTGCTCGAAATTGCCGACAAGGACGGAAACGACCTTTATCCCGAAATCCGCCGCCGTGCCAAGGAACTTCTGGCAAACGAGCGCGATTATGACCTTGTGCGCCTGGATTACATTGATAAATTCGGCTATTACTGCACCGAGAGCAGCGAGCATAACGCCGAATACAGCGCCCTTTACATTAAGTCCCACCGTCCCGAGCTGATTGACAGGTTTAAGATTCCGTTAGACGAGTATCCTCGCCGCTGCATCAAGCAGATTGCCGACTGGAACACCCAGAAGGAGGCGCTTTTGAAGAACGCCGAGGCGGTAGAATATAAGCGCTCCCGTGAATACGCCTCTCATATTATAGAAGCGGTTGTTACAGGCAAGCCCTACGCCTTTGGCGGCAACGTCATCAACAACGGTCTTATCTCCAACCTGCCTGCCGAGGCTTGCGTGGAGGTGACCTGTATGGCGGACAACACGGGCATTCATCCCACCTACGTTGGCGCGCTGCCCACCCAGCTTGCCGCGATGAACAGCCTGAATATTTATCCTCAGCTTTTGACCATTGAGGCTGCCGCCACGGGAAGCAAGGATGCCCTTTACCACGCCGCCCTCTTGGAGCCCCACACCGCCGCCGAGCTTTCCACCGATGAGATTATTTCCCTTTGCGACGATTTGATGGAAGCGCACGAAAAGGCAGGGTTCCCTGTTTTTTAAGAGTGCAGTAAAAGCAGCAAAAAAGCAATTTGCAGAAAACGGGCTGTCTCATTTGAGACAGCCCGTCTCATTTTGCGTCAAGAAAGGCGCAAAATGAGGAAATTTTCGAAGAAAATTTGTGCGTTTGTTTCGCTTTTCGTCAAAAGTGAAACGAACGGGGGCAAAAAAAAGGAGCCGAAACGGCGACCTGCGATAAAGCAGGTGCGCCGTTTCGGCTCCTTTTTAGTGTCTCACGAAATAGTGAGACAGCCCCTTTTTTATTAAAGAAACGTTCAGCAAGCAAATTTTGCCTAATCCTTATACTCTTCTCTCTTTACAAGTATATATTCAGGATTTTTAATCAGTACACCCTCATTGGTAATTTGAATTTCTACCTCATTTTCAAGCCTGAATAATTTTCTCATTTCTATGGGAATACATATTCTTCCCATTTTATCTATTTCTCTTCTAATTCCAATTTTTTCCATTGTCATATCTCCGTTTTTTTAGTTTGTCCTATGACAGGACAATTTAATTTTGAAATTAGTATATCATAAAAAGTGTCTTGTGTCAAGACAAAATATACTAACGGAGATTATACGATGGCAAGAATCATTGACGGCGAGAAGAAAAATCTGATAGGTGGGAATTTGCGGCAGCTGCGGTTGGCGTTAAAGATGAGTCAGCAGGAGTTATCCAACAAGCTGGAGCTTTTGGGTGTTTACATTTGCCGCGGCTCCGTTTCTCGGATTGAGGACTATTCCCGTACCGTCACCGACATTGAGTTATTCGCTATCGCTGAGGTCCTTGGCGTTGACCCCAAGGCACTGTATACGAAATAAGTTGCTTTTTGTTAGAAATGAAATCAAGGCAGGTTCTCCTGCCTTGATGAAATCTGCCCAAGGCAGATGAAGTCCAAGGCGCGCCTTGGATGAGGTCTTCCCTTCGGGAAGGTGAAAAAAATGCCGTCGGCGCCCCAGCTTGTGGGGAGCGCCGACGGCGTTTTTTTACAGACCGAAGGTATCGCGCAGGTAGTCGCGGCTGATTTTGGCTGCTTCAAGCTCGGTCATACCGTCGTAGACTTGGTCTTGCTCGACGATAACAAGCTCAACGCCTGCTTCCTCAGCGGCGGCAAGGATAGAGGCAAAGTCCTGTCTTCCCTGTCCCAGGGGACGGAACTTGAACTCGTTATCCTCACGGGTGGGCTTCTTCATGGGCTTGCCGTCCGTACCGATAAGGTCATAGACGGGACCGCCACCCAGCTGCTTGCAGGTGAAATCCTTCAGGTGAAGCAAATCCAAACGACCCGAAAATTCCTTGATTTTGGCAACGGGGTCAACGCCTGCGTAATGTACCCAGCAGGTATCAAGCTCGGGCTGGATACGGTCAGCGGGAACTGCCTCGAAGATATAATCGTGCAGATATTTGCCCTCGAAGGTTTCAAACTCAAAATCGTGGTTATGATAGCCAAGGCACATACCGTTTGCCTTCAAGAGGTCTGCGATACGGTTAAAGAGGGCTTTGGTTTCCTCCCACGCCTCGCTGCCTGCCAGACAGGACTTATCAAACCAGGGAATGACAACGTAACGAACGCCAAACGCCTTCAAGAAGGCAATTTTCTCCTCGGGCTCCTCGTTGAAGAAATCCAAGCCCTGGTGAACGGAAATACACTTCAAGCCGATTCTATCCAAAATTTTCTTGATTTCCTCGCCCGTGTGGCCAAAATAACCGGCCATTTCCACGTACTCATAGCCCATATCCTTAATCTTTTGAAGGGTACCTTCAAAATCTGCTGCCATTGCGTTACGAACGCCGTAAAGCTGAATACCAACCTTGAACTGTTTCATAGGGACTCTTCCTTTCTGCTTCTATTCTGGGTTGAAAATGAATTAGTTTCCGCTGTCCTCAACGAAAAGCTCACGGACGGCGGGGGTTTCCTCCTGGGGCTTATACTTCTCTGCCAAGAACTTAGCGGCAACCTGGGGGAACAGCGCATAGCTCAATACGTCCTCAGGGCACTTAGCCAATTCGCCTGCGGCTTCCTTCTGCTTATCAAGCTCAGGCTCCAAAAGGTCGGCAGGACGGCAGGTAATAACCTCCTCGTCACCGATAGCCTTCTTGCGAACCTCCTCGTTTACCTTACCCGGTACCTGACCGTATTCGCCGCGCAGAAGTCCCTTGGACTCCTTGGTTACCATCTTGTAGCGCTCACCGGAGAGCACGTTCAAAACAGCCTGGCTTCCTACAATCTGGGAGGTGGGGGTTACCAAAGGCGGATAGCCGAAGTCCTCACGCACACGGGGAACCTCTGCCAAAACCTCGTAGTATCTGTCCTCTGCCTTTGCCTGCTTCAGCTGAGAAATCAGGTTGGAAAGCATACCGCCGGGAACCTGGTAAAGCAGGGTGTTGGGGTCTACGTTGAGAACCTTGGGGTCCAAGGAGCCCTGCTCCTTGAGCTTCTGGGCAACGGCACGGAAATGCACAGCCGCATCGGCAAGCTTGCCAAGGTCAAGACCCGTATCTCTTTCGGTGCCCTTAAGGGTAGCCACCATTGCCTCGGTGGAGGGCTGGGAGGTACCGTTTGCCAAGGGAGAGAGAGCGGTATCGATGATATCGACGCCAGCCTGGCACGCCATCAGATAGGTCATATCGCCCGTACCCGTGGTGTTATGGGTATGCAGGTGAATGGGCACGTCTACCTTTGCCTTCAACGCCTTTACCAAAGAATAAGCGTCATAGGGCAGAAGCAGGTTAGCCATATCCTTGATACAAATGGTGTCAGCGCCCATATTCACCAGCTTCACTGCCAAATCCACGAAGTATTCCTCGTTATGCACGGGGCTGATGGTATAAGAAAGGGCTGCTTCACAGATGCCGCCATATTTCTTGGTGGCGGCGATTGCCTTTTCCAAGTTACGGGTATCGTTCAAGGCGTCAAAGATACGAATGACGTCAATACCGTTCTTAATGGAAAGACGGACGAACTCCTCTACCACGTCATCTGCATAATGGCGGTAGCCGAGAATGTTCTGGCCACGGAAAAGCATTTGCAGCTTGGTATCGGGCATAGCGCGGCGAATGGCACGCAGACGCTCCCAGGGGTCTTCTCCCAAGAAACGCATACAGGAGTCAAAGGTTGCGCCGCCCCAGCACTCAACCGACCAATAGCCGACCTCGTTCAGTGCCTTGCAGGCGGGGAGCATATCCTCGATACGCATTCTGGTGGCGGCTTGCGACTGGTGCGCATCGCGCAGAATGGTATCGGTTATCAATAATTTGTTAGCCATAATATGACAATTCCTTTCTTGGTTCCGCAGGGGCAAATGCCCTGCGGACGTCAGACATTAGAATAAGGGGGACATAGCGATAAGGGCGCCTGCCGCGATAGCGGAGCCGATAACGCCTGCCACGTTGGGACCCATTGCGTGCATCAAAAGGAAGTTGGAGGGGTTCTCCTTCTGTCCTACCGTTTGAGACACACGGGCAGCCATCGGAACGGCGGAAACACCAGCCGAGCCGATAAGGGGATTGATTTTCTTCCCCTCGGGAAGGAAGAGGTTCATAAACTTCGCCAGCAGCAAGCCTCCTGCCGTACCCATACCAAAGGCGATAATACCCATCAAAACGATAGCGATGGTCTTAATGCTGATAAAGGTAGCGGCGGTTGCCGTTGCACCAACGGTGACGCCGAGGAAAATGGTAACGATGTTGATAAGCTCTTTCTGTACCGTTTTGGATAGACGCTCGGTCACGCCGCTCTCACGGAAGAGGTTACCAAGCATCAGACATCCAACCAGAGAGGTTGCATCGGGCACTAAGAGCGCCACGAACACGGTAACGGCGATGGGGAAGATAATCTTCTCGGTCTTGGACACCTGGCGAAGGGGCTTCATCACAATCATACGCTCCTTCTTGGTGGTCAGCGCCTTCATAATGGGGGGCTGACTAACAGGCACCAGCGCCCTATAGGAGTAGGCGGCTACCGCGATGGGTCCGTGAAGCTCAGGCGCCAGTCGGGATGTAACGAAGATAGCGGTAGGTCCGTCCGCGCCACCGATGATACCGATGGAGGCAGCCTGCTTGAAGGTAAATTCAAGTCCGGGAATATGCAGGTTACCGATAGAGGCAGCGGCGATAAAGGTCAAGAAGATACCCAGCTGTGCTGCGGCACCCAAGAGCATAGACTTGGGGTTGGCAAGCATAGGACCGAAGTCGGTCATAGCGCCGATACCGAAGAAAATCAAGCAGGGATAGATACCCAGCTTTACGCCAAGATAGAGATAGTCCAAAAGCCCCGCGCTGATATGGGTTCCGTTCAGTGCGGTGACGGTTTCCATCATCGTTTCGCTGACGAGAATCTTGCCCTCTGCCAGGGCAGCGTCCGCGGTGAACTTCGCGGCGTCTACCACGCCGCCACCGAACAGCTCCCAGTTGACGTGACCGCCCGCGAACAAAATCTCGTGGAACATTTCAGCGCCCGGCAGGTTGGTCAGGAGCATACCGAAGGCGATGGGCAAAAGCAAAAGCGGCTCAAACTTTTTCACGATTGCCAGATACAAAAGAAAGCAGGCAATCACAAGCATAATAGCGGCCTTCCAGTTGTCGCCCTGGAAAAGGCGGGCAAAGCCACTATTGGCAAAAAAACTTCCTATGGCTTCCATTGTCAGTCAAAGTCCTTTCTGTACCTTGCTTTATGCCAAGGTGCAAAGAACGGTGCCCGAATCAACGGAGGCGCCCTTGGTTACGTTTACGGAGGCAACGGTGCCGTCAGCAGGTGCCATAATTTCATTTTCCATCTTCATAGCCTCCAGCACCATAAGAACGTCGCCCTTCTTAACGGTCTGACCTGCGGCAACGTTCACAGCCAGAATGGTGCCGGGCATAGGGCTTGCAACGGCGGTGCTACCTGCGGCAGCAGGAGCGGCGGGAGCGGCAGGGGCAGGAGCTGCAGCGGGAGCGGGAGCTGCGGCAGGAGCGGGGGCTGCGGCGGGAGCTGCCTTGATGTCGTCCTTATTGATAAGCTCGATGGTGAATTCATAAACCTTTCCGTTCAGGTTAACTCTGTAAGCATTCATTGTTTATATACCTCTCTAATCATTTAATTTCTTTCAAAGATACGACGCGGATGGCGGAAACGTCCGTTCCCAGCTCCTCCGCAACCGCCGCACTGAACGCGACGATAAGCTCATCCCTGTTGGGAATAGACTGGGATACCGCAGGCGCTGCAGGCGCGGTCGGAGCCGCGGCGGGCGCTGTCTTCGGTGCTTTGGTCTGGTCCTTAAAGACTCTTTTGCAAATCATACCCATCATACTGACGATGGCAATCAAACAAACCAGCCCCAAGAACACGATGATGATGCCAATGACGGCAACAGCGAACATATTCACGAGTAAAAAGTCCCCCTTATTTTATTTATTTCAATTACTCCTATTTTAACCTTTTTTCCATTTTTTTGCAATGCGTTTTCTTTATGTTAACATAAAGTTTACACAAAAACGCCCTGTAAAAAGCAGAAATCGGCAAACAGGAGTTTTGGAACCGAAATTAAGAAATGCTCGACAAAACCACGATGAGAATAATAACGAGAATAAAGAGAAACACGAGGGTGCGAAGCCGCTCGTTCAGCGCCGCCTCGTCCTTATCCCTCCCGACGGCTTTGCTCCTTCCCTTCCGCAGGCGCTGTCTTTGGTAGAGCAAATACGCAAAGAGCCCCGGAATCAAGACGAGAAAGGCAAGCAGAAGATAGCGCAAAAATACCACCATTTTTTCGTTTCTCCCTCTCGAATCACGCATTGTCATTATTTTAACATACTTTCCCTTTTTTTTCAAGTGCAAATGCAAAAAAATAGGCAAAAAGTCTTGCGATTTTGGGGGTAATATGCTAAAATTTTTATATAAGACACCAAAGAAGGGAGAAAAGCATCTTGATTTCCTTTCAAAACGATTGGGACACGCTTTTGGCAGAGGAATTTCAAAAGGAGTATTATCTGCGCTTGCGGCAGATTCTGAAGAACGAATACGCTCACTATCGGGTGTTTCCCGATATGTATGATATTTTCAACGCCTTCCGCTTGACGCCCTATCACAAGACACGGGTTGTGATTATCGGGCAGGACCCCTACCACGAGGTAGGGCAAGCCCACGGGCTTGCCTTTTCGGTACAGAGGGGCATTCCTCTTCCCCCGTCCTTACAGAATATTTACAAGGAATTAGAGAGCGACCTTGGCATACCGCGGGCGCAAAGCGGCGACCTTTCCGCCTGGGCGAAGCAGGGGGTACTGCTTCTGAACGCTACCCTGACCGTTCGGGAGGGGAACGCCAACAGCCACCAGGGCATTGGCTGGCAGATATTCACGGACGCGGTTATTTCGCTGCTCGACAAGGCGCCGCAGCCTATCGTCTTTTTGCTTTGGGGCAATTTTGCCAAGCAGAAGGCGGCGTCCTTACGCAATCCGCGCCATTTGATTCTGACCTCCGCGCATCCAAGTCCTCTATCCGCCTCCCGCGGCTTTTTCGGCTCCCGTCCCTTTTCCCGTATCAACCGCTTTCTGGAGGAAAACGGCGAGGCGCCCATTGATTGGCGAATTGAATAAAGGGGCTTTTCATACAAGGAAAAACTCCTTATTTTGCCTTTGAAAGAGGCGAAAAAGGGGCTTTCTCACTATTTCGTGAGACACTAAATAGGAGCCGAAAACGGCTCCTTTTTGGCCCCTGTTCGTTTCACTTTTGACGAAAAGCGAAACGAACGCACAAATTTTCTTCGAAAATTTCCTCATTTTGCGCCTTTCTTGACGCAAAATGAGACGGGCTGTTTCAAATGAAACAGCCCGTTTGGTTTTTATTTTGCCGTTATGCGCGATCGTAGAGGCGTTTGAGGTAGGCAAGACGGCGGCAGTCGATTCTGCCTAACTGCTCTGCCGTGACACGGTACGCCCAGTTACCCTCGGCGACCCCGGGGGTATTCATACGGGTATCCCTGCCGTACAGCAGGATATCCTGAATGGGAAAGATAACCAAATCCGCGTGGCTGGCAAGCACGCTCCGCAAAACGTTCTCACAGCCGTCACGCCAATCCTCGCCCTTGAAGCCCACGTAATCGAAGATTTTGCGCCTTGTCTGGGGGTCAACCTCCCAGATATAGCCCAAAAGGGTATTATTATCGTGGGTGCCTGTATAGGCGACGGCGTTTTTCCCGTAGTTATGGGGCAGGTGCCGCGACTCCTCGTCGCCTAAGAAGCCAAACTGAAAGACGCGCATACCGGGGAAGCCGCTATAGGAGAGCAGCTTTTCCACCGAGGGCGCCATTTCTCCCAAATCCTCGGCAACGATTAGGGCGTCCCCCGCTACCTCCTTGATGGCCTTTACAAGCGCCCTGCCCGGTCCCTTGCACCACTTGCCGCTTCTGGCGTTGGGCGCTCCGTAGGGGATGCTGTAATAGGTGTCAAAGCCACGGAAATGGTCCAGACGCACCCCGTCAAAGAGGGTGAGCATATGGGCGATACGGGAGCGCCAGAAGCCGAAGCCTTCCTTGGCGATAGCATCCCAATCATAGAGGGGATTGCCCCACATTTGCCCGTCCTCCGAGAAATAGTCCGGGGGAACGCCTGCCACTGCCTTGGGCAGGTTGTCCTCGTCCAACTGAAACAGGTGCGGCTCGGAAAAGACGTCGGCGCTTTCATACGCCACGTAGATGGGAATATCGCCTAAAAATTTAATGCCCTTTTCGTTGGCATATGCCTTCAGGCGCTTCCACTGGGTAAAGAAGGTATATTCGGCAAACGCCCAGGTGCGGTAGGTTTTGTCGCACCGCTTTTCGGTATCCCAGGTGCGCCAGGGAGCATCGTTGTTTGCCGCCTTATACGCCATAAACAGGCAGAAGCGACGGATATAGGGTTGCGCCTCCAGAAACGCCTCAATGGCGTCAAAGTCGGCAAAGCGCTCTGCCGCCTTGGCTAAAAGGGGGAGGCGCTCTCTTTCCAAGCGCTCAAACTCCGAAAGATAGGGGCTTTTTTGCTTTGCCGCTTCCCTTTCGTCTGCGGTGATAAGCCCTTCCTCGTAGAGGGCGTTCAAATCGATAAAATAGGGATTGCCGCTAAAGGCGGAATAGGATTTATAGGGGGAGGCGCACTCATCGGGCACGCAAAAGGGCAGCACCTGCCAATAGGAAAAGCCGCACTCTGCCAAAAAATCCACGAAGGCATAGGCGCCTCTGCCGAAATCTCCCGTGGAAAACTCCCCTGGGAGAGAGGACACGTGCATCAAAACACCGTCTTGTCTTTTCATTTTTGTGACCAATCCTTTCTTGATGGAATGGGGTCGGCTTTGCCAAGGAAAGCCGCCGCGCAAAATACGGTTTGAAAAGGTATTTTTCAAACGCATTTCCATTCTGTTGTCTTGACTTTTGATTTTTTCTCCGTTATAATGGTAGAAGCAATAAACAAAGGGGGCGCCACACCGTGGACGAGAATGCCAACCGCTTTGCGGAATATACCAGACCCGTTGCCAAAAAGGGAAAAAATCGGCGCAGACGCCGCTTGCTTCTTTTGGGTTATATTGTTTTTGCCCTCTTCTACTGTCTATTATTCACCGTTCCTGTGAAAATTCCGCAGGTGATTGCGGTATTGCCGCTTTTTCTCTGGATTTTGATTTTTTACACCCAGCGGCTTGTTTCCTATGAGATACAGGTGTCTGTTTCGGGCGGTGTTCTTGCCTTTGCCAAGCTTTGGGGCAAAAAGCGGAAGGAATGCGCGCGCATTTCCTTAAAATCCATTCTGTCGGTTGAGAGAATAGAAAAGGGGACATTGCCCCCCTTGACCAAGGGGCAGACCGTTTACGATTTCCGCGCCGACGGGGACGCCGAGGCGAACTATCTTGCCAGATGCAGGGACGAGTCGGGCGAGGCTCTTTATCTTTTCGAGGCTTCCCCGCAGCTTTTGTCCTCTATTCGCTATTTCAACAAGCAAGCCTTTTCTGCCGCCAAGGACGGAGAAAAGCAGGAATAATACAGTATTAGTATACCACATCTGCCCGTTTTGTCAATAAAAAACTGCGTGACATTTTTCTGCTCTCTCTTAAAAAAGGGCAGAGCAAGAGTCAAGCTGTTTTTAAGCATAGTCGGGCGCAAGACATCATCTCCACCAAAGGAAAAGGCGCCCACAAGGGGCGTCTTTTCGATGGGAATCCGACTGCCCCAAGAGGGGCATCGGCGGAGAACACCTTAGTGCTTACAAGCAAGCTTGACGCCCTCTCGGCGTTCTCTCGAACCCAGCATACGCCGTAGTTAGACTAAAATATGAGTAAAGTACGATAAGAGAGCAAAGAAAAAAAGGAAAATACAGATAAAGCGTATGCTGGGCTCGAAGCATCATCTCCACCAAAGGAAAAGGCGCCCGCAAGGGGCGCCTTTTCCTTTGGTGGAGATGATGGGAATCGAACCCATGTCCGAGAACACATAAATACAACCTTCTTCGTGGACAGTCTGTTATTTAAGCTTCCCCATCGTCAACGCGAACAGACACGCTTCGGGTCAGGGTAGCCCTTTTTTGCTTGGCAGGGTCAAGGGCGAAAGCCCTGCGCAAGTTCACCACTCATTTGACGCTCGTTTTCCGCCGTGGTACTCGGAAAAGGAACGGGCGGTTAAAAAACCGCGGCACCGCAATTAAGCCTCTAACGAGGCGTTAATTAAGCGGCCAGAGCAACAGTTCTGTTGTCGTTTATTGTTTAAGTTTGAGCATTGTAACGGGATTACTCAGCCCGCCACGCTTATCGTATCGCAACATCCCCGTCGAAACCTTTACATCCCCATATGGACAAAAGTCCGTAGTGCTATTATATCCAAAAACCTGTTGTTTGTCAACCGTCTTTCAAAAGTTTTATAAGCAACAATCAATAGAGGTCTTATAATCCAAAAAGGTATTGGTTTTTTTAGATTGCGACAAATGTCGCAAAGCGGCAGGCGGATTCCCATCCAAAAGGCGCAAGAAAGGAGCTCTACTTTCGGTAGAGATATCGGTAGAGTCCGGTAAAATAAAAGTAGGTTGCATTTTTTAGGGGGATATGCTATACTTTTCTTAGCATTTTGAAGTATGCAGGAGGTAGAAAATGAAAAACTAGGTAGGCACACGAATTGCAACCCTTAGAAAGCAGCACGGCTGGTCCCAGATTGAACTGGCAGAAAAGCTGAACGTCAGCGACAAAGCTGTCAGCAAATGGGAAAACGGGGGAATGCCGAGCGTGGAGCTTTTTCCTGTATTGTCTAAGCTTTTTAACGTGAGCATCGATTATCTGATGATGGGTGACGGGGAGTCAGACGGCGGCGAGGAAAAAGATGAGGACGAGGAGAACAGCGAATTTTTACAAAGCATAGAGAATCTGACGATTGAGAATTTAGAGCTGATTCTTTCCGACCAACGGGAGCTGTATACCGAAAGCGAGCTTTTGCTTATCGAAGAACGGTGCGCGGCGATACGCGCAGAGGAGAAGGCCGAGAGGCTACGCCAAAAGGCAAAGAAAAAGAAGAAGGCAAAGGAAGCGGAAAAGGAAGCAGAAACGGCAGAGGAAGCCCTTGCGGTCGCCAATCTGCCGAAAAATATGAACTGTCCCAAGTGCGACGGTCTTATTGAAAATCCCAAAAGATACTGTCCCTTCTGCGACTGTGACCTTTTGAATCCCAAAAAGCAACGGGAGAAGCCGACACCGCAATACGAGGAGCTAATAGAAGCCGAGCTGGCGGCGATAGCCAAAGAAGGCAAAAAAGAATCCTCTCTGGGCTGCTTCTTTTATTTCATAGCCTTTCTCTTCCCCGTAATCGGTATGATTTGGGCTGCCTACAAAAGAGATGGCACGGGATTTATATTTTCTACCATTATGCTGATTTTGGATATTGTGGTCGGCGTCATTTTGGGAGTAGTTTCTGGCGTAGCCAGCGCAAGGGCCATGCTTTGATTTCATCGGCACGAGGTGAGAATTTCACCGTTGCGCCCCAGCGGTTTTATGAAACAAAAAATTGACTGCGCTAATCTTGCTTTTTTACCAAAAATACTGTACAAAACAGATGTCACCGCATTAAAAGATGCACTCTGACCGGGAGGCGCACGCACGCCTAAGAAGCGGCCTGCTTTGCAGGTCGCTTATTTTTTATACTTGCCTGAAAGCCGTTGCCTTTTTGGGGAATTTGTGCTACAATAAAGAGAAAGCGGAAGCATTTGCCCTCTATTGGGCAAGACTATATACGCCAAAAGGCGAGAAAAGGAGTGTTATATGAACAAGGAACAGGAATACGCAAGGCTTTTGATACAGGTAGGCTTGCAGGTACAAAAGGGACAGCAGGTTGTGATTCACGCCCCTGTGGAGGCGGCGGCATTTGCGCGGCTTTGTATGCACGAGGCTTACGAGGTTGGGGCGAAGGACGTAACGGTGGTATATTCGGATGATGCAGTCACACGGGCGCATTTTTTGAAGGCAGAGGACGGCGTTTTTGATGAAACGCCCCTTTGGCGCCAGCATTTGCTTAACGATTACGCCCGTGAAGGGGCGGCTTGCCTGTTTATTGAGTCCAATGACCCGATGAATCTGGCAGGGGTGGAGCCTGACAGGCTTTTACGGAACGCCAAGGCGAAGGGCAGAGATTTGGCGGAGTTTTACCGCTTGGAAACCTCCAACTTTTTCCCTTGGTGCATTGCGGCGGTGCCCTCTGCCGCTTGGGCAAAGAAGGTGTTTCCCGACCTTTCTGAGAGCGAAGCGGTTGGCCGACTGGGTGACGCCATTTATGAAACGGTGCGCGTTTCGGGAAACGGGGACGCTATTTCCCGTTGGCAGGCGCATTTAGCCGCCTTGCGCGCAAGAACCGAAAAGTTAAACGCTTACCGCTTCGCTTCCCTTCACTACCGCAACTCTCTTGGGACGGACCTGACGGTGCGTCTGCCTGAGGGACACATCTGGCAATCGGGCGAGGACGCGACCCCCAAGGGACAGCGCTTCGTTGCCAATATGCCCACCGAGGAGATTTTTACCGCTCCCTTGAAAACGGGGGTAGACGGGGTTGTGTATGCGGCAATGCCCTTGGTTCACAACGGCAACGTGATAGAGGACTTTTATATGGTCCTGCGGGAGGGCAAAATCGTGGAGGTACACGCCAAGGAGGGAGAGGAAATTCTCAAGAACGCCATGGCGGTGGACGAGGGCGCCTCGTATCTTGGCGAGGTCGCGCTGATTCCCTACGATTCTCCCATTTCCAACCAGAAAATTTTGTACTACGATACCCTGTTTGACGAGAATGCCTCCTGTCACCTTGCCTTTGGCGAGGCATATCCCTGCTTGGAGGGGGGCAACGATATGAGCGAGGAGGAGCTACGGGCTCACGGACTCAACACCTCTACCCAGCACGTGGACTTTATGGTGGGAACACGGGATTTGTCTATTATCGGCACAACCCACGACGGCAAGGAAATTCCCGTCTTTGAAAACGGAAATTTTGCGCTGTAAAGTCAAAAATCTCGCATAAAAAATCCGCAAATCCAATGGATTTGCGGATTTTCCTTTTTATCTGTCCTCTCGGAAATAGGGCAAGCCGAGAGAGGCAGGGGGTTGGTTTTCCTTGTTGTCAAAAATCGAGGTGACGATAAGCACCACGATGGTGATGACGTAGGGGAGCATTTTGATGATTTCCTTTTGGGTGGAGGTGACGTTGGCAAGGACGAAGGCTACGATGTAGCAGCCGCCAAAGAGGAAGGCGCCGAGAATGCCAAGGTGGGGCTTCCAAAGGACGAAGATAACCAAGGCAATGGCAAGCCAGCCGAAGGCTTCGATGATGCCCGCGTTTTCCCAGCTTCCCTTGATATAGTCCATAATGTAGTAGAAGCCGCCAAGACCCGCGATACCGCTTCCGATGAGGATTGCCACGTACTTATAGGCGGTAACGTTGATGCCTGCGGCATCGGCGGTGGCAGGGCTTTCGCCAACGGCGCGCAGGTGCAGACCCACTCTGGTTTTATTCAGAACGAAGGCGCAAACCAGGGCAACCGCAATAGCGAGATAGACAAACGCACCGTGCCCAAACACAATGGCACCGAAGTCGCCAAGGCTTTCGGCAAAGGGCAAGGCGGAGGAAAAGAGCTTTCCCGCGGGGTCAAAATGAGTACGGTCCACAAAGGACATCAAAAAGTCTGTGGCGCCCGAGCCGAAAATGGTGATGGCAAGACCCGTGATATTCTGGTTACAGCGCAGAGTGACGGTTAAGAGCGCATACACGCCCCCAAGCGCCGCCGCAAACAGAAAGGCAAAGACCAAGGAAATCAGAATGAGCAGAAGCCAGGAGGGATTCTCGTGGGCTACGCTCATATACAGAGAGGTGCCGAGGCAGCCGCCTGCGGTACCCATACACATAATGCCGGGGATACCCAGGTTCAGATGCCCTGCCTTTTCGGTGATGATTTCACCGACACAGCCATACAACAAAACGGTGGCAATGGAGATTGCCGAAACTAAAAAGACTGTCATACTTCTCCCTCTCCTTCCGTTTTGTTTTTACCCAGCTTAAAAAGGGGCTTACGCAATACCACCCGATAGGTGATAAAGAAGCTACAGGCAATGACGCAGAAATACACAAGACCGATAACGATATTGGCGATACTGTCATTGGTGAAGCCGAAGGCGCTACGCACCTCTACCATACCCTTGTCCACGAAGGTGATAAAGCCGCAGGTGCCCATCATAATCAAGGGATTGAAGGCGGCAAGCCAGGTTGCCATAATGGCGGTGAAGCCCATATTGTTGGCAGAGGCGGTGGATACGGTATGCTCGATGGAGCCAGCCACGAAGAGCCCGACAACGCCGCAAAGGGCGCCCGAGATAATCATGGTGCGAATGATGACCTTCTTGACGTCAATACCGATATACTTGGCGGTATTGGGGCTATCGCCTACAACCGAAATCTCGTAGCCCTGCTTGGTGTATTTCAGATAGACGAACATCAAGGCAGCCAAGACGAAGAAGACGATGATGGTCAGTAAATACTTGTTGCCGAAAAGCTCGGGAAAATGGCCGTTTGGCAGGGGGTACAGAACGCCGGAGCCCGACTTGACCCAGATGGTGATGAACATTGCCACAAGGCCCGAGGCAATATAGTTGAGCATTAGGGTAAATAAGGACTCATTGGTATTAAAGAGCGCCTTGAAAATAGCAGGCAAAACACCCCAGATGGCACCTGCCAGGATGCTGACGAGGGTCATCAGAATGATAAGAAGAAATTCGGGAATTTTGCCGCCAAGATAATACATACAGGCAACAGCCGCCAGGCAGCTGACCAAAATCTGCCCGTTGCCGCCGAGGTTCCAGAATTTCATCTTGAAGGCGGGAACAAGGGCAACCGCCACGCCGAGAAGCAGAGCGGTATCCTGCAAAAGCAACCAAATGCGACGGGAGGAGCCAAAGGCACCGCCAAACAGCGAGGCAAAAAACTGAAGGGGATTTTTGTCCGAGAAGGCGGAGCAGATAAGGCTGGACACCAAGAGGCTTCCCACGATGGCAATGGCATAAATCAAAACAACCGTTCCGATAGGCAGGGTGTCACGCTTTACCAAGCGAAAGAAAGGCTCTTTTTTTACCTGCGCTTGCTTTGTCTGTTGGTTTTCCATAGTAAAAAGCTTCCTTTCCTTTTATTCCGTGACGGTATTCGTTTTGGTCATCAACAGACCAATTTCGTCCTTCTCTGCCGTGCGCGCGTCAACCATACCCGTTACCTTGCCGCCTGCTACCACCATAATGCGGTCACAGAGGGACAAGAGCACGTCCAGGTCCTCGCCCACGAAGATAACGGCGACGCCGTTCTTCTTTTGCTCGGTGAGAAGGTTATAAATGAGATAGGAGGAGTTGATATCCAGTCCGCGGACGGGGTACGCCGCCATCAGAACCTTGGGGCCTGCGGCGATTTCTCTGCCGACCAACACCTTTTGCACGTTACCGCCCGACAGCTTACGCACGGCGGTATGGGTGCCGGGAGTGACAACCTGCAGGCTTTCAATGATTTCGTTTGCCAGGTCCTCGGGGGTTTTTCTATCCACGAAGACGGAGTGACCGCGGCGGTAGCTACGGAGCATCATATTGTCTACAATGTCCATATTGCCGACAAGACCCATACCGAGTCTATCCTCGGGTACGAAGGAGAAGCGCACGCCCAGCTCCTTGATTTGCAGGGGCGTTTTCTCACGGAGGTTGATGACCTCATCATCCTTGAAGAAAATTTCACCCTTCTCCACCAGCGATTTGATAGTTTTTCTCGAAAGGTGCTTGCCGTCTTCATCCCTGCCGTCGAAATCTCTGCCGTCGGCATAGCGAAGCATTCCCTCGTTTGCCAGTTCCATCACACGCTCGAAGCTCTTATGGAAGAAGGTGATGGGCTTATCCTTTTTGGGGTTATAGTAGGTGACGCTTCCGCTATCCAGGTGATGCAGGCCCGCTATCGACTCCAAAAGCTCACGCTGGCCGCTGCCCGCAATACCCGCGATACCGAGAATTTCACCGCTATACGCATCAAAGCTGACGTTATCCAGCACCAGATTCCCCTCGGGTCCCGTCAAGGTCAAGCCCTCCACGGCAAGACGAAGCGCCGTATTTTCGGGAAGGGGACGGTCGATATTGAGGGACACCTTCTGCCCCACCATCATATCCGCCAGCTCCTTCTCGTTGGTTTCGGCGGTATTGACCGTGGCAATATGCTCGCCCTTGCGAAGGACGGCGACACGGTCGGAGATTTCCATTACCTCGTTGAGCTTATGGGTGATGATAAGCACAGACTTTCCGTCCTGCCGCATCGCCCGCAAAACGTCAAACAGGCGGCGAATCTCCTGGGGAGTCAACACGGCGGTGGGCTCGTCCAAAATCAAGACGTCCGCTCCGCGGTAGAGAACCTTGATGATTTCCACCGTTTGCTTCTCGGAAACCGACATCTCGTGAATCTTCTTATCTAAATCTATATGGAAGCCGTATTTCTCGCTCATTTCGGAAATACGGGTTTTTGCCTCTTTTATATCGTATTTTTCGCCCTCACCCGTGCCGAGAACGATGTTTTCGGCGGCAGTAAAGACGTCAATCAGCTTAAAGTGCTGATGAATCATACCAATGTTGTAACGGAAGGCATCCTTGGGGGATTGAATAATGGCCTCTTCTCCGCCAATGATAATTTCACCCTCATCGGGATAATAAATGCCCGCAAGCATATTCATCAAGGTGGTTTTTCCACAGCCGTTCTCGCCGAGAACGGAAAGGATTTCTCCACGCTTAACGTCCATAGAAACGTCACGGTTGGCAACAACCTTGCCGAACCGCTTGGTGATGTGACGCAATTCAATAACCGTTGCTTTGTCCACGGTTGTTCCTCCTGTAAATAAGGCGTAAGGGTATAAATAAGGCGTAAAGGGTTGCCGCTAAAAAACGGCAACCCCATCTTTACGCAAAGAAATAATAAATTACTTAACCTCGGTGATGCCGTCGATACGGATATCGAAGTAAGGAGCGGAGCGCAAGGCGCTCTCGTCGAAGAAGGTTACGCCGTTCTCGGTCTTGATAACGTTGGTGTCGGGCGTGAAGGCGGCATCGGTATCCACGTCAGCCATATACTCGGTCAAGTGCTCGTT
>JAFTSW010000037.1 GCA_017467085.1 Clostridia bacterium | reverse complement strand
GCCGAAAAAGCGGCGCTTTTTCCGCGCTGTTCCCTTGATAAGTCCATACTTATCTTCGCTCGCATCACGAAAAAATCATCCGTTTTTTCGTGCTTCGGAGTTCGAAGAATTTTAAGGGAGCGAATTTTGCGAGAGGCGAGCTATAAAATTCGCCGTCATATACCATATGGCAAGGATTTTTGGCGAAGCATATCACGAAATTCGCCCCTTAAAACGGGTTCGATTTAGGTTGTGCTTGGCTACTCGTACTACCACTATATGCGGCGCTGTTTTTCCGCATACTACAAAATTCAGCGCTGAAAGGAGCCACTATGCTTTCTCTTCCTTCCCTGACTCCCCGGGACACGGTTGCCGTTGTCCCCTGCGCCTCCTACGAGGAGGCAAAAATAGAGGCGGCGCTTGCGGCGCTGCTATCCCCCTTTGCGGACCGTCTTGCCCTGATACGCCCCGGCATCACGGTGGCGGTAAAGGCCAATCTGGTTTCCGCTATGAAGCCCGAGGAGGCAGCCACCACCCACCCCCTGCTTTTGCGTGCCCTTTGCCGCTTGCTTTTGCAAAGAGGCGCCAAGGTCATTTTGGGGGACAGCCCCGGAGGACTCTACAACGCCGCCTTTGTGGAACGGGTGTACCGTGTGTCGGGTATGACCGCCTTGGAGGCAGACGAGGTTATTCTTAACCGCGACTTTGGGCAAAGGGAGGCATCCTATCCCGAGGGAAGGGTATTAAAAAGCTTTACCTACACCTCCTATTTAGACGGGGCTGACCTGATTATCAACGTCTGCAAGCTGAAAAGCCACGGGATGATGGCAATGTCCGCCGCCGCTAAAAATATGTTCGGGGTCATTCCCGGGGTTATCAAGCCCGAATACCATTACCGCTTCCCCCGTCACGAGGATTTTGCGGATATGCTCTTGGATTTGGACGAATATTTCAAGCCCGTTCTGAACATTGCGGATGCTGTGGTGGGTATGGAGGGCAACGGCCCTACGGCAGGCACGCCAAGACAGATAGGGTGCCTTTTGGCGTCTGCCTCTCCCCATTGTCTGGACTTGGCGGCCGCCGCCATTCTGGGTCTTCAAAAGGAAAACGTGCCCACCCTTGCGGCTGCCTACCGCCGCGGACTGATTCCCGAGGGGGTAGAGGGGCTTTCCCTCTGCGGGGACCTGGCGCCCCTTCTCCTTTCCGACTTCAAGAATATGCCCTTACAGAAGTCGGTGGAATTTTCCCGTAGCAAAAAGAACGTGTTTTCCCGTTTTATCGGCTCCGCTATTGCGGGCATTTTGCGGACAAGACCCGTTTTACACCAAAAGCTCTGCGTGGGCTGTGGCGTTTGCCGCGACATCTGCCCTGCCTCGGCTATCGTCATAGAAAAGGGCAAGGCAAAAATTGACCGCAAAAAATGCATTCGCTGCTTCTGCTGTCAGGAGTTCTGTCCCAAGAGCGCTATGAAGGTGGAAAGAACCGCCGTCGCGCGGCTGTTTCACCACGAAAAAAAGAAATAACATCCCAAAAAAGCAAAACGCACAAGACTTTAGCGTGTTATCCTTAACGGAGAACACGCATCGAGATAAATCCCTTGCGGGATTTTCGATATGGTTTGCATACCTCGCCAAAGGCGAGATATACAAACTCGATATGTGCTGACGCACTCGATATGTTTGCTACGCAAACGAGGGATTTATCTCATATCGAATTGGCGCGGAGCGACAATATATCGAGCTTGAGCGGCTGGGGTTCCCCGAAGCGAAGAATGAGCTTTGGGGGTTCGCAGCGTAGCGAAAGCATATCGAGTTCACCTTTCGTGAACATATTTCACGAAAGTGAATATATCGACAGAAGAAAAAACAAGAGCAAGAATAGAAGGATTTGGTTCCTTTTACTCTTGCTCTTTCTGCTTGTAATATGGGTTTGGGCTTAGCCCATTTGCATTTGACTGGTCAAATGCGATGCTCGCACTTAGTGGTATTTTTATAATTCTCCGCTAAGAACATCACCCATTCGTCTTGTGCGCTTTTTAGGCTTGAAAAGCCGAAATGTAAATTAGCGCTTACATCCTGCGTTTGCCAGAATGGCACGCGCCTCGGGGTAAAGCGCCAGCATTTCCTCCTCGGTTTTGGCTTCCATATAGAAGCCCTCCACCAGAACGTTTCGGGAGGCAAAGGCACTCTTATCGCCAAAATACCATTCGTAGGGGGTATTGGAATAGGTGTCGCGCACGTGGCAATGACAGCTGAGCGCCTGGGGATGCGGCTGCACGAAGATGGGATAGTTTGCGTTAATCATCACGTTGTGATAGCAATCCCAGTTGCTTGCCGCGCCGTCCATATAGTAGCCGTAACGGGCACGGGAGCGCATACTGTGGCAAACGGAGTAGTTGTCGTGAATGCGGTTAAAGAGCTTGTCGCAGGACACGTGGCAGTTGCCGCCGTTGACGTAGGTGGCGCCGCCATCCCGCAGAAGCATCATATAGTCCTCGAAATAGTTGTAGGCAATTTCCGCATCGCGGACGTTGACCTTTTCACCGTAGAGATACGGCACCTGCACCCAGTTCCAGCCTGCGGACAGAGCGGAATAGGGAACGTCAATCACCGTGTTGTGGGTGAAGCTCAAGACGTCAACCAAAGAAATATAGAAGGCGCAGGAGGCAGGATACTCATAGCCGATATGGCGCAGATAGTTATTGGTAAAGGTAACGTTGACGGTACGGTTAGCAGGGTCATCCCAGGCGGTGACAGAGGAGCGGGCGTTGCCGATGGTGGCGGCAGACATACCGATGTCCTCAAAATGGCAGTCCTCGATGCAGACGCCAACCGTTTTGTTGACCATCATAATACCGTTGCCGCCAAGACCCGTAAAGGAACAGCCTCTGACGGTAAAATTACGGGCTTCGTTGGTTAAAACGGCGGCGTTAGGCAATCTGCCGCACAGCGTTTCGGGAAAGGCGGTGGCGTTCAGCATATTTGCCTGCCCCGTGTTATAGCCCTTCAGATACGGGATGCTGGTGGTAGCGCCCGTAAAGGAGAGGCTTTCCAGGGTGAAATTGCTCATTCCCTCGCAGATAATGAGGTTTTCCAGAGTGGGATATTCGTGGGTGTGATGCAGGATATCGTATCCCTCCATTGGGTAGAAGTACACAATGCCCTTTTGCCAATCGTAGGCAAAGGTACCGGGGGTAAGGAAGGCAACCGAGTTGCGGAAGAAGCACTCTCTGTTTGCCATGCCGATAAGACCGCCGGGGTTTCTGGCGTAGCTTTCGTACTCCTCCTTCAGCTCCACCAGGGCATACAGCTGTCCGTTATGCTCACGGGTGGTGGAAAGGTCCACGCCCTTGATACGGAACACCTTGTGGGTCCATTCAAAGTAGCCGTGAAGCTCTGCCGCCGCAATGTCCTCGCTTGCCAGGGTCTTAACTGCCTCAATGGGCATAAACATACCGCGCAGGTAATCCTTTTCCTCCCGCTTTTCGGGGGGCGGTGTCTGGAAGGGATGCACCATTTCGGGGCTCGTGGCGAGCGGAACGCGCTTTCCGTCCACGTACATTTCACGGAAGAGGGGATAGGTGCCGTCCTCGTTTTGGGGCATCTGGTATTTGTAATAGGGCTTACCCTCTACTGCCTCGAATGTATCGTTATAGAAATATTCGTTTCCGCATATAACGGGCGCCTTGCCCTCTACCCCACGCAGGGTGATTTGGGTATAGGCAAGACCGGGGACCTCCTTGGCAGAGAAAACCAAGGGCTTCTTGAGAGAATAGCGGTTATCCTGCAAGACGATTTCTAAGGTCAGGGGGTTTTCTGCCGTGGCATCTGCCGCCAGGCTCTTGATTTCCTGAAGCAGGGCGTCAAAGCTCTCGGGGCTTTTGGTTTCCCGCGTGATTTGTGTCAGCGTCGTACTCATATATGACCGTTCCTTTCAGTTTAGACTGCTTTAATTCCGACAGCCTGCGGCGTCGCGAATGCTTCTCGCGTCCCCGTAGGCGTCAAGCAGCGCCGCTTCCGAGGCACCCTCCAGCAGCTGATAGCCTTCCACAACAACGTCTCGCTCCTTTTGCATCTGCACAAGGTCAAAGTACACGGGGTAAGGCGTGTTGGAATAGGTATCACGGATATGCACGTGGCAGCTGAGCGCCTGGGGATGAGGCTGCGCGTAAATGGGCGCATTGGCGTTAATAACTACGTTGTGGTAGCAGTCCCAGTTGCTTGCCGCGCCGTCCATATAGTAGCCGTAACGGGCACGGCTTTTCATTTCGTGGCAAACGGCGTAGTTATCGTGAATCTTATTGAAGCGCTTGGCACAGTCAAAGGAGCAGTTGCCGCCGTTGACGTAGACGGCGCCGCCGTCCTCCAAGATCATCATATAATCCTCAAAATAGTTGTAGGCAATCTCTCCCCCGCGCACGTTGACCTTTTCCCCGTAGGCATAAGGCACCTGCACCCAGTTCCAGCCCGCCGAGAAGCAGGAGTAGCCGACGTCGATGACCGTATTGTGGGTAAACTCAATGCCGTCCACCAAGGCGGTATAGAAGGCGCAGGCGGCAGGATAATCGTGGGCAACGTGGCGAATATAGTTGTGGTTAAAGTGTATCGCTATATTGCGGTTGTCGGGGTTCTCCCAAGCGGAAATCTGATTGGCGGCGTTGCCGATGACGGCGGCAGACATACCGATTCTTTCAAAGCGACAATGCTCAATGAAAACGCCCGTGCTTTTATCCTGCATCAGAATGGCATTGCCGCCTATATCCGTGAAGGTGCAGTTTTTCACCGTAAAGCTACGCATATTGCGGGTGCAAACGGCGCCAACGGGCAGATGGCGGAAGAAAACGCCATTCTTGCCGGCGGTACGCACGGCGTTTGCCTGCCCCGCCGTATAGCCGTTTTCGCAAACGTGCTTAGAGGTTGTGCCCACAAAGGCGAGGTTTTCAAGGGTTAAGCCCTCAAGCCCCTCCAGAACCAGCAGCTGCTCTAAGAGGCAATACTCCTGGGTATGGTGGACGATGTCCATTTGCTTGCCCGGGTAATAGTAGGCGGTGCCGCGCTTGTAATCGTAGACGAAGGTATCCTCCTTTAAGAACGCCAAGGAGTTGGTGACGAAGAAGCGGCGTCCCTTCAAATCCAGAAGAGAAAATCTGCCCTCCTTGACGAAGGTACGGTATTCCTCGTCAAGCTCAAGCAGGGCGTACTCCTTGCCGTCGCAGGTGCGCACGGTTTCCAAATCGACTCCCGTGATGCGGAAGATTCTATGCTCCCATTCCAGAAGAATTTGCAGCTCCTTGGACTTGGTTTTGTCCTTGGCAAGCGCCTTTGCCATATCCAGGGGGGCAAAAAGGCCTCGCTGAAAGGTTGCCTCGTCTGCCTCGTCACGGTGGAGCGCGGAGAAGGGATAGAGATAGAAGTCACTCTTTGCCATTTCAATACGGCGTCTATCCACCATCATTTCACGGAACTGAGGATATTTTTTGTCGGCGCCCTTTTCTAACTGATACTTGTAGTAGGGCTTTCCCTTGACGGCTTCAAACTTATCGTGATAAAAATACCAGGCGCCCGAAAGCTTGGGGGTCATACCGTCTTTTCCCTTAATAGTCAGGCGAACGTTGGCAAGGGCGGGCTCCTTCTCTGCCGAAAGCTCAATAGGGGCAGAGAGATGGTATCTGTCCGCATCCAGAATGAGAGAAACCTCCAAGGGACTTTCCGCGGTTGCCGTTTTGGCAAGCTCCTTGATTTGTGCAAGCCCCTCGGTCAAATCCTTGGCGGTAACGGCGGTTTTCTGTGTATTGATAATTCTGATTCCCATTGTGTACAACCATTCCTTTCTTTGCTTTTGCCTTACGCCTGCTTGACGCCCGCGTTTTTCTTGATTTCCACGGCGGCAGGATACATAGCAAAAAGCTCTTCCTCGGTTTTTGCCTTATCGTGATAGTCCCAAACCAGGTTGTCACGCTCGGTATAGAACATACCCTCTCCGTAGGGTGTGTTGGAATAAATATCGTGACAATGCACGTGGTGGCTGGTGGACTGGGGATGAGGCTGGGCGAAAATGGGGTGGTTGGCGTTGATAACCACGTTGTGATAGCAATCCCAGTTGCTTGCCGCGCCGTCCATATAGTAGCCGTAACGGGCACGGCTTCTCTTTTCGTGGCATACGGCGTAGTTATCGTGAATGGAGTTGATGAGTCTTGCGTCCTCCGGATTGCAGTTGCCACCGTTGACGTAGGTGGCGCCGCCGTCCTCCAGGACCATCATATAGTCCTCAAAGTAGTTGAAGGCGATTTCCGCATCACGCACGTTGACGCTTTCGCCCAGATAATAGGGCACCTGGCGCCAGTTCCAGCCTGCGGACAGAGCGGAATAGGGGACGTCCTTCACGGTGTTGTGGGTGAATTCCAAAACGTCCACCAAGGCAACGTAGAAGGCGCAGGAGGCGGGATATTCGTAGCCAACGTGGCAAATATAGTTGTTGGTTACAGTCAGATTAATCGTTTGATTTTCGGGCTCGGGCCAGGACTTGGTGATAGGAGAAACGGGATTTCCGATGCAGATAGCGGACATACCGATGCTTTCAAAATGGCAGTCCTCTATACGCACCGCCACGCTTCTGTCCAGCATCAGAAGACCGTAGCCGCCCATTTCGGTAAAGGCGCATTTTCTGACGGTGAAGCGCTTCATATTTCTGGTATAAACGGCGGCGTGGGTAATGCGGCTCCGATAGGTGCCGTTACCGACAACCCCCGACTGCCCTGCCAGATACCCGTTTTGGGAGGCGTAGCCCGAGGTAATACCCTTGAAGGAAATATTCTCTAAGGTCAAGCCCTCCATTCCCTCAAAAATCAGAAGGTTCTCCAGAATGGGATATTCGTGGGTATGGTGTACAATGTCAAAGCCCTCGGCAGGATAGAAGAACAAAACGCCCGTTTTGTGGTTGTAGGTGAAGCTACCCGGGGTCAGGAAGGCAGGAGAATTCCAGATGGAGCATTTTCTGCCGTTGGTGATAAGATAGGTCGCCCGTTTTTCGGCGAAGGTACGGAACTCGTCTCCCATTTTTACCAGCACGTAGGTCTTGCCGTCCTTCTCTCTCGTCTGCGAGAAATCGACGCCGCAAATACGGAAGATTTTATGCTCCCATTCCAGGTTGAGCTGCAGCTCCGTGCATTCGGTATCCTCCGTTACGAAGCGCTCTACCACCTCGATAGGCAAAAACATACCCTCGTGGCAGTCCTCCTCCTTTTCCAGCACCTTGGGTACCAAGAAGGGATAAATCATCGCCTCGCTCTTGGCGGGGAGGACACGCTTGCCGTCCACGTACATTTCACGGAATACGGGATAGCTGCCGTCCTCGTTTTGGGGCAGCTGATACTTGTAGTAGGGCTTGCCCTCCACTGCCTCGAACTTATCGTTATAGAAATACCGTTGGGCGGTGATGGCAGGCTTCTTGCAGGAGATACCCCGCATAGTCAGACGCACAAAGGCAAGCTCGGGCATTTCCTCAGCGGAAAAGACCACGGGAGCGGAGAGATTATAGCGATTCTCGTCCAGCAAAAGCTCCACCTCGATAGGCGAGGCGGCACTTGCCTCCCTTGCAAGCTCTCTTATTTTTTCGGGTGCCTCTGCCAGATTTTGCAGGGAGAGGCTTTTTCTTTTGATATTGGAAAGCGCAATATTCATCATAAGCTCCGTTCTGTCACCCGTGGGCGACGGCATAACATTATGCGGTTCAGATTGATTTTCTTTTGAAAAAAGCCGCGCATTATTTTCATAAGGCGCGGCTTGACGTAAATTACAGTATCAAGCGACAGCCGGCAGCCTCGCGAATGGCTCTTGCCTCCTCGCATCTTGCCAGAAGCTCTGCCTCCGTTTCCACCGTTACGTGATAATCCTCTACGGTCACGTCACGGCTGGGCGCAATCCATTCCAAGGGGCCGTTGACGTTACTGTACACGTCACGGATGTGGTTATGGAAGCTTGCCGCATAGGGATGAGGCTGAGAGAAGATGGGCATATTGGTGTTCAGAACCACGCTATGGTAGCACTCCCAGTTGGTGGTGGCGCCGTCCATATAATAGCCGTATCTTCCCGAGGGACGCATTTCCTTACAGGTTGCGTAGTTGTCGTGCATACAGTTAAAACGCACATCGTTGTCGTGGTTGCAGTTGGCACCGACCATATAAATGGCGCCGCCGTCCTGCAGGACCATCATATAATCCTCAAAGAGGTTGTACGCCAGCTCCGCATCTCTGATATTCACCGCCTCGCCCAGGGCGTAGGGACCGGGGGACCAGCCCCAACCGCCCGAAACGGCGGAATAGGCTGTATCCTTCACGGTGTTGTGACAGAAATGAAGGGTATCCACCTTGCCGAAGTAAATAGCGGCGGCGGTGGGATATTCGTACGCAATGTGCTCGAAATAGTTGTTTTCAATAAGTATGTTGAAGTTCTGGTCCTTTTTCTCCTTCCAGCTAAGGGAGGGATTGCCGATGGACACAGCCGACATACCGATGCCCTTGAAAACGCAATCGGTGATGCGGACGCCCACGCTTCTGTTTCTCATCTGCAGACCGTTGGCGCCAAGGTCGATAAAGCGGCATGCCTTCACCGTGAAGTTCCGCATATTGCTGGTGCAAACGGCCGCGTGAGCCACTCTGCCCATGTTCTTTTCGCAGTTTGCCTGGCCCGAGAAATAGCCGTTTTCACAAACGTACTTGGAGGTGGCGCCGTAGAAGGTGATGCCCTCCAGCGTGACGTTGTTCAAGCCCTCAAAGATAAAGAGGTTCTCAAGGGTGGGGTATTCACAAACCACGTCGCAGGCGCGCTTGCCCTCGGGGGGATAGTAGTACAGAACGCCGTTGCGGTAATCGTAGGTGTAGCTGTTGGGGGTGGTGAGGTAGGCGGGGTTATTGGAGAAGAAGCAACGGCGGTTGTTGATATTCAGCTCGGGATGGGTTCTCTGAATCAGCATCACCGCATCGGAAGGCTCAAGCTCCACCAACGCATACTTCTTGCCCTCGTGCTCCTTGACAGAGGAGAGGTCCACGCCCACGATACGCATAATGCTCCAGGTCCACTCCACGTAAATCTGGCATTCGGTACCCAAGCCGCCTGCCTTGGCGAGCTTTTCTACCTCCTCATAGGGCAGATAGATGCCTCTGAGGTTTTCGGGCTTTTCTCTTTCCTCCTTGGGGGGCAGCTTGAAGGGATGAATCATAATCTCGCTTCTCGCCATAGGCACACGGCCGCCGCCCGCATAGAAATCGTGGAAGAGGGGATAGGCGCCGTTTTCATCCTTATCAAACTGATACTTGTAATAGGGCTTGCCCTCTACTGCCTCAAAGCGGGACAAATCCAGTCTGCGAAGGCTGGTCACGCAAGGGCGCATACCCTCCTTGTTGACAATGGAGAGCTTGATATTGGCAAGAGCAGGCTCTTCCTCGGCGGAAAAGACCACGGGCTTATCCAGGGTATAACGGTAATAGTCTAAAACCAGCTCCACGCTGACAGGACTCTCGGGGGTTGCCTCACGGGCAATCGCCTTGACGCTTTCCAAGGCATCGTACAGGGTTTCTACCTTATCAAGGGAAACGGTTGTTTTTCTGATAGCAACATCCATCACTCGTTCTCTCCTTTTCCTTATACATTCACGAGATTGCAGCCCGCATTGGCACGGATTTCGCGCGCCGTTTCGTACTTGGCAAGCAGCTCTTCCTCGGTCTTCATATCGTCATAATAGGTGCCGAGAATGGTGTCACGCGCAGGGGCGTGGTTACCCTTATCCACGGGGAAGGTGGCGTAAATCTCGTACATATGGTTGTGGAAGGTGCCTGCGGGGGGCCAATGGAACTGGGAGAACACGGGGAACTGGGTGTTAATGGAAACGTTGCGGTAGGTTTCCCAGTTGGTGGAGGAGCCGTCCATATAGAAGCCGCGGCGTCCGCTGTCCGAAAGCACGTTACGGCGCCCGTAGTTATCGTGCATTCTGTTGAAGCGGCGGGGGTTATCGTGCAGACAGTTGGCGCCAACGGTATAAATGGCGGCACCGTCCTGCAGGACGTTCATATAGTCCTCTAAGTAGTTGTAGGAGATGTCAGCGTCACGGACGTTCACCTTTTCGCCCAGGTGATAGTCAACGGCGTTCCAGCCCCAGCCCACGGATACGGCAGAGTAGGCGGTATCAATCATCGTGTTATGACGGAAACGCAAGCCGTCCACCATACCCATATAGAAGCCTGCGGCGGTGGGGTAGCCGTACGCAATATGCTCAAAGTAGTTGTTCTCCACACGGATATCGTAGTTCTGGTTCTTGGGGTCATCCCAATCGGTGGTGGGGTTGCCGATGGAAAGCCCTGCCATACCCGTATTCTTGAAGATACAGTCGGTGACACGCACGCCCACGCTTCTGTTCTGCATCATCAAGCCGTTGGCGCCAAGCTGCTCAAAGGTACAGCCCTTGACAGTGATACGGTTGATATTGGAGGTATAAAGCCCCGCGTGCTTCAGGCGGCCAACGCCCGTGGCGCAGTTTGCCTGACCCGACGCATAGCCGTGCTCGCAGGCATAGCGGGAGGTGGTGCCCGTAAAGGAGAGCCCCTCGATGGTCAGGTTGCTCATACCCTCGAACATCAGAAGGTTTTCGGCTCTCGGATATTCGAAGATAAAGCTCTTCATATCCTCCTCTTGAGCAGGATAGTAATACAGCAGACCCGCGCGGTAATCGTAGGTAAAGGTGCCGGGAGTCAGATAGACGGGAGAATTGGAGAAGAAGCAGCGGCGGTTCTTGATGTTCAGCGAGGGATGGGTCTTCTGAATCAGAATGACGGCATCATCGTGCTCCAGCTTGACGAGCGCATAGGTCTTTCCGTCACATTCCTTGGTATCGTTCAAGTCCGTACCGATAACACGCAGAATACGCCAGGTCCACTCGATATAAATCTGGCATTCCGCTACCTCCACGGGAATGGAGGCAAGCTTCTTCACGTCCTCGATAGGCAAATAGATGCCCTTGAGGTTTTCGGGATTCTCTCTTTCCTCTACGGGGGGCAGAGCAAAGGGATGAATCATAATGTTGCTCTCTGCCATTTTAATGCGCTTTCTGTTGACGTAGAAATCGCGGAAAACGGGGTATTTGCCGTTTTCATCGGCAGGGAACTGGTATTTATAATAGGGCGTGCCCTCCACCTTTTCAAACCAATGGTTGCGAATCCAATCGCAGCCCGAAATGATGGAATGGAAGCCCTTCTTGGGGCGAACAGTCAAGTCAACGTAGGCAAGACCCGGTACCTCCTCCGAGGAGAGAAGCAACGGTTCAAACAAAAGATAGCGAGGAGCCTCTAACTCCAGGGTCAGGTTCAAACGGTTTTCAGGCGTTGCGTCCTTTGCCAGGCGCTTGATTTCCTCAAACGCATCCTGCAGAGTGGATACGTCCGTGGAGGCGCTGGTTGTTTGCGTTATCATCAGAGCCATACTGTTTTCCTTTCGGCTTTCCTTTTTTTGACAGGGGGGAACCTATCAAGGCAAGTATACCAAAGCAAGAAGAAAAAGTCAACGATTTTTGAGAAAAAATATCCAAAAAAACAGAGTTTTTTCAAGGCGCCGTCTTGGTTTTGTCATAAAAAGGCAAAAAAGAAACGGCTGTGAAAAAAATCTCTTTTCACAGCCGTTTTACGGTAACACTTACAGCAAAAGGGTACCAAGGGCGGCAGCGTCCTCGCTTCCCTCCCCCTCCTCACGGAATTGCAGTCGGTAAAGCCGCGCGTAAATGCCGTTTTGGGCAAGCAGCTCCTCGTGGGTCCCCATTTCCATGATTCTTCCCTTATCCACCACAGCAATGCGGTCCGCGCTCTTGACGGTGGACAGGCGGTGGGCGACCACGAAGGTGGTGCGTCCCCGACAAAGCTCGTCCAAGGATTGCTGAATGAGCATTTCGGTGGTGTTGTCCAAGGCGCTGGTCGCCTCGTCCAGAATCAGAATAGCGGGATTTTTCAAGAATACACGGGCAATAGACACTCTTTGCTTTTGTCCGCCCGACAGCTTGACGCCCCTCTCCCCAATTTCGGTATCGTACCCGTTGGGCAGGGTGCGGATATACTCGTCCAAGTTCGCCATTTTTGCCGCCGCCTCTACCTCCTCACGGGTGGCGTCGGGGCGTCCGTAGAGAATATTTTCGTAAATGGTGCCGCCGAACAGGAACACGTCCTGCTGGACGATACCCAAGTGTCGCCGCAGGGAGTCCTTAGTGATGTCCCGAATATCCCTGCCGTCAACGGTGATGCTTCCCTCCTCTAAGGGGTAAAACGCGGGCAACAGGTGACATATGGTGGTTTTGCCGCCGCCCGAGGAGCCCACCAGAGCCAGCTTTTCTCCCTTGGCAACCGAGAAGGACACGTTATGCAAAACCTCCCCGCCCTCGCCGTAGGAGAAGGACACCTCCGAGAAGGCAACATTGCCCTCTACCGTTTCCAAGGGAAGCGCCCCTTCCCTGTCCTTTTCGGGCTTGGCGTCCATAATCTCCGCAAAGCGGCGGAAGCCCGTAATACCGTTCTGGAACTGCTCGGAGAAGTTCACCAAGGTATTGACGGGAGAAACGAACAGGTTGACAGATACGATAAAGGTGGAATAATCGCCGAAGGTGATTTGCTCCCGGTAGAGGAAAAAGCCCCCTGCGATGATAATAATGACGTTAAAGACATCGGTGATAAAGGCGGTGGAGGAGAAGAATTTGCCCATAGCGCTATAAGACTTTCGGGATGCCTCCACGAACTGCCCGTTGCCCTTTTCAAACTTGGCGCGCTCGGTTTTCTCCCCCGAAAACGCCTTGGTTACCCGAATGCCTGAGATGCTGCTTTCCAAGGCGGCGTTGATTTCGGCGTTGGCACGGCGGCGCTCGGTAAAGGCGTCTCTCATTTTCTTCCGCAGGGTGGCGGACACCAATACGAGAAAGGGGACGCAGGCGAAGATAATCAGCGTCAAGGGCACGTGAATAGACAGAAGATAACTGAAGGAAAGGATAATCATAATGCCGCTGATAAAGAGGTTTTCGGGACCGTGATGGGCAAGCTCGCTGACCTCCTGCAAATCGCTGGTCATACGGGACATAATCTTGCCCGTTTCGTGCTCATCGTAAAAGGAAAAGGGCAGCTTTTGCAGATGGGCAAACATATCGCTCCGCATATGCGCCTGCATTCGGACGCCGATGATATGCCCGTAATACTGGACGAAGTAGCGCAAAAGCAGACGCAGGATATAGCAAAGCAGCACCAATGCCCCTGCGATAAAGATTTTTCTGATGACATCCCTATAATCCTCCTGGATATGGGGAATCAGCTCATTGAGCATATAGTTGGTGACCACGGGATATAGCATCCCGATAATGGAAATCAGAAGAGATGCCAGCATATCCAGCGCAAACAGCGCGCGATGGGGCTTATAATACGCAATAAAGCGTTTGAAAAGCGACATAAGGTTTCCTTTCCTTTTTTCATACGGTTTTCATACGGTAAAATTATACGCCCTTTCACGGCAAAAGTCAAGAGAAAAGCGGCACGGGGCACCCGAAATGTTAAACAAATGAACAAAGAAGTCCACAAATTTTGGATATTTTTTGTAAAAACCCTTGCAAAACAAAAAAGGCTTTGTTATAATGAAGATAAGCGCACAGCGCTTAATATTGGTATACAAAATCAGTATGCATATATGGAGGAAAACTACTATGGCACAAAAGATTGCTGACCAGGACGCCTTTAAGTACGACCAGAGCGTCGAGGTTATTGACACCACCAAGAAAATGCGCGTCGGTATTATCGGAACCGGTTGGATTGCCGAGGCACACGTGGCAGCCTATATGAAGCAGCCCGACGTTGAAATCGTGGCAGGCTGTGACCTGGTTCCCGGAAAGGCAAAGGCATTTTTCGAGAAGTTCGGCGTTGAAAACGTCAAGACCGACTATGCGAATGACGAGGAAATGCTGGCTGACAAGTCCCTGCAGCTTGACTGCGTCAGCATTTGTACCTACAACCGTCAGCACGCCCCCTGCGCTATCCGCGCGCTCAATGCGGGTCTGCACGTTCTGCTTGAAAAGCCTATGTGCGTAACCACCGAGGAGGCTATGGAGATTATCCGAGCCGAGAAGAAGAGCGGCAAGGTTCTGTCCATCGGCTTCCAGCCCCGCTTCAACAAGAATATGCAGAAGATTAAGAAGATTGTGGAAAGCGGCGAGCTTGGCGATATCTACTACATTCAGACCGGTGGCGGACGTCGCCGCGGTATTCCTACCCCCTTCGGCACCACCTTTATCGAGGATAAGACCGCGGGTCTTGGCGCTCTGGGCGATATCGGCTGCTACTCTCTTGACCTGGTGCTGAACGCTATCGGCTATCCCAAGCCCCTCACCGTTTCGGGTCACAAGGCTGCCGTCTTCGGCACCGACCCCAACTACGTTGGCTACGGCAAGCATCACGAGTACGGACCTCTGTTCGGCGTGGATGACTGGGCTTCCGCCTACATCCGCTTGGAGGGCGGCATCGTTGTTGACTTCCGTATTGGCTGGGCTATGAATATGGACACCTCCGGCGACACCCTCATTCTGGGTACCAAGGGCGGCTTGCGCGTTCCCTCCACCGAGTGCTGGAACGGCATTCTCGAAAAGCCCCTGGTTATCTATCACGAGGTAGCGGGCACCCAGGTTGAAACCGTTATTCCCTTGGAGAAGAACGATGACCTGTGGCATCTGAAGGTTCGTTCCTTCCTTGAGGCTGACAAGAACGGCACCCCCTCTCCCGTTCCCTCCTCTCAAATCTTCTACAACCAGGCTATTCTGGACGGCATCTCCAAGTCCAGCGAGCTGGGCAAGGAAATCGAGCTGAACCTGCCTGATTTTGACGCTATCTGAGACGAAGCGACACAGGCTTGATGCTCAAGACAACCTAAAAAAGGCGGCGTCTTGCGTGCAAGACGCCGCATCTACTATGGAAAGGAATTTAGCAAAATGGCAAGAACGGAATACGGATTACAAATGTACAGCCTGCGCGACATCACCAAGGATGATTTGAAGGGCGCCTTGAAGGTTGCCGCTGACCTTGGCTACAAGTATATTGAATTTGCGGGCTTTTTCGGTCACTCCGCCAAGGAGGTAAAGGAATGGCTTGACGAATACGGGCTTATCTGCTGCTCCACCCATACGGGCGTTGGACTTCTCACCGACGAAAATCTGGACGCTACCCTGCAATACCACCTGGATATCGGCTGTCCCCGTTTGATTATTCCCGGGGCTGACTGGTCCACCGAGGAAAAGCTGAACGAAAACCTGGCGCTGTTTGCCAAGGTACAGAAGAAGGCGGCGGCTTTGGGCATCGAGGTTGGCTATCACAACCATTCGGGTGAATTTTTCGTCACCCCCTACGGCAAGGTGATTGAGGACGAAATTCTCGCTAAAACCGACCTGAAGGTACAGATTGACACCTTCTGGAGCTTCAACGCAGGTCTTGACTCCGTTGCCTACTTGGAAAGCATCAAGGACCGTGTATTTGCGGTGCATCTGAAGGACGGACTTCCCACCGCCGCCGAAAACCGCGAATGGAGCTCCTGGACCAAGGGTGTACAGGGCAAGTCCTTAGGCTCGGGCGAGGCGCCCGTTGCCGCTGTGCGCGCCTGGTGCTTAGCAAACGGTATGCCTATGATTGTGGAATCCGAGGGTCTTTCTCCTACGGGACCCGAGGAGGTAGGCCGCTGCATTACCTACTTGCGTACGCTTGACTGAAAAAACGGGGGAAATCGCAGGATTTCCCCTCTGTTTTCTTTTGAAAGGAAAGGACTATGGCAAAAAGAAGCTTGGGACGAGGCGCCGTTCTCTCCCCCGTTCCCGCGGTGATGGTGAGCTGTGCCTTGGGCGAGGAAACGAACATCGTCACGGTGGCGTGGTGCGGCACGGTTTGCACCAAGCCCTCTAAAACCTATATTTCCCTGCGCCCCTCCCGTCACTCCTACGGCATCATCAAGGAAAGCGGCTATTTCGTCATCAACCTGGTGCCGTCTGCCCTTGCCAAAAAGGCAGACTACTGCGGCACCTTTACAGGCGCCAAGGTGAACAAGTTTGAAAAATGCGGCTTTACCCCCGTATATCCCGAGGGGTGTCCTGTGCCGCTGATTGCCGAATGCCCCGTTTCTATTCTCTGCCGCGTGGAGCAGATACTCCCCCTTGGCTCTCACGATATGTTTTTGGCAGAGGTGGTGGAGGTATTTGCCGAGGAGGCGCTTTTTGACAGCCGCGGTGCGCTGCGGTTAGACAAGGCGGGGCTTTGCGCTTACGCCCACGGCTCCTATTACGAGCTTGGCAAGCGCATTGGCGCCATTGGCTTTTCCGCCACCAAAAAGAAACCGAAAGGAAGACCGACTCAGCATGGAAAAAGCAAAAATTGACCGCATTAACGCCCTGTATGAAAAGGCACAAAAGGAAGGGCTCACCGAGGCGGAAAAGGCAGAGCAACAGGCACTGCGCCAGGAATACATCGCCGAATACCGCAGAATGCTGCGCGGACAGCTTGACAATACCGTTGTTGTCCGCCCCGACGGCTCAAGAGAGAAGCTGAAGGGAAAGAAATAAGCCCACAAAAGAGGAGCGCAACGGTCAACCTGTTTTCTCAAGGGTCAACCGTTAACGCTCCCTTTTTGTATATTTTATTTTATGTTATAATAAACTCACCAATAAATAAGAATTTGACGGTCAAATCCACTCTACCAACGGTTTACTTCTCCTCACTAAACCAACGGTGGGTGTACTTTATGTGATATAGCAGTTATACTGTATGCGAAAGGAGGTCGCCTATGGATCAATTGAAAATAGGAAAATTCATTGCCGAATGCAGAAAACAGAAAAACTTAACGCAAATGCAGTTGGCAGAAAAACTCGGTATCACCGACAAAGCCATATCTAAGTGGGAGCGAGGCATCGCAATGCCGGATTCCTCGATCATGCTTGAACTCTGTGATATTCTCAGCATCAGTGTAAATGAATTATTAAGTGGGGAGAAAATCAGTATGGAAAACAACAATCAAAAAAACGAACAGCTTTTGCTTGATATGGCGAAAGAATTAGAGAGAAAAAATAAAACAATTTGGTCTTCTATGTGGGCAATTATGAT
>JAFTSW010000036.1 GCA_017467085.1 Clostridia bacterium | reverse complement strand
GATAAATCGCTTGCAATATCGTATATTACTGCGCGCTTTCTCGGCGCCTCCACTCGCTATTTTTTGTCCAAAACTGCTTCGCACCCTACGGCGAATAGATTTTTGATGGATTTTGTTGTGATTTGTCGCCGTAAAGTACGATTTTACAAGGCAAAGCGCGACGAAAGCCGCGAAAATCTATTGTCGCAGGGCTTGTGGGCTCGATTCCCTTACGGCTACCGATACGGCAGAGGCAAGGATTTTCAAAAAGCCGTTGCAAAGGGCGCCGCCGTGTGGTACAATAAAAGCAAGAAAAAGCAAAGGACGGGCGCTATGAAGCAAGGCGGTTGGGTTTTTATTTCGCATTCTCACGAGGATATTGACGCGGTGCGCAGAATCCGCAATTATTTGGAAAAGCTGGGCTTTGAGCCCTTGATGTTCTATCTCAAATGCCTTTCGGACGAGAACGAAATTGAGGAGCTTATCAAACGGGAAATTGACGAGCGGGAATGGTTCATTTATGCCGATAGCCAAAATGCCCGTGCCTCCCGTTGGGTGCAGACCGAACGGGAATATATTGAAACGCTGGGGGACAAAAAGGTCTTTACGGTGAACCTTCGGGAGGATTTGGAGAGTCAGCTTGCCGACCTTGCGCATATCGCAAGGCAAATGAAGGTCTTTATCTCCTATTCCCATCGGGATACGCCCCTGCAAAGGCGCATACGGAAGCAGCTTGAGGATAAGGATATGCTGGTTCTGTCGGACGAGGACCTTTGCCCCTCTTTTTGCGGTGGCTGGGGGGCGGCTACCGCCTCGGCAGTTGTCGAGGCGTCCCGTGACGGCTTCGTTCTGTTGCTTCTCACCGAAAGCTATGTAAGCAGTGCCGCGGCAAGGCGGGAGATAGAGCTTGCCCTGGCAGAGGGCGGCAAAATTATCCCCGTCTACGTGGGAAAAGCCACCCTTCCTCCCGATTTGATGGACACGCTGGGTCAAATCGTGGGTGTGCGGATAGCAAACGAGCCAACCGATGCGGAGCTTGGCGCCGTCGTGGCGCGCATTCTGCGTGACGTCGAGTTCTGTCGGGGTGCGTTTAACGACACCTACGGCTTCCGCTCCGCCACCACCGTTCATCTGCCCGAGATTGCCCGCATCGATGAGATGACCTTCTTTGATTGCGAAAATCTCCGTTGCGTGTATATCCCCGATTCGGTCATTTATATCGCAAAGGACACCTTTGCGGATTTCCCCGATATTCTCGTCAAATGCTCCTCCCATTCCTATGCGGCTTCCTTTTGCCAAAGAAACGGCATCCGCTTTGCCTACACGGACGGGGAAAACGCCTAAAAAGACAAAAAAGCAAGCCGACTCGGCGCCCAAGGGAGCGCCGAGTCGGCTTTTTCAAGCTATGCTTGATTGTATTACAGCAACCCCATAAAGAAGATGACGGCAAGGGCGGTCAGGGTCACAAGGGTATCAATGGTGATGCCGTAGAACATAGGGCGAAGCCCTGCCTTTTTGAAATCGGTGATGCTCGTTCCAAGTCCGATGGCGGCAAGGGCGGTGACCATTAAAAGCTTGCTGGTCTTTTTCATCACGCCGCCCAGCGCAACGGGAATAAGCGAAAAGCTGTTGAGCGCCGCCAGCAAAAGAAAGCCGCCGATAAACCAGGGAATAATTTTGACCAGGTTGACCTTTTTGCCCTCGCCCGACGCCTTCAGCTCCTTTTGCTTCATGCGCGTGCCGATAAAGGCAAAAACGAGAACGGTGGGGATAATGGCAATCGTTCTTGTCAGCTTTACCATCATGGCAAAGTCGCCCGCGATTTCCGAAAAGGCGTACCCCGAGGCAACAACGCTTGCCGTATCGTTGACGGACGTGCCCGCCCAGATGCCGTAGGCAATGTCCGTCATACCGAGCAGACGCCCCATAATGGGGTAAAGCGCCACCATCACCATATCGAAAAGGAAGGTGGAGGACAGCGCAAAGGCAACGTCCTTATCGTCTGCGTCAATCACGGGGGAGATGGCGGCAATGGCAGAGCCGCCGCAGATGCCCGTGCCTGCGGAAATAAGGTTGCCCAGCTTCCAGTTGAGCCCGAAGAGCTTGCGGACGAAATAGCCGCCGCCGAAGCACATGGCAAAGGTGAAAATCATCACAAAGAAGGTCAGCTTGCCAACCGACATGACCGTTTGAATGGAAATCGAGGCGCCAAGCAGAATAATGGCAACCTTCAAGAGCTTCTTGGAGACAAATTTGAGAGCGGGCTCTATCCATTTGGGGTGAAAAAAGCTGTTGATGGCTGTGCCCAAAAACAAGGCAATAATGGAAGCGCCAAGCAGCTCCCCCGGTATCAGCATTTCTATCAGTATCGCCACACCTGCCAAGGCGAAGCAAATCGCCACGCCGAGCAAAAAGGAAAGGCGGTTTTTTGTTTTTTCTTGCATCATAAAGCTCCTTTGTTTGTTTCAAGCGACCCTCATTTTAGCATAAAAACGGGCGTGCGTCAAGTCCTCTTGCCATAAAAAGGGGCTGTCTTATGTAGACAGCCTAACGGTTTTTATGCTGTGAATAAGGAAAAGAGGGAAATGTGCCGCTTTGCATGAAATGCGCTTCGCGCTTGAATGAAATACATCTCTTTTTCATACCGAAGCGCTGTCGGGCCTTGGCATTTCATTCATTATCCCTCCGCGGGCGTGCCCTCGCAAAGGAGGGTGTAGGCGCCGCGCCGCAGGGTGTCTAACAGCGCCTTTTCCGTTTGAATGGGGACGGCGGTTTCGATGCCGCAGCCGACGGTTTGGTTTGGGCGGTGCAAATCGCTTCCCGCGGTTTTGATAAGAGAGAAGCGGTCCGCCCAAAGCGCGGCAATATCGTTGCGGCTGGGGTGACGGGCGCTGGCGTTGTAGACCTCGATGCCGTCTAACAGTCGGGGGTCGGAAATAACCACGTTGTTGCGGAAGGGGTGCGCCTGGATGAGCAGGCCTCCTGCCTCACGCACACGGCGGGAGAAGGACGGAAAATCAAGGGACAGAATATCGGGGCTTGCCAAGAGGAAGTCCCTACCAAGCCCGTATACCAGAAAATCCGTTTCCTCGTGGCAGTCCAGGCGAAATTCTATCCCCAAAAGGATATAAAGCCGCCCCCTTGCCGCCGCCTTCAGCGCCTCGTAGTCGGCAAGAAAAAAGTCTATTTGCGCCTGCCAGTCGGTCAAGCCCTCGGCCTCGGGGGAAGCGGCAAAGTTAACGTGGCTCAGGTGGTTCGTCAGGGTCAGCGTGGTATAGCCTGCCGCCGTGTAGCGCTCTATCAGCGCCTCGGCATCCATACGGCCGCAGGAGCTGGCAGGCATACTGTGGCAATGCAATTCGGTTTTATAGCCCATCTTTTCGCCGCCTTCCTTTTGTTTGCATACAATGTGCTGTGCCAATCCCGAAGGGATTTATTTCATTGCGCCAGGGCATTTGCCAGGGAGGAGCCCTCGACGATAAAGCGCGTGACGGAGCCGCCCGTTGTCATTTCAAATAAGTGGTCATCGCCCAAGGTAAGAGGGAGACGCTTCAAGAACTCTGTTTTGCCCTCGGTGTGACTTTCGTCGTAAACCGTTTCGGTGGGGAAGAGGGAAACGGAGCCGTCCGCCACCGCTCTCCATACGAAATGAATTCTTCCCTTGTAGACATAGGTGACAGTGGCTTCAAGGGCAAAGTCGAAAGAGTCTATCGTGTAGTCAAAATCATAATGGCCCGTGCCGTTGGCGTTGAAGGTGTAGGAGCGTTCGTTCGACGGCTCGCCCGTTGTCGCCTCGTATTCTATATACCGTTTGCCAAAGACAAGAGAGGGCTCGGCATTGCCCGCGCCGCCCGAGGAGCAGGAGAAGAGCAGGGCGCAAAGGGAGAAAAGCATCACGAGGGAGAGAAGAATGCTGAGAGATTTTTTCATAGTGGGTTCCTTTCCGCAAAAGCGCGTTTTTCTTTATTATAGCAAATTTCGGAGGGGTGTGTCAAGTGCGCTTGCGCACTATCACGGCGTAGCCGTGGATGAAATCCGCAGCAGGCGGTATGTCCTCAGCCCGTAAGGGCTGTATGGAATCAACACGAAGTGTTGTATGTTATCAAGCCGAAGGATTCGGGGGAATACACGCTGACGCGTGATGCCATACTGCGCGGGGACGCAGATACCTACACCCAAAGCAATATCCATTCCGCTCGAATTAGCAATACCAATAATCACGCAGACAATGCCCCAAATCGCGGCTACTGCCATTATAATGCGAATTATTTTCAGCGTTGATACGAGCGATTTTTCCTCCTCTGCTACCCTGCTATTCGAATCAAGGCAAGGTATGCTTGCTCCACATTTTTCTCGAACATATATGCTTTCCGGCATATCCGCAATTTTCTTTGCGTCAAGATATGCTTTTACAGTAGGTTCTAATTTTTGTAATTTTTCATAAAATGTTTCTTTTTCCATATCTCCACCGCCTTTCTGTGTTTATTATAGCACACTTTGGGGAAGGGCGCAAGAGGAAAGGGAAAAATCGCGTCACATTTCCGGAATCTCGCCTTTGGCGAGAATTCGCGCGCCCTGCGTCTGGCAAGCGAGCTTGCCGATTTTCGGGCGGCGAATGCGAACCGGGCTCCGCCGCGCCTTGGCTTGCGGAGCCCGACCGATGAAGGGTGGCACCTCCAGAGAACGAAAAAAGCATCCCTTTTGGGATGCTTCGTTCTCTTAGATGTGTTGACAAAAAAGATGTCTCATTTATTC
>JAFTSW010000035.1 GCA_017467085.1 Clostridia bacterium | reverse complement strand
TTCTTAATGGCGAGCGCATTGAAACGGACGGCACCTTCCGCCGCGCCCCTCTTGGAAAAAACGAATAAAAAGAAAAAAGGGGCTGTCTCACTATTTCGTGAGACACCAAAAAGGAGCCGAAAACGGCTCCTTTTTTGCCCCCGTTCGTTTCACTTTTGACGAAATGCGAAACGAACGCACAAATTTTCTTCGAAAATTTCCTCATTTTGCGCCTTTCTTGACGCAAAATGAGACGGGCTGTCTCAAATGAGACAGCCCGTTTTTGTTTTTCTACCGTCCGCTCGGTTAATCGTCAACGGAAAGGTCGGTGGCGGAGGCAAAGATTGCCTCAACCTCCTCCGAAGGCTTCTCCGTCAGCAAGGAGGTCACAACGGCGGCAACAAGACCCAGAACAAAGCCGGGCAAAATCTCATAAACACCCGTGTTGGCAATCAAAGCTGTGCTGATGGTATTGGTAAAGAGCAGCAGCCAGGCGATATCCACCACAGCGCCCGTCACGATACCCACAACGGCGCCCTTGTAGTTCAGTCTGCGCCAGAAGAGAGAAAGAATAACGACAGGGCCAAAGGAGGCACCGAACAGCCCCCAGGCGTTCTCCACCATGCTCATAATGCTGTTTGCCCAGCTTTCCTTATTGTTGACGCCCAAGGCTGCAATCAGGAAGGCAATGACCGCAACCGCGAGAACGACCAGTCTGCCCACCCAAAGCGTTTCCTTCTCACTTGCCTTGCCCTTGCGGAGAAGGGGCTTGTAAATGTCGCTGGTAAAGGAGGAGGAGGCAACCAAGAGCTGAGAGTCCGCGGTAGACATCGCGGCGGCAATGATAGCGGCAAGAAGCAGACCGGCGATAAAGGCAGGGAACATATTTTGCACCAGCGCGATAAAGATGTTCTGCTGCGCGCCGGCGGGCAAAAGCGTTTCTGCCAGGGAGCCACCGCCGAACAGAATGAAGGTTCTGCCGAGAATAGCCATGGCGATTGCCGCGCCCAAGGAAAGCACCACCCAAGCGATAGCCACGGTAGCGGATTTCTTAATCATCGAGGGCTTCTTGATTGCCATAAAGCGAACCAGAATGTGGGGCATACCGAAATAGCCAAGACCCCAGGAAAGTCCCGTCACGATATCCTGCCAGGAGGCGGTAAAGGGGTTACTTCCAAAGGCGGTGATGCCTTCGGCAAACGCCTCGCCGTAGGCGGGGTCGAAGGAACCGACGGCCGCCATCAGAATCGGCACGGCTAAGAGGGCAACCAGCATCAGAATGCCCTGGAAGAAGTCCGTCCAGCAAACGGCCTTGTAGCCGCCGAGAAAGGTGTAAATCAAAATCAAAACGGCAAAAATAGCCATAGCCAGCATAGGCTTTCCGTCAAGCCCGGGAATGACCGCGCACATTACATTCTTGCCCGCAACGAAGGCAGACGCCACGTAAACGGTAAAGCTGACAAGGAAAATAACGGCGCACACAATCTTCAGAACGGGGCTCTTGGAGGCAAAGCGGTTGGTCAGATACTGGGGAAGCGTAATAGCGTCACCCGACGCGCGCGAAAAGCGGCGCAAGCGGTTTGCCACGAAAATCCAGTTGGCAGCCGTACCCAAGGCAAGACCGATACCAATCCAGACCTTGCCCATACCAAAGGCAAGAATGCTTCCGGGGAAGCCCATCAGAAGCCAGCCCGACATGTCGGATGCCTGGGCGCTCATCGCGGTTACCCAAGGCCCCATTGAGCGTCCGCCCAAAAAATACTCCTTTTCGCCGTTGTCCTTAGAGCGGAAAAAGAAGTACAGTCCGATACCAAGAACCAACGCAAAATAGAGAATAAACGCAAAAAGTTCCATAATTCTCATGTTCTCCTGTCTTAAAATTACACGTTAGAAAATACATACCCTGTATTTTACCATATATTTCAGAAAAACTCAACCTTTTTTTCGTATTTTTTCCGCGCTTTTTGAAAAAAGCCGTGTTCCCACCCAAAAATACTCCTCTGTTCGGGAGGAAGCACGCCGCGGTATACCGCCGCCAACAGCCCCCGCGCCGACCGCCGCGCCCAAAAGGGCGCGCCTCATCCGCCTCAGAAAATACGCCGCGCCGCGGCGCGCACCGCAAAGGCCCAAATCCCCAAGGCGCACAAGCCGCCTTGGGGATTTTCTTGTTTTTTTGCCGATAAGGAAAGGTGTGCTTTTTCCTATCACAAAAACTTTTCCTTATATGCCGAGGGGAAGGCGGCGGAGATGTCCTCCTCGGACACCACGTGGGTGACCTCGTCCAGGGTGCAGAGGGTGTTCATACAGGGCTCGCCGATTTTTTGGGAGTCTAACATCAGAACGCTCCGACGGGAGCGGGAGAGCATGGCGCGGCGCACCGCGTTTTCCGCTATGGCGTTGTCCGTCAGGCGGCCATCGGGCGTCAGGCGGCGCACCGAGAAAAAGCAAATATCGGCGTTAAAGGAGCGGATAAAGCTCTCCGCCTGGCTGCCTACTAAGGCGTAGGTGCCGCGGGCAAGCTCGCCTCCCGTGACAAACGCCTTGATTTTGGTTTCCGCCAGCGCCTGGGCGGCGCCTGCGTTATTGGTCAGAACCACGATGGAGTGCTTGGCAGGCAGCAGCTTCAACAGCTCAAAGGCGGTGGAGGAGGCGTCAAGCATCACGGTATCGCCGTCCTTCACCAAGGCAAGGCACCGCTTGGCAATCAGCGCCTTGGCAGACACGTGCTCTCTTTCACGGAAGCCCTGGGGCAGGTTCTCTCCGGGCTCGCCACGGTAAACCGCGCCCCCGTGGGTGCGCAAAATCTTGCCCGCGTTATGGAGCGCCAGCAAATCTCTGCGCATCGTAGGCTCACTGACGAAAAAGGCGCGGCAAAGCTCCCCCACCGTTGCCTCCTTCTTTTCCTGCAAATATTCCAGAATGGCGCTTTCTCTTTCCTTGAATGCCATAGCTTGACCCTTCCTTTCCTTATAAAGCGCGGCACCGTCCCCGCAAGGCGAATTTGCCGCCGCAGTGCCCAAAGACACGGCTTAAAAATTTCTGTTCAAACCGCTTCCCCTTTTGAGCATTTGAACGATTTTATTCCTATTTTTGTCAACATTTTGATTGCATTGATTGTTTTAGGGCTGTTCCGTTGACTTTTCTGATTAAAACGATTATAACATATATAGTAGAAAATTACAAGTCATAAGGAGAAAAAAATATGGCAAAGGTTATTTTGGACTGGAAAACCGCAGAAGGCTTTATTACCGACGCCTTCATCGGCGCAGGCGTTCCCGCAGAGGACGCCAAGATTGTAACGGACGTACTGCTTGAGAGCGACCGTCGCGGCATTGAATCCCACGGCTGCAACCGCTTCAAGCCCGTGTACATCGACCGCATCAAGGCAGGCATTCAGCAGCCCGTTACCAACTTTGAGATTATCAAGGAAACCCCCACCACCGCCGTTATCGACGGTCACCACGGTATGGGTCAGGTCATCGGCTACAAGGCGATGTCCATGGCTATCGAGAAGGCAAAGCAGTACGGTATGGGTATGGTTGCCGTCCGTAACTCCTGCCACTACGGCATCGCGGGCTACTACGCCACGATGGCAACCAAGGCAGGCTGCATTGGTATGACGGGAACCAACGCCCGTCCCTCCGTTGCCCCCACCTTTGGCGTTGAGGGTATGTTCGGTACCAACCCCTTCACCATCGGTATTCCCTCGGACGAGGCATTTGACTTTATCTTTGACTGCGCTACCTCCATCACCCAGAACGGCAAGGTGGAATATTACGAGCGCATTGGCGAGGACGTGCATCCCGGCACCATCATCGACAGCGACGGCAAGCCCGTTGAGGGCGACGCAGGCGTTGCCCTGAAGAAAATCCGCAACGGCACGGCTGCGCTGACTACCCTTGGCGGTATCGGCGAGGCTCTTGGCGGCTACAAGGGCTACGGCTTTGCTGTGGCAGTTGAGCTGATGTGCGCTGCCCTGCAGGACGGTATGTACGGCAAGGATTTGGACGGCAAGGATGAGAACGGCAATATCCGTCCTTATCACCTGGGTCACTACTTCATCGCCATCGACACCGAGCATTTCCTTGGCGAGGCTCTTTGCAGAAAGAAGGTTGGCGACATCCTTCGCGGCATCCGCGCCTCCAAGAAATCTCCCGACGCGGAGCGCATCTACACCGCAGGCGAGAAGGAATATGATATCTGGATGTCCCGCAAGGATTCGGGCGTTCCGATTAACGAGTCCGTACAGGCTGAAATGGTCAAGGTCAGAGATGAGCTTGGTCTGACCCAGTACGTATTCCCCTGGGAAAAGTAATCAAAATAACGATTGAGATTGGAAAAGAAGATATGAATTACGCAGAAGAATCTCTCAAGAAGCACGCCGAATGGAAGGGCAAAATCGAGGTGACCGCCCGTGTGTCCGTCAAGACCAAGGAGGACCTCTCCCTTGCCTACACCCCCGGCGTTGCCACTCCCTGCCTTGAAATCCAGAAGGACGAGTCCAAGTCCTACGATTTGACCCGCCGCTGGAACACCGTTGCCGTTATCACCGACGGCACCGCCGGTTTGGGTCTTGGCGACATTGGCCCTGTGGCAGGTATGCCCGTTATGGAGGGCAAGGCACTGCTCTTCAAGGCGTTTGCGGACGTGGACGCTATTCCCCTTTGCATCAAGAGCAAGGACGTAGACGAGTTGGTTCGCACCATTTATCTGTTGTCGGGCAGCTTCGGCGGCATTAACCTGGAGGATATTTCCGCTCCCCGTTGCTTTGAGGTGGAGCGCCGCCTGAAGGAAATTTGCGACATTCCCGTATTCCACGATGACCAGCACGGTACCGCCATCGTTCTGGGTGCGGCACTGCTCAACGCCTTAAAGGTAGTCAAGAAGGATATCGGCTCCGTGAAGGTGGTTATCAACGGCGCGGGAAGCGCGGGCATCGCCATTGCCAAGTTCCTGCTTTCCCTGGGCGTTGCCAATATGATTCTGTGCGACAAGATTGGTACCCTTGTCAAGGGCAAGGAGGGTATGAGCTCTGCGCAGGCTGAAATGGCGGAGATTACCAACGCCGAAGGGCTGGACGGCACTCTTGCCGATGCCATGAAGGGCGCAGACGTCTTTATCGGCGTATCCGCTCCCGGTATCGTCAGCAAGGAAATGGTTGCCTCGATGAATGCGGGCGCCATCGTTTTCCCTATGGCGAACCCCGTTCCCGAAATTTCTCCCGAGCTTGCACTTGAAGCGGGCGCTGCCATCGTTGGCACGGGCAGAAGCGACTTTAACAACCAAATCAACAACGTTTTGGCGTTCCCCGGCATCTTCCGCGGCGCGCTGGACGCAAGAGCCTCCGCCATCACCGAGGGCATGAAGCGGGCAGCCGCCTACGGCATTGCCTCCCTGATTTCCGAGGAGGAGCTTTCCGCGGAGTATATCATTCCCAAGGCATTCGACCCCCGCGTTGCCGAAACGGTGGCAGCCGCCGTTCGCAAGTGCGCCGTCGAAGAGGGCGTTGCGAGAATTTAATTCTCATTTCATACAAAAAGAGCAAGAAGCTTCGTTCTTGCTCTTTTGTTTTTTGCGTTTTACGCCTTTTTCTTGGGCTTTCTGATGCGGTTGAGCTTCTTATTCAGCTTCAAAAGCTCTTCCTTGGTGAAGGATACGTTCATCATACCCATCATACTGGTCAAGCGAAGCACCGTGAAGCCGCCCATCATCTGCATCAAGCCGCCGTCAGCCTTCAAGTCCACCTCGAAGCCGCCCGACTTCTTGCCTGCCTTCTTGTCCTTCTTGTTGGCGTTCATCTTTTTCTTGATTTTCAAGCCTACGCCCAAGAACCAGAGCTTGCCGCGGAAGCAGGACATAATGTCGGCAATCTTATCGTTGAGGGAGAAGCGCCCCTCGGGTGCGTCAATATCAAACCAGTTGAGAACGGCGCCCTTTTCCACTAAGACGTAGTCCATATTCATCGTGTCGACCTTGCGGATAGTGCCCTTGTCGGTCAGCTCGCCTGCCTTGGCAACAATCTCGCTTTCGCCAACGTTGGGTACGTCAAAGTAGAAGAAATGGTCCTCGGCGGTCTTCTTGCCCAGGCTCTCGCCGTTGACAAACAGCTCCACCTCGGGAAGGTTGGAGTACACCGTCACCTTGGTGACGCCCTCCACACGGTCAATATACCGCTTGCCGCACAGATGCACGAAGGGGTCAACCTCGGGGGAAACCAGCCAAGCCTTGTAGGCATAGAAGGCGTCCTTCTTGTACTTTCTGTCCATAGTGACAAGACCTTTATGGTTCTGTCCGTTCTCGCCGCCCTCGGCGCGGGCATCGGCGCCGAAGTCAAACATATTCCAGACGTGGGTTGCCCACATATACTTTCTGGTATACAGCTGCTTAATCAGCTCCTCGTGGTAATATGCCTGGTATTCCTCGGTGTAGTCGCCCTGCTTGGGGTCGCTGGTGTGCCAGTTAAGCGCCTCGCAGCCGTACTCGGAGCAGCCAATCGGGATGGTGGGATGGGTGGCGTGGAACTTGTCGAACCAGGGGCCGTTCATAGAGGTGTCCCCACCGTACCAGCCGAAGTAGTGGTTGTAGGAAACCACGTCGGGAATTTGCAGATAGGGGTCATCCATCTTGCACATAGAAACGGCGGCAATGGTGGTCAGACGGGTCTTATCCATTTCGTGAACAAGGTCATTGAGGATGCGGTGATTTTCCAGCAAATCCTCGTCGGAGCCGCCAATGGAAATCTCGTTGGACAGTCCCCAAACCACGATAGAGGGGTGGTTATAGTTCTGGGAAATCAGCTCCTTCATCTGGGAAACGGTGTTGGCTCTGCCATCGGGCATATGCTTGGAAATGTAGGGAATTTCCGCCCAGATAACCAAGCCGCGTCTGTCGCACAAGTCGTAGAAATACTGATCGTGCTGATAGTGCGCCAGACGGATGGTGGTGGCACCCACCTCGCAAATCAGGTCAATATCCTCCTCGTGATGAGCGGGGAGCAGAGCGTTACCGACACCCCATCTGTCCTGGTGACGGGACACGCCGCGCAAAGGATAGGACTCGCCGTTGAGGATAAAGCCCTCCTCGGGGTCAATCTTGAAGCTGCGGCAGCCGAAGGCGCTGCATACGTTGTCAAGCACCTCGCCGTTCTCCACGATTTCTGCCTCACAGCAGTAGAGATAGGGGTCGCGGCGTCCGTGCCACAGATGCACGTCCTTGATGGTAAAGACGGCAGTCTTGTCGGTAGACTCTATTTTATCAATGGGGTTTTCCTCGGCATCGTAGAGGGTATACACCAGGCTCTGTCCCTCGGCAAGCGCCGTCGTGTAAACCTCGACCTCCACCTTGGCATCCTTGCCCTCTACGGTGGGGGTGATTTTAATGCCGGGGGCGCCGTAGTAATCCAAATCAAAGTGGGCGGTGGAAACGCAAATCAGGTTGACGCTTCTGTAAAGACCGCCGTAAAAGGTAAAGTCCGCCATCTGGGGGTAGACGGTGTCAGAGGGGGCGTTGTCCACCACAACGGCAATATCGGTCTTGTCGCCAAGCGCCTCGGTGATATTGACGCGCCAGGTGGAGTAGCCGCCGTCGTGATGGGCAAGCTTCTCGCCGCCCACGTATACGTCCGCGGAGGAGTTGGCGCCGCGGAATTCCAAATAGTAGAGGTCTGCCTTGGGAAGAGCGTCCTTCTCCAAGGTCTTTACGTACAGGCAGGAGCCGCGGAAATAATCGTTTCCGCCGTCAAAGCCGTCCTCGGCGTTCCAGGTATGAGGAAGGTCAACCGTCTTGCCCTCTCTTGCGGTGATGTCGGCGGTGTCCTTGACGAACAGCCAGCCCGCGTTCAAGCTCTCAATAATTCTCATATGCTATCCTTTCTTCTTTCAAAAGGCGCTTGACCCCAAGGGGGTCAAACGCCTCAAAATGTCTTTCCTTATTCTGCGGCGCCCTCTGCCTCAGCGGCGTGCTTGGCGTCCAAATCCGTCTTCATCTGTGTCAGCGTCTTCTTGTCCAGGTTGTATACCACGGCAAGACCGATAAACTGCACCACGGCGCTGAAGAGATACAGACCCGCAACCAGCCAGCACATATTGTGAGCGGTTTCAAAGCTCTGACCGATGGTGCCGAGCTTTGCCTGATAGCCAATCCAACCCATCATCAGAAGCACCAAGGAGGGACCAACGCCCTGGGCGAGCTTTCTGAAGAAGGAGTGCAGGGCGTATACCGTGCCGTCCTCGCGGGTGCCGTACTTCCACTCGTTGTAGTCGATAGCGTCACTCATCATAGCCCAGGATACGCAGGTGTACACACCCATACCGATACCGAAGATAACCAAACCGATAAGGTATACCACAAGGGCAAGGTTGGTATCCTGAATCAGGGGGAAGATGAGCATCACCACGCCACCCACTAAGGAAACGATGGTACCGAATACGGAAGCCTCCTTCTTGCCGTACTTCTCTACGATTTTCGTAATGAAGGGCATAAAGAGGAACATAGGCAGGAAGCCAATCATCTGCACAACGCCCGACATCTGCGCCATATTGAAGTAGGTAGCGAACATAATGGTGTTGGCGGTGGTAGCGGCGTTCATACCCAAGAACATACCCATAGCCGCCATGGTGGCGCCTACGGCGGGACGGTTTCTCATAAACTTGCCGAAGGCGCTGATGATATTCATCTTCTGTCCGCCGCCCTCGTTGGTCTTAACGGAGTTTTCGTCCACACGGATGGTAATGAGCTTGAGCATCAGAATGAAGGCAACGAAGCCCAGAACACCCATAATCAAAGCCGCCCAGAACACTCTGTCGCCAAGCAGAATTTCCACCTGCTTGCCCGTAGCGGGGGAGAGAATCTCCTCGCCAAGCTTGTAGGGCAGACCCGTTTCGGGGTTTACCAAGAACTGGGACTTGTCAAAGCCCTCGGGAATCTCGATTTTGTCAAGGAAGCCCGTGGTGCCGTCATAGGTAACCTTCTGCCAGATAAGCATAGGAAGAATGACGTTGGGAAGAATGTTGCCCACCATCGAGCCGATAGAGCGCCAGGTAGAAAGCTGGGCGCGCTGACCTACGTCCTCGGTTACCAGGGAGAGCATAGAGCCGTAGGGCACGTTGGCAATGGTGTAGAAGGCGTCCCAAACGATGTAGCCCAGAACGAACAGCACCGCCTTCAGGGCAACGGGCGCGCCGGGGAAGGGGAGAAAGACGGCGGCGCCGCCCACCAGAAGTCCGCAAGCGCCAATGAAAATGTAGGTCTTGAATTTGCCGTGCTTGTATTTTCTTCTGTCGTTGTCGATAAGGGTACCAATCATCGGGTCATTGACAGCGTCCCAAATCTGCACCAGAAGAAGCAGAATGGAGAGCAAGCCCGTTTCCAAGGTCATAAATACCAGCCAGAAGGTCTGTACCGTGCTTTTCAGGGAAAAGCTCATGTTACAGCCAAGGTCACCTGCGGCATAAGCGATTTTGTCCCGTATGCCGAAGGGGCGACGCCCTTGGGCGTCCAGGTTTTTTTCTTTTTTCATGTGTCTTTACTCCTTTTTGTCGCGTTTTGTGCAAAAAGCTATAACGAACACTTTTATTATACCCTCTTTATCCTAAAAGCGGTAGTAAAATTTTCATATGTTTTTGTATTTTTTTCATATTTCCACCAAAAAAACTGTTGCCTTTGTAAAAAGGATATGATACAATATAGTAGAAAAAGCACAAACCGCTGTACAAAACGCCAAAAAACGAAGGGAGAACGCTATGTCAAAAGGCTGTGACGCCGCGCTGTCGCTTTTGCAAAGCGTCTTGAAAAAATGCCATATCCGCACGGTGATGCTTTCCTTGCAGGATTCTATGGACGCTCTTCTGGACGGCTGGCTGGGCAGCGTCCTCGGCGGCGCGGGTGAAGCGGTCAGAACGGTCCTGGGTACCCCCAAGGACAAAACGAAATACAGGTTGGTCAACCGCCTGCATATGCACTATATTTTTATGCGCCTGCCCCTGCTCAGCGAAAAAAACCTGTTTTTTATCGGGCCTTACCTCTCTGCCCCTCTCTCCCCCGAGGCGGTGCTGGAGTTAGGCGAAAGCCTGGGCCTTTCCCCTGCCGCCCAAAGGCCCTTAGCGGAGTATTACGCTGCCCTGCCCGTAGTGGCGGAGGACGACAGGCTCCTTTTGGCGGTGGACGCCTTTTGCGAGGCGGCATTCGGAACGGACACCTTTCTCACCGAGGAAATAGACGCGAATGGCATCCTTCCCCTTTCTCCCCTTTCCGCCGTGTCGGGGACGGAGGGCACCCACGAGGCGATGGCAGACATCGAGGCGATGGAGCAGCGCTACGCCTTTGAAAACCAGCTGATAGAAACGGTGCGACGGGGACAGCTTCACAAGGAAAAGCTGCTTTCCTTCATTCTCACCACCCAGATGTTCGAGCAGCGTGTGCAGGACCCCGTCCGCAACGCCAAGAACTACTGCATCATTATGAACACCCTCTTGCGCAAGGCGGCGGAGGAGGGGGGCGTGCATCCCTTGCATATCCACCGCTTGTCCTCCAAGCTCGCCCTGCGGATAGAGCAGGTGGGGGAAACCAAGCAAATCCCCGCCTTAATGCGGGAGATGTTCTCCGCCTACTGCCGCTTAGTGCATAAGCACACCACGGCGCATTTTTCTCCCGTGGTGAAAAAGACGGTGCTGCTGATAGACGCGGACCTGTCCGCAGAGCTGTCCCTCCGTTCCCTTGCCGAGGCGCAGCACGTCAGCCCGGGATATTTGTCTACCGTGTTCAGAAAGGAAACGGGCAAGACCCTTTCGGCGTACCTACGGGACGCCCGTATCCATCGGGCGATGCACCTGTTATCCACCACGGGTCTGCAAATCCAGACGGTGGCGTCCCACTGCGGCATTATGGACGTGCAGTATTTCTCCAAGCTCTTCAAGCAGCAAACGGGCAAGACCCCCAAGGAATACCGCGCCGCCGCCCGCCGTTAAAATTCCGCAGAGCCGCCCAAAAAAGCGGAAAAAAGAAAGAAAAATCGGCTTTCCCTCTTGCGATTTTCGGCGGCTTGCTATATAATGGTAGGCAAGAAAGAGTAGTATTATTCTCTCTTGCCTAAGTAAAGAAAAGACACCCAAAAGGAGAAGCACGATGGTCAAGCATATGATTATCTGGAAAATGAAGGACGAGCTTGCCGACAAGGCAGCCAAGGCCGCCCAAATCAAGGCGGCGCTTGAGGGCTTAGTTGGCAAAATCGAGGGGCTCTTGGAAATGCGCATTCTCACCGAGGGGCTTCCCTCCTCGGCAGGGGATTTGATGATGGACTCCCTCTTTGAAAGCCAAGCGGCGCTTGACGCCTACCAGGAGAACCCCCTGCACAAGGAGGTTGCCGTGGGCTTGGTACGCCCTGCCGTATCGGCGCGGCTCTCCTTTGACTATACGGTATAAAGAGCAAGAAGCAAGAAAGGAAAAAGCAATGGAATTTTACGCAAACCTGCATATGCACACCACCCACTCGGACGGGGTCTACACCCCTGAGGAAATCGTCCGCGTGGCAAAGGCGGAGGGCTATTCTGCCCTTGCCATTTCCGACCACGATACCGCCACGGGGTACCCCCGCTTCAAGGCGGCGTGCGAGAAGGAGGGCATCGAGCCCCTCTTTGCCGTGGAGTTCTCGGTTTATTCCGAGGCAAAGAGCAAAAGCTATCACATCGTGGCATTTTCCTTTGACCCCACCTATCCCCCGATGGCGGAATATCTGGCGGCGATGGGCAAGCGCCAGACCGACAACACCAAGAGCTGCTTTGACGAGGCAGTGGCAACGGGCGGTCTGACGGGCATCACCTGGGAGGAGGTCGAGGCGTATAACGAGGGCGTTATCTGGCTCTGCAACAACCACGTCTTTGCCGCGATGAAGGCAAAGGGCTTGGTCAAGGAGGAGGACTATATGGACTTCTTCCTCACCCATTTCCAGAAGCAAAGAGGCAAATACCCCCCGACAATCAAGTTCAAGACCCCCGAGGAGTTAGTGGCGCTGGTAAAGGCGGCAGGCGGCTTCTGTGTGGTGGCGCATCCCCACAATCAGCTGGACGATATCGATTACCTCATCGAGCTTGGCATTGAGGGTATGGAGGTCTGGCACCCCGACTTAACCGAGGAGGAAAGAGTCCGCGCCCACAAGATTGCCTTGGAAAAGGGACTCTTTATCTCGGGCGGCTGTGACCATTCGGGCCTTTGCGGCGGCCTTTATTCCTCCTACCACACCGAGGAGGAGCTGAAGGCGTCCTACCACTACATCCCCGAGCATAGCGTCGGCACCACCGAGGAATACTTCCGCGAGCTTCAGAACCGCAAATTAGACAGATAATTCTCACAAAAAAACAAAAATAAAATCCCGATTTGCATTGCAAATCGGGATTTTTCTTATAGCGAGGGGAAGCGGCTCAATCGGCCCTTTTTCCGAAAAGGCGGCGAAGGCGCTCATTGTTTTTCTGAATATCGCCAAGGTAAAAGGCGAGGACGAAGCCGAAAAGCACCAGCCCCACCGCCAAAGCACCCTGCCCAAAGGAGAGAATGACGCATTCCTCTGTCAGGACCTTGGGAATGATGGAGAGGAAAAGCCCCAAAATCACCGAGAAGGTGGCGGTATAAAACCGCTTGATTAACAGGTGCATCAGTATGGAGAAGAGGAAGACTCCCACTACCACCCCAAGGGCGGCAGGCAAAAGCACCGAGAAATTGAGGTCGGCAATAGAGCCAACGTACAGCTCGTACAGCCCCAAGGAGGAGAGGATAACGGCGCTATCCACCCCGGGGATAATGGAGGAGCCTGCCACCGCCAAGCCCAAAAGCGCCGACTGCCAGAAATTAGGCTGGGTAACGGGGGGGAAGCCGCCCCTGTTGATATAAAAGACGAAAATGCCCAGCGCCAGGGCGCCGAGAATAAAGAAGATATAGCGCAGGGGAAAACCGTTTTTGGTCACGGATTTCCAAAAAAGAGGCAGGGTGCCTAAAACCAAGCCTAAGAAAAGATAGCGTGTGGCAAAGGGAATCTGCTCCAAGGCAAAATCCACCACCTTGCCGAAAAGAAAGACGCCGCACACCATTCCCACCGCCAGGGGCAGTAAAAAAAGCAGGTTGCGCTTGAAATCCTGCCAGGATTTGAACAAGGTGCTGACAGCCTCCACCGCGCGCTCGTACAGCCCCAGAATCAACAGCATCACGCTGCCGCTGAGCCCGGGTGCCACGCCGCCGATGCCCACCGCGACACCCTTCAGGGCGGTAAACAAAAGCTTCATATGTATGAAAATCCTTTCTTTGGGAAATAGAAGCGGCTATCGCAGGGCAAGCCCTTCTCTTTTTTTCTATGGCTATTGTACCACGGTTTTATGAAAAAATCTACCCTTATTTTACATATTGAGGCGAAAACGGGGAAAACCAAAGAAGAACGCCGTGAAAACGGCAAAAAATCCGCTTTGGAAAGGAGCGCGCTCTTGAAAAAATCCCTTCGCTTTGATAAAGCCGCCTACAACCGCACCTTAGGGGAGGGGGCGCCCCGTTCTCCCCTCCTTCGCAACTGTCTTGCCGCCTTTTTGGTGGGCGGCGGCATTTGTCTTTTCGCCGAGGCACTCTTTCGCCTCTTTCTCTCCCTTGCCCTTCCCGACAAAATGGCAGGGCAGACGGTGTCCGTCATTCTCATTTTCCTCACGGCGCTTTTGACCGCCCTTGGCATCTTTGACTCCATCGGTCGCTTTGCGGGGGCAGGGACACTGGTGCCCGTTACGGGCTTTGCCAACGCCGTGGTTTCCCCTGCCATCGACACCAAAAGCGAGGGGCTGGTTTTGGGGGTTGGCGCCAAAATCTTCACCGTGGCAGGGCCCGTTTTGCTCTTCGGGGTGTTTTCGGGGGCGGTCTACGGGCTGCTATACTACCTGTTTTTGCTGATTTTTTAGAATGAGAAAGGAGAAGCCTTATGCCAAGTCGCATTATGCCCCATCGGGGCATTACCGTCTTTTCCTACGCCGCCGTCGGCGGCAAGGAGGAGCATATCGGGCCCTTAGGCGCCAAGCTGGATTTTCACGATGAGTCGGGGCTCTTCGGCGCCAAGACCTGGGAGCTTGCCGAGGGAGAAATGGAGGGGCTCGCCCTGGAGTTTGCTCTGTCCAAGGCAGACCTCAAGGGGTCGGATATCTCCCTTGTCTTTGCGGGGGACCTGCAAAACCAATGCACCGCCACCACCCACGGGCTTTTGCCCTTCGGCATTCCCACCCTTGGCATCTACGGCGCCTGCTCCACCTGCACCGAGGGACTGCTTCTTGCGGCGCTTGCCCTGGGCAGCCCCGCCGTTTTGCGCTGTGCCGCCCTGACGGGCTCCCATTTCTGCGCCGCCGAGCGGCAGTTCCGTCTGCCCTTGGAGTACGGCGGTCAGCGCTCTCCCACCGCCCAATGGACGGCAACGGCGGCAGGCGCCTTTCTCCTTTGCCGCTATGAGGACGCCCCAAGCCCCGTCCGTGTCACCCTGTCTGCCTCTATGGTGGGCAAGCCCATAGACAGCGGCGTGTCCGATGCCTCCAATATGGGCGCCGCCATGGCGCCTGCGGCGGCAGATTCTATTCTCACCTTCCTTTCGGAAAGCGATACCGCCCCCGAGGACTATGACGCCATCGTCACGGGGGATTTGGGCAAGGAGGGCACGAGGCTCTTATACCGCCTTTTGGAGGAAAACGGGCTTTGCATCCGCAAGCAGCACACCGACTGCGGCTTGCTTCTTTATGACGAGGCTATCCAGGATATTCACGCGGGCGCCTCGGGCTGTGGCTGCTCGGCGGCGGCGCTGGCGGCGCATTTTCTCCCTGCCTTTGCCGAGGGGAAGCTGCAAAAAATTCTCTTTTTGTCCACAGGCGCCCTGATGAGCCCCTCTATTTTAGAGCAGGGGCAAAGCATCGTGGGCATCGCCCCCGTTATATGCTTAGAGGGTGGCAAGCAAAACAGCTTTTGCGGGGCAGACTAAGGGGCGGCGCAAAAAGAAAAAGGGCTTGAAGCCATTTTCAAGCCCCTTGGGCTTTGCCTTTGCGGCGCCGCCTCCCCTCAAGCAGAAAGGATTGGTTACGGATATGGATTTGCTTTTTGGCCTTTTGAAGGCATTTTTATTTGGTGGGGCGCTTTGCGTCCTTGCCCAGCTTTTAATAGATTTGACACGGCTGACACCGCCGCGGATTTTAGTGCTGTACGTGGTTTTGGGGGTCGCCTTAGGCGCCTTGGGACTCTACCGCCCCTTCCGCGCCCTTGCGGGCTGCGGCGTGTCCGTCACCCTCTTGGGCTTTGGCGGCAACGTCGCCGAGGGAGTCAGGGAGGCAGTGGAGGCGCAAGGGCTCCTCGGCGCCTTAACGGGGGGACTGACCGCCGCCGCGGGCAGCAGCGCCGCGGCGCTCTGCTTCGGGTACCTCGCCGCCCTTCTCTCCCGTGGCAAGCCAAAAAGGCTTTGACCGTCGGTCAAAGCCTTTTTATCCAAGCCTTCGGCTTGGTATATCATCGAATGTATATATTGCCCCTTTGCGGCAATTCGATATGAGATAAATCCGCGCTTGCGGCTTTATCTCGATGGGTGAGGTTCTTAGGCGGCTTGTAAATAATTATTTACACTCCACTGAAAGGACGGTTAAAACCCCGTCCTTGACGGAAAAGCGGATTTCCTTGTCCGCAAAGCCAAAGCCGTACTCTCTTCCCTCCTCCTGGTAGGCAGGGCGAGGGTCCTCGGCTAACAGGGCAAGCAAGCCCTCTCTTTTTTCGGGCGGGATTGTCGCCAGCAGCGCCTCGGGAAAGGACACCGCCACCTTTTCTCCCAAGACCCCGTCGGCAAAGCCGCCGATGGCGTCGGGGTGGGCATCGGTAAAGGGGAGATAGGGCTTAATGTCAAAAATGGGGGTTCCGTTTACCAAATCTGCCCCCGACACGTAGAGAACGGGTCCCTCCTCCGTATCGGGCAGGGCGCGCAACAGCCTTACCGAGGACAGCCCCAAGGGGTTGGGACGGAAGGGAGAACGGGTGGCAAACACCCCCATACGGCGGTTGCCGCCCAGACGGGGCGGACGGACGGTGGGGGAAAAGCTCTCGGTGTGGGACAGGGAGAAATCCCAAATCAGCCACAAATGGGAAAAGCCCTCGATGCCCCGCAGGGCGTCCGGATTGCGAAAGGGCTTTTCAAACACGATTTTCGCCTCCAACCCCGTCACGATGCCGCTTTGCCGCGGCACCCCGAATTTGTCGGGAAAATCGGTATAAATCTTAGCAATCGGTCGGATTGTAATCTCCTTCACGGCGCGCCTCCTATAATAAAAGCAGGGAAAGCCCCATCAAGGCAACGCCGCCGATACATAAAAGCAGGGTCAGCGTGTGTCCCATATACTGCCGAATGAAGGAAAAGAGCAGGCTGTCAAGCCCCATACCCAGAGCGGCGGCGCCAAAATAGCCCAAAATCACCCAGGCGCCTCCCCCAAAAGCGGAGGACAAAAGGGCAAAAAGGACGATAGGCAGGGCAAAGACCAACAGCCCCAGCACCGTAAACAGGCGGTAAAGCCAGGGGTGGGCAAGCTGAAAATCCCCGTCGGCGTCCCCATCGCTATACCGCATATACCGCTTTTTAGAGGAAAACACGGGACGCAGGCGCGCCTTGCTGTCCTTGCCGCTTAAAAATTCCTCTCCCTCATCCTCAAACAGGGCAAGCCCGTGCTTGTCCTCCAGGGGAAGCGCCACCGTTTCGTAAAAGCGGCGACGGGAGAAAAAGGGAAAATCAAAAACGCCGCACAGCCGCACGGCGGCGTCCGCCAAATCCCCTGCCAGGCGAAAATTGTTGTCGGCAAGCGCCGTCCTTATCTTCTCGGCGCAGGATAAAAGCAGACGGGGCGCCTCCTCGGCGCGCTCCTCGGGAGAAAACAGTCCCTCTAATTCCCGCAAAGCGGCAATATAGTCGGCGCTTCGTCCTACGTCAGCGGTGGCAAGCGCCTCCCGACGGTCGCCGCTTCCGTAGTAAAACTGCTTGATGCGGCAAAACACGTCCTTGGCGGTTAAAAGCTTCTTTTCGTCCATCGGGGACTCCTCTTTGTGTTATTTCGTAATATGAATGGAAAAACGGTACTTGCAGGCGGCGCAGGTGACGGTAAAGTCGCCGCTCTTCCTTGCCAAACGCAGTCGGGAGCTGCAGGAGGGGCAGGTGCAGTATAAATAGGGATTGTTCCTTTCCCTTTTCTCCCGCAGGGCGGCGCGCAGACGGGACAGGGTCACAATAGACAGAAAAATGCGATTCTCCCGATGGCGCCGCGGCAGGTTACGGGAGAGCAGCCGAAAGAGGCATAGCGCCACCGTCAGAATGGCTAACGCCAAAAGCCCCACCTCACGCAGAAGGACGCCAAGAAGGGAAAACAGCGCCGTCAAGCCGAGGAAAAAGAAAAAGAGGGCGTCGGGCCCGTTGCGCCCGGGCAATATGCTTTGGCTCTTGCGGTATCGCATTCTCGTCCCTCCCTCATCCGGTTTATACAGTTAGTATAGCACAAACCCCGCGCCCCGTCAAGGGTGTAAAAAGGGGAGCCCTTGACGAATGAGCGAAAAAGCCGCCGCCCCGTGCCGCCTTTCTCCGCTGTTAAACGAATTGTAACTTTTTCCGTTACCCGTTGCATTTTCGGTATAAAGGCGTTATAATAGAGGGGTGAATACTATTTTCTTCCCCGTTCTTGGGAAACAGAGAGGATTAATTGATATGAAAAAAAGGCTTTTGGCGCTTCTTCTTGCGCTAGCTACCCTCCTTATGCTCGTTGCCTGCGGCGGCGGTAACGGAGAAGGTGGCGAGGGCAACGGAGAAAGCGGAGAGAACGCCACAGTCCAGGACGAAAACGGGCTTGTTTACGCCAAAAGCGGCGACACCTATACCGTTGTCGGCTATAAGGGCAAGGGGGGCGCGGTTTCCGTCCCTGCCAGCTTCAACGGTATTGCAGTGACCGCCCTTTCCTCCGATGCCTTTTACGGCAATAAAACGGTGACCGCCCTTTCCCTTCCTGCCTCCATTACCTCCATCTCCTCCTTTGCTGTCGCCTCCTGCGCCAAGCTCACCACCCTGACGGTGGATAGCGCCAACCCCGTATACCGCGCGGAGAATAACTGCCTTTTGAAGGGGGAGGTGCTGGTGTCTGCCTGTCTTGGCAGTGACCTTGCCGCCACCGCCTTTACCGAGGTGGGAGATTACGCCCTCTATGGGCTTGCCATTTCCCAAGTCACCCTGCCCGACACCGTCAAAACGATAGGTAAATACGCCTTTGCCTTTTGCGGTGCCGTCACCGTCACCCTCCCTGAGGGGGTAGAGGAATGCAAGGAGGGCGCCTTCTATTTCTGTCAGAAGCTCAAGAGCCTCGCCCTGCCTGCCAGCTTAAAGACCTTCGCCAATGACGCCTTCGCTTTTATGACCGCCTTGGAGTCCGTTTCCGTTGCCGAGGGCAGTCCCTATTACACGGCAAAGAGTAACTGCCTCATTCGCCTCTCGGATAAGACCCTGGTGCTTGGCTGTGCCAAGTCCACCATCCCCTCGGACGGCTCCGTTACCAAAATCGGCGCCGCCGCCTTTGCGGGAGCTGTCGCCCTGAAAAGCATCTACATTCCCGAGCCCATCACCGAAATCGGCAAAAACGCCTTTTACGCCACCGCCTTGGAGCGTGCCTCCTTTGCGGTGAATCGCTGGTACGTTGCCGCCGCCGAGGGCGCCACCGTGGGCACCGCCCTTGATACGAAGAATATCCTCTCCCATACGGGTCACCCTATGACCGCCGACGAGGTCGTCGCCTATAACGCCCTCCTTCTGCGCGAGGCATACGCCACTATGCGCTGGTTCACCCTGCCCTAAAGCAGCTTTTATTAACCCAAAATACACCAAAAGGAGTACAGGCATTTTTGCTTGTACTCCTTTTTCTCAGCCCTATTTCTTCTCACAAATCCAAGCTGTTCTCGTCCAGAAGGAAATGGCATATTCCCACCGTAACGATACCGTAATCATCCCGTCTGACCTTAATATTATCACGCACAACGATAATTTTCTTAAAGGAATCGTTTATGCTTTTCAGAGAGCGCTGCTCCTGCTGCATTTTTTCGGGATTGGATAAGGAAAACGCCGATTGAACATAATATTTTTTGCTTCCCTTGGTTGCCACAAAATCAACCTCCAGCTGCTTCTTCGTGGACCTTCCCTCTCCGTCCTTTCCGTAATGCTCCACCAGCCCTACGTCAACACGGAAGCCCCGCACACGAAGCTCATTATAAATAATGTTCTCCATAATATGATTTTCTTCGGTCTGTCTGAACTCAAGACGGGCGTTGCGAAGTCCAACGTCCTCGAAATAATATTTTGCGGGAGAATTGATATATTTTTTCCCCTTGACATCATATCTTTTTGCCTTGCTGACAAGAAAAGCGTCTATCAGATAATCAAGATACTTTTTCAGGGTTTTGTCGCTGATTGTTTTTCCCTTCACGCTCTTGAAGGTGTTTGCCAGCTTCAAGGGATTGGTAAGCGAGCCAATGGCAGATGCCAGAACATCCAACAGCTCATCAAATTCCTCTGCGTTACGAATCTGATGACGGTCAAGCAAATCCGACAGATATACCTTTTTGAACTGTGAAATCAGATACTCCGATTTTTCCTCGGGCGTGGGGCAAGAAAGCACCAGAGGCAGTCCGCCATAATTGAAATAATCGTCCCATCCCTCATCAACCGTTCCGTCATATACCGACATAAATTCACGGAAGGACAGGGGATAAACACGAATTTCATCACCTCTGCCGCGAAATTCGGTTATAACGTCACTGGACAAAAATTTTGAATTGCTGCCCGTAACGTAAACGTCAGCATTTCGGATATGCAAAAAACTGTTCAGCACGTCCTCAAATTCATCCAGCAGCTGCACCTCGTCAAGAATGATATAATACGGCTCCTTATCGACAATTCTGCTCTTTACATACGCAAGCATACTGTCGGGGTTGCGTAGCTCGATATTCGTTCTGTCATCCAGCGCAATTTCTATTATGTGTGATTCATCTACTCCCTCATCCAGCAAATGCTCGTGAAAAAGATTAAAAAGCAAATAGGACTTTCCGCAGCGTCTGATGCCCGTTACAACCTTAATCAGACCGTTTCCTTTTTTGTTTATGAGCCTGTTCAAATAGCTTTGTCTTTTGATTTTCATAAGCGCCCCTTACTAAAAAAATAGGTTTTCTACATTTTTTCGTAATTCATTATAGCATATTTTTACTGTTTTGTCAATAGTCTTTGTATATCACGCCGCAAAGCGGCAATATCACGCCGCCGCAGGCAGAATATCACTGCAGGGCAACGCCCTGCAATATCACTCCTTGCGCCAGCAAGGAATATCACTGCCGCAAAGCGGCAATATCACTCCGCCGCAGGCAGAATATCACTGCAGGGCAACGCCCTGCAATATCACTCCTTGCGCCAGCAAGGAATATCACTGCCGCAAAGCGGCAATATCACGCCGCCGCAGGCGGAATATCACTGCAGGGCAACGCCCTGCAATATCACTCCTTGCGCCAGCAAGGAATATCACTGCCGCAAAGCGGCAATATCACTCTGCCGCAGGCGGAATATCACTGCAGGGCAACGCCCTGCAATATCACTCCTTGCGCCAGCAAGGAATATCACTCCGCCGAAGGCGGCTATATCCCTCCGCCGCAGGCGGAATATTTCCCTTTCCTCCGCATACAATATCCCAAAAGGATATAGAAGGAGGAAATGCGATGAAGCGCTTGGCTTCCGTTTTGCTGGCTCTCTGTCAAATAGCCCTCTCCCTTTTGCTCCTTTCCTGCGAGCAAAGGGGAGATTTTCTTTTCTACCCAAGGGAGGCGTTTTGCGCCTCCGTCACCTTCTCTGCCGAGGAAAGAACGGTAGAGGGGACGCTCTGCCGCGAGAAGGACGGCGCGCGCCGCTTTTCCTTCACCGCCCCCGACGCCCTTTCGGGCATTTCCCTGCTTGCCGATGCCGAGGGGCGCTATTTTCTCTCCTACGAGGGTATGACGGAGGAGGTATCGGGGCAGGCAGAAGCCCTGCTTGCCGCCTTTGACCTGCTTTCCTTGACCCCCTCGGGGCGCATACGCTACCTGAAGGACGGCGCCGTTTTCCCCACCGAAGGGGGGCAAGCCACCGTCAAAACGGGGGAGGGCGGCTATCCCCTCTCCGTCACGCTGCAAAGCGAAGGGGGCAAGGCGACCCTCACTGTCGCCGCCTGGGAGGTACTGCCATGACGTGCGCCCTTTCCCTTTCCCGACTTGCCGCCAACGCCCGTGCCCTGCTTTCCATGGCGAAGGGCAAGCCCCTCTATTTCGTCATAAAATCCAACGCCTACGGCCACGGGCTGGGGGCGGTGCTTCCCACTCTCCTGTCGGAGGGCGCCCACCGCTTTGCCGTTGCCTCGGTCAAGGAGGCGCTGGCGTTTTTGTCCCTCTTGCCCCAAAGCCTCCCCGTGGGCAGGGCGGCGCCCCGTCCCGTCTTATTGCTTCTCTCCCCTACCGAGGATATCTCCCCCCTGGTTGCCCACCCTGCCTTTCCCCTGGCAGAGGTGCGCCCCTCCCTCTCTTCCTTGGAGCAGGCACACGCCCTTCTTGCCCGTCTGTCGGCGGCAAAACGGGAGGGGCTTGCCGCCCCCTTGCCGCTTACTTGTGAGGTCAAATTGGAAACAGGGCTTCACCGCCTGGGTGTGTCCGACACGGGAGAGCTGCTTTCCCTTTTTGCCACCCCCTCTCTTGCCATAAAGGGGGTCTATTCCCATTTGGGCAGCGCCGACCTGCCCGACTCTCCCCGCACTGCCTTGCAGTACCGCGCCTTTTCCCGCTTCGCTTCCCTTCTGCCCAAGGGCGCGCCCTTGACCCTGCATCTCTCTGCCTCGGCGGCGTTTCTGCAACGGGGCTTTTTGGGGCTTGACGGGGCAAGAGTGGGGCTTTTGCTCTACGGCGTCTCCCCCTTTTCGCCCTTCGGGGGCGCCCGTCACCCCTATTCTCCCCTGCCCGCTCCCTTCCTCCCCGTCAAGCGGCTGTCGGCTCGGGTGCTGCGGATAGTGGAGGTGCCACGGGGCGAGAGCGTGGGCTATGGGGACGCGCCCCTGCTTGCATCGACACGGGTCGCCGTTTTGGACGTGGGCTACGCCCACGGGCTTCCCCCCACGGCGTCCTCCTCGGGCGCCCTTGTCACCCTTGGCGGCAGACCCGTTCCTCTTTGCGGCTCGGTGTGTATGGAAAAATCCTTTGCCAACATTGGCGCCCTTCCTGTTAAGGTGGGGGATGAGGCAATCATTTACGGTGAAAAGGGCGGCTCCACCGAGGCTCTCGCCGCCGCCTGCGGCATCTCTCCCCACGCCCTCTTAGCGTCGGGCGCCGACGCCGCCCCGGACGGGTTCTTTTAGAGTCCCCCTGCCGAAAACACCAAAAAACCGAAAAAGCCATTGACTTGCCCCTCGTCCCAAAGCGCCAACGGCGCCTTTCAAGCTGCGCATTGCCCCTAAGAACCGCGTCTGCCGCTCTGCAACCAACCTCCGCTTGCGCCCATATATACGCGCAAAAAGCCCCGACAGACTTGCCTTGCGTCCTGAACGGAGAACGCGCAAGCCCATCGGGGCTTTCTTTTTGCCTTATGCCCTTTTCGAGCCTTCGGCGTTTTTAGTGATTGCTGAACACGATAATCTTGTCGCGCTCCTCTAACTCGACCTCGATTTGCGCCTGGTCGCCCGAGAACAGCACCATCTCACCGCCGTGCTTCACGTAGCCAAGCGCAATGGTGGGATTTTGCTTTTCCTTTGGAATGCTCTCGTCCGTAGAGGCATCGTATACCGCGCGGATAAACTCCCGGGCAGTGCATTTTTCGGGGATTTCCTCGAAGAAGCGTGTCAGCTTCTTGACGTAAATTTCCTTGCTCTGGTAGCCGTCCGAGCCCTCCGCGTCGTAGGTCAGAATGTCGGAATAGAACTCAAAGAGCGCTTCCTTTTCGCTGATTTGGGTAATCATCTTGCTGATATAGCGGTTGCTGATAACCACGTTGTTGACGTTATAGCTGTTGACGATATCGTGATGCTTGGGGTCGATAATCTCCACCACCATATCAATGCGGTAGGGGTCAAAGGAGGGGTCCTCCTTCAGGCGTCTGTTGATGATATCCTGCACGTACACGAGGTTGGCAAGGGCGCCTGCGTCAATATTCTCGCTGAGAGCGGAATCGTCCGAAAGAATCAGAACACTCGTATCCTCCTCGTTGGAGTCCACAAACTCTTCAATGGTGGAGCAGATGAGGTCTTTATCGTAAATTTCGGCGGCAACGGTGCGCTTTACGAAGGGATATTCCTCATAATAGCCCATCTTTTCCAGGTTCTTTTGGTCGTCAATCACGATGAGGTTGACGATATCCTCACCCTCGCGGCCCCATTCGCTGACAAAGGCCGCAAAGCCCTGCATAATGTCGCGGCACTTGCTGTTGTGACCGAGGATAACGACGTTCTTTTTCACAATCCAATAATCGCGGTTGAGCTTCACCGAATAGTCCGAGGGCTCAACAGTCGATTTTCTTTGAATGTCCCTTTCGCTGTCGGCAGAGAAATACATATGCGAGCCCTCCTTGCCCTCCATAAAGGTCAGAGGAATGGCGTGCTTATGAATCGCAAGGTAACGCTTGATGTAGGCATCGTCATCCTCCGTCGGCTTCTTGACCGAATAAAAGGCGGCGCCCTTATTGGAGAAAAGCTCGCGATAGACCATATTCAGCTCGGGCATCAGGGAGAACTGAGAAAGAATCTGACCGAGCACTCTGTTGACCTTCACGGGCACGATATTACACTTGCCGTCCACCTGCTTGGCGGCAATGATACGCTCCACTAAGTCCAAGGTCCAATCGTCCGTAATCTCCACGATGATTCTCTGGTTGTCCGCGGAGCTCTCCGCCGCGGTCATATCGGCAACCTGCATCAGCGTTTTGATGGTCTGGGCGTTGCCCTTTTCAAAGGCCTCGTTCTTTTCTCGCTGCTCGAACTTACAAAGCGTGTTGTTGATATCATTTCCGAGAATGATGACCGCCTTGGCGTACTCCACGGAAGCGTCCTGCAATTGCTTAGAGGAGAAAACGTCGCCCTCGCGCACAACGATGGTTAAGTTTCTCTTGAATTTTTCTTTTCTCAAAAGGCGTCTTCTTTTGAAGAAGGGGTAAGAGGCGTATTTTTCCTCCAGCTCCCTGTTCTCGCGCGCGACAGTGTCCGAAAGGCGATCCTCAATCTCCTTTTCGATTTCCTCCTTGCGGGAGGATACCAGAACAACCACGCGCTGAGGCTCGGTGCTGTACAAAAGATCGTTAACGATTTCCGAGGCGCGGGTGTTCCAGTTGAGAATGAGGGTGTGGTTAGACAAGCGAAGCTTGCGCTTGCCCGCATTGGAGCTTTCAATAAAATGGGAAATGTAGTTGGTGACGTAACCAATCACGGCACCCGTGAAGGAAATCATACCAACCACGATAATAACGAGGCAAGCCACGGTGATGGCAACGCCCGTTTCCGTAAAGCCTGCGGTGACCTCGCCAATACAGCCTGCGTCCAGCACCATCGTAACGGTCAGATACAAGGCGCGCACGTAGCTGATGTTGGGCAGGTTGGCGCTCAGCGAAAGAAGGCTGATAACAGCCGCCGCAAAAAAGAAAAATACAACGTTGAATATAAGAATGGCGAAAAGCACCATTCTTCCCGGATATTTGGCAAGTTGAATACTGAACCATTCTTGAAATTTACGCTTCATAAAACTGCTTTCCTTGTCACTTTATTATATCTGCCGTCCACGGCGAAAAAGGAGCTTGCCTTTCCTCAACGTAGGCAAGAGAGAATAGTACGAACTCGCTCGCGAGCCTGCATTTTCAGCGCTTTCGGCACTTTTCTCATTTGCCAAGTGGTACTTGGCGGCATTCGCCAAGCACCAAAATCATCTTAAAATACAGGCTCGGGAGTTCTGC
>JAFTSW010000034.1 GCA_017467085.1 Clostridia bacterium | reverse complement strand
AATCGGTTAAGATATTTGAACTGTAATACAAAAAGGAGAAGGTTTGAAAGCCCTTCTCCTTTTTGTGTTCAATTATTTTACGAATTCATTATAGATCGCGCCCAGCGCAGTGTTGAAATCGTGCTCCTCAACGCCAACGATGATATTAAGCTCGCAAGAGCCCTGGTCGATCATACGGATGTTGACTCCCGCGTTCGATATAGCGGAGAAAACTCTTGCCGCAGTACCCTTTGCCTTGACCATTCCTCGACCAACAACGGCAACGAGAGCAAGACCGTCCTCGATGCTGATGCTGTCGGGCTTTGTGCGGCGGGTGATTGCCTGAAGCACGCGTTCCTTGTGAGCATCAAACTGCGCGGTGGATACTACAACACTCATCGTATCGATACCGGAGGGAAGGTGCTCGAAGGATATATCGTTGTCCTCAAGACATTCAAGCACCTTGCGGCCGAAACCGATTTCGGAGTTCATCATATCCTTTTCAATAGTTATAACCGAAAAGCCTTTTTTGCCCGCGACGCCTGTGATAACGTGCTCGCTGTCGTAGCTCGATGCCTGCGAAACGATCATCGTGCCCTTGTCCTCGGGACGATTGGTGTTTCTGATATTGATCGGAATACCCGCGTAACGAACGGGGAATATCGCATCCTCGTGAAGCACGGTCGCGCCCATGTAGGAAAGCTCGCGAAGCTCACGGTAGGTTATCGTGTCGATAGGTTGGGGATTGCTAATGATACGGGGGTCTGCCATAAGGAAGCCCGAAACGTCGGTCCAGTTCTCGTAAAGATCCGCCTCGGCAGCGCGCGCAACGATAGAACCCGTAATATCGGATCCGCCGCGAGAAAAGGTCACGATAGTGCCGTTGGGAGCGATGCCGTAGAATCCGGGAATAACGGCGTACTTGTGATCCTTGAGCTCGAGGGAAAGAATGTCGTTGGTCTTGTCCTCATCAAAGGTTCCGTTTTCGCGGAAGTAGACCACGTTCTCTGCATCGATGAAATCAAATCCGATGTATTTTGCGAGAATAAGACCGTTGAGGTACTCGCCGCGGCTCGCAGCAAAGTCACGTCCCGAATTGTGCAGGATAGCGTTTTTGATGTACTCATATTCGCCCGAGAGGTCGAAATTAAGACCAAGCTCGGAAATTATTGAATTGTATCTCTCCTTGATCTTCTCGTAATGAGCGTCGATGACGTCGCTGGAGGCGTGAGAGCGAACCAGCTCGAAAAGAGTGTAAAAGAGATCGGTCACCTTCGTATCGTCGGAAAATCTCTTTCCGGGCGCGGAGGGGACGACGTATCTGCGGTCGGGGTCGGCTTTTATGATCTCGGCGACCTGACGGAAATGCTGCGCGTCCGCGAGGGATGATCCGCCGAATTTAACGACTTTAAGACTCATATTTATCTGCCTTTCTTGCGCCGTGGCGCAACAAAAAATATCAATTTCTCGTCTGTAAGCGACAATGTATACTATATTATATGAAAAAACGGCTTTTTTGTCAATAGCAATTATCAATAAAAAGTTAGTTTCAGAGCGCAAAAAGGTGTTTTTATTAACGAAAAATCCGCGTTTTTTGAGATTTTTTATTAAGATGCTTGATTGTTGGGGCTCTTTATGGTAAAATACAAGTAAAGGTCAATGCAAGGATCGTGTTGACTCCACCTCCCGAAAGGAACCGATTTTATGAAGACATATCTTTATCCATCAAATATATTATTGCCCGATTTTAATAAGATCGACGGCACGAAATGGTCGGCAGTCGCCTGCGACCAGTATACCAGCGAGTCTGAATATTGGGAGAAAGCGTACGAGCTAGTCGGCAACAGCCCCTCAACGCTCGAGCTTATGCTTCCCGAGGCGTTCCTCGACAGAGAGAATGAGCTGATTCCAAAGATCAATCAAAAAATGCACGAATATCTCGCAAATCACCTTTGTGAGCACGAGAATTCCATGATATATCTCGAGCGCACGCAGTCGGACGGCAGAGTACGCAGAGGCATCGTAGGCGCGATCGACCTCGAGGATTACGACTATTCAAAGGGCTCGCAGACCCTGACCCGCGCGACCGAGGGCACGGTTCTTGAGCGCATACCGCCAAGAGTTGCTATCCGTCGCGGCGCGGCGTTTGAAATGCCGCATATTATGATACTTATCGACGATCCCGATCGTACGGTCATCGAACCCGTTTCGTCAAAGGCAGAGAGCTATGCGAAGGCATACGACTTTGACCTTATGGCAGAAAGCGGACACGTTAAAGGATATTTTATCTCTCCCGAGGATTTTGACGGAATAAATACGGCGCTTGATAAGCTTGCCACGGCTGAAGCTATGAATAAAAAATACGGAGTCGAAGCAGCTCCTCTGCTTTTTGCCATGGGTGACGGAAATCACTCCTTGGCGTCGGCAAAGGCGCTTTACGAGGAGATCAAGAGAGAGATCGGCGAGGATGCGGCAAGCGTCCACCCCGCACGCTACGCACTTTGCGAGATCGTCAATCTGCACGACGAAGCACTTGATTTTGAACCGATATACAGAGTTCTTTTCGAAGTCGATAAGGAAGATTTTACAAGATCCTTTGCCGACTACCTGTCTGCACTTCACGGCAACGCCGAGGAGCAGATCATTGATCTCTGGCAGGGCGGCGAGATCATCAAAACCTACACGGTAAAGAGTGCCGAGGCTCAGCTTGCGGTGGGAACGGTGCAAAACTTCCTTGATATTTACGGTAAGGCTCACCCCGAGGTGACCGTAGATTATATTCACGGCATCGAAACCGTAAAAGCGCTGACAAGACAGGACAACACCCTTGGCATCACCTTCGACGGAATGACCAAGGATATGCTGTTCAAGACCGTCATCTGTGATGGTGCTTTGCCTCGCAAAACCTTCTCGATGGGCCACGCGGCAGATAAACGCTTCTATCTCGAGTGCAGAAAAATTACTTCGTAAACAAGACGAAAAACAAAAATCCGACACGAAATCCACTCTACCGGTGGTTGTTTTCTCCTCACTCAACCAACGGTGTGTGGATTTTATGTGCTTTTGCGGTTATACTGTAGGCGAAAGGAGGATAGCGTGAAAACGACTTCCGTCTAAAATATACTTTTTCACGCGTAACATTTGCCTTTACGGCAAAATTAGCGATTACTATTTGTGCTGTCGTCAGCGGCAGAATGGAGATTACTATGGATCAAATTAAAATCGGTAAATTTATTGCCGAACGTAGAAAAAAAGCAAGCTTAACACAGATGCAACTGGCAGAAAGATTGGGGATCACAGACAGAGCCGTATCAAAGTGGGAAACGGGCAAGGCAATGCCCGATACCGCCATTATGCTTGAGCTGTGCGACATTCTCGGCATCAGTGTAAATGAATTATTAAGTGGGGAGAAAATCAATATGGAAAACGACAATCAAAAAAAGGAACAGCTTTTGCTTGATATGGCAAAAGAGTTGGAAAAGAAAAACAAAAAGATATGGTCTTCTATGTGGGCAATTTTGATCGTAAGCATGACGGCACTGTTTGCCGGCCTCTTAATTGCCGCATTTTTGATACCCGAAGGAATATGGCAGCTCGTTACAATTCTTGGGATTTGCATTGTATTTTTGATACCGTGCTTCTATGCATTAAAGCTTGAAGTCAGCGTAGGTGCTTACAAGTGCAAAAATTGCGGTTGCGAAATAGTGCCTACTTATAAAGAAGCAATGAATGCAATGCACAGGGGATTTACCCGTTATTTAAAGTGTCCGAATTGCAACAAACGTACTTGGTGCAAAAAAGTAATAAAGAAATAAGATTTCAAATTGAGAGAGTGACAAATTCCAATTTATCGAGTTGATATTTTTTGTGGAAAATTTTCAAAAGTGTAGCACACTGTACTTTCAAAAGAAAGTCGTGTGTTTTGCAAAGCAAAAAGTAAAGGATAGCAAAATTTTGCTATCCTTTTTATAATGTCTAAAAAATTCCTATGAGCGACGCACCTTCGTGGCAGTCTTTTTTGGCTACAAGCCAAGGCTTGCTTAGAAGCCCAGCTCGATGATGCCCTTCTTGAGGTAGTCGGTGTAGGACTCGATACCGTTTTCCTTAACAGCGATACCCTTCTCCCAACGGCAGCCGAAGGTGGGGCCGGAGATAAAGGTGTCTACCTGGAAGGTCATGTTTTCCTGCAGCATGTAGTTGGAGCTGGTCTCCATCCAGGGAGCCTCAACCTCAATCATACCGGTGCCGTGGCAGGGACCGTATACGTAGTTCTTCTCATAGCCTGCATCGATGTACATCTGATAGAACTTCTTGGCAATAGAGGAAGCTTCGATGCCAGCCTTAATCTGGTCGCAGGTCCAGTTGTGCATCTGCAAGCAGAAGTCAACCAGCTCTCTTCTCTCGCCCTCCAGCTTACCCATAACAACGGGCAAACCGATGGAAGGAGAATAACCGTCAATCTTAGCGGAGAGGTTCAGCTGAACGATATCGTTCTTGCCAATCTCTCTGTAACGGGAACGGGAGATAGCGTGACGGGTGCTTGCCTCGCTGAATACGTACATAGGAAGGCCCTCGTACTCCGCGCCGTTCTCATAGATAACTCTCTGCGCTACGCCAACCATCTGCAGCTCGGTAACGCCGGGCTTCAGGCTACGGATAACCTCGTTGGTAGCAAGCTCGATGATACGGAAGCCCTCGCGGATACAAGCAAGCTCGTTCTCGCTCTTAATCTGACGCAGGGATACCATAATATCGTTGCACTTTTCGATGGATGCTTCGGGATATGCTTCCTTCAAGCCCTCGTAGATGGGCAGGGTGCACTCAACGTAGCTTCCCAGACCGATGCGGAGCTTCTGACCGGTAACACCGATAGCCTTGAATACGTCAGCAAAGGTGTCGGGGATAAGCTCGGGGTAGGAGGGGTCAGCGGACTCGCGGAACTCCTTCAGCACGAAAACCTTGTCCAGCTTGCCGAAGTCCTTTGCGAAAATAGCGGACTCGGGGCCAACCAAGAGGGCAGCCTGTCCGTCAGCGCTGATGGCAACGCCGGCTCTCTCAAACAAGGGCCAGAAGCCGGAGAAATATCTGGCGTTTGCATAGTCGCTCTCGGTGGAGGCAACCAGCATAACGTCAAGACCTCTTTCGCGAATCAACGCGGCGGCTCTCTGAATTCTTTCCTGGTATTCCCAATCGGGAATGCAAATTCTTTCCATTTTTTCTTCTCCTTTTTAATTGATGAAAAAATTTTGGTGGTTCTACTCTGTATTGAGTATACTACACCCTCCAAAATTTGTATTTACACTATTGTGAATGTTTTTTGCACAATCGTAAAAAAATTTATTGACATATACATTTTTTTGGTGTAAAATAGCAGTAGACACGGGGCACCCCTCTGCCCCGTTCAAGCTACGGAAAACGAGGAGAAACACGGTGAATTTTGCCATAAAGAGCCTTTCCTACGCCTTGAAGGTGACGGGGATTGCCAACGTGCATTTTTTTGATTTTGACAAATCCTTTGCCACCGAATATGACAGCCATCCCTTTTACGAGCTGATTTTCGTATCAAGCGGCGCCTTGGATATTTTATCCGAGGGCTTTTCGGGGACCTTGGAGAAGGACACCCTTTTAATCCACGCCCCCAACGAAAAGCACGCCTTGCGAGCGGGAGGCAAGGCGCCTGCGGTTATCATTATCGGCTTTACCTACGAGGGAGAGAGCCTTGCGCCCTTTGCCCAGCCTCTGAAATTGGGGGAGGGCGAAATCAAGCGCTTGGCGGAAATCGTGAAGGAGGCGCGCAACGTCTTTGCGCCGCCCCACAATATCCCCACCCACAATATGAAGAAAAACCCCAACCAGCCCTACGGGGCGGAGCAGATGCTGAAAATCCTCTTGGAGCATTTTCTGATTTCCCTGCACCGTGAATACGGGGCGAAGCGCCGCCAGACGGACGGGGTGAAGCACACCTTTTCGGTATACCAGATTGTGGAGTATCTCAACACCAAGTACACCGAGAAAATCACCCTGAACGAGCTTTCCTTTCTCTTTGGCACCAACCGCACCACCCTTTGCCGTGAATTCAAGGCGGCAACGGGCAAGACGGTTGCCGCCTACGTGGCGGAAAAGCGCTTAGAGGAGGCAAAGACGCGGATTGTGTCCTCCTCTGCCACCTTTACGGAGATTTCCGCCGCCCTGCATTTCGACAGCATTCACTACTTCACACGGTTTTTCAAAAAGAACACGGGGCTGACCCCCAAGGAATACAGACGCCGCTACGGCTAGCCAAGCAAAAAAGCAAGCTTTGCTTGCTTTTTTTATTGGCTTCTTATATTGACTTTTAATTTCTTTGGTGGTATACTTTTGGCAGTAAGAGGCTTTCGCTTCGGAAAGGCGAGGAAACAATGCAAAAGCAAGCAGCGCGACGCAAGGAAATTGATATGCTTAACGACCCCATTTTGCAGAGGGTCATTTTATTTGCCATTCCGCTGATTCTCACCAACATGCTCCAGCTGGTGTACAACGCGGCGGACATTATCGTGGTGGGGCAGTTTGACGGCTTGGAGGCTGTTGCCGCCGTGGGCGCGACAACCTCTCTTTACAATCTCTTTTCCAACCTTTCCATCAGCCTGTCCTCGGGCACCAGCATGTGTCTTTCGGTGCAGTTAGGCGCCAAGAACCACAAGGAGGCGTTTGAATACACCCATACCTCCGTTGTCACCGCTCTTGTTATCGGCGTTTTAATGGGCGTCCTTGGCTTTTTCACCGCTGAGCCGCTTTTGCGTCTGCTCAAAACCGACCCCATTATTTTAGAGCGCTCGACTCTCTACTTAAAGATTATCTTCTTGGGCTTCCCCGCTACTTTGCTATACAACTATACCGCCAACATCATCCGCACCATCGGCAACACGAAAAGCCCCTTGATTTATCTGGCGATTTCGGGTGTGGCTAACGTGGCGCTGAACGTGGTCTTTGTGGCAGGCTTTCATATGGGCGTGGCAGGGGTTGCCATTGCCACCCTCTCCTCCCAGGTACTTTCCGCCATTCTTTGCGTGCGCTATCTGCACCGCTTGCCCATGGAGCATCCCTGTCACCTTTACTTTACAAGGCTGCGGATGTACAACAACAAATTCGCCCGTATTCTCAACGCCGGCATTCCCATCGCCTTGAACAGCATGGCGTTCAGCGTTGCCAACGTGACCATTCAATCCAGCGTCAACACCTTTGGCGTGGCAGGTGTTTCGGGCTCCTCCTCTGCCGCCAGCATTGAGGGCTTCACCTACGTGGCTATGAACTCGGTGGTGCAGGCAAGTCTGATTTTCATCGGGCAGAACAGGGGCGCGGGCAAGTATGACCGCATCAAGCGCATCATTTTCAACAACGTCTTGTTGGTATCGGCGGTGGGCATCGTGATGGGCGGCGCCACCTTTCTTCTTGCCCGTCCTCTGCTTTCCCTGTATTTAGGACAGGGGGAGGATTTGGCGGTTGCCTTTGGCGTCAACCGTATGATGTGCGTTCTGCTTCCCTACTTTATTTGCGGCATTATGGACACCCTGATTTACTGCTCCCGCGGACTTGGCGCCTCCTTCTGGCCGATGGTCTTTTCCATCTCCGCCGTGTTCGGCATCCGTGTTTTATGGGTATTTCTGGTATTGCCCTATCTTTCGACCATTTTTACAGACGTTTTCGTGCAGTACCGCATTTTGTTCCTCTCCTACCCCATTTCCTGGTTCCTGTCCTGTATTCCTCAAAGCATTTATCTGGCTTGTCGCTACAAGAAAATGAAGCGGGAAAGAGAAAATTTACAGGCGCTGTAAGCCAACATAACGCAAGGGCACTCTCCAAGACCGTGGAGGGAGCCCTTTTCTTTTGAAAATGACTTGTTTTTTTGCCCCGTCCGTGTTAAAATAAATAAAGAAGAAACAAAAGGGAGAGGCTTCTCCTGCAGGAGGTCTTATGCGTTTCGGTATTATCGGCACCAACTTTATCAGCGATAACTTCGTTGCCGCCCTGCCCTTTACAAAGGCTTCGGCGACAGCCGTTTATTCACGGACAGAAAAGGCAGGCGGTGCCTTTGCCGCCAAGCACGGTATAAAAGAGGTGTATACCGATATGGACGCCTTTTTGTCCTCGGATATTGACGCGGTCTATATCGCCTCTCCCAATTTTTTGCACAAGGAGCAGACCCTGTTGGCGCTTGCGGGGGGCAAGCACGTATTGGTTGAGAAGCCTGCCGCCCCTTCTCTTGCGGACTGGCAGGACATGAAGGAAGCCGCCCTTCGGGCAGGCAAAACGCTGATGGAGGCCATGCGCCCCATTCACGCCGACGCCTGGCACAGGGTCAAGGACGCCCTTGCCCACATTGGCAGGGTACGGGGCGCGGTACTGGATTTTTCCCAATACTCCTCCCGCTACAAGCCCTTTTTGGAGGGCACCGTTCTCAACGCCTTTAATCCCGCCCTTTGCAATGCCGCTTTGCTTGACATTGGCATTTACCCCATCTCTGCCGCCGTTTTCCTCTTTGGCGCCCCTAAGGAAATCCGCAGTTGCTCCTCCTTCTTAGAGAACGGCTTTGAATGCTGTGGCGCCGCTATTTTAGGCTATGACGGCTTTGAGGTGACCGTCACCTACTCCAAGGTGGCAAATTCCATCGCTCCCTCTGCTATTTTAGGCGAAGAGGGGGGCATTTTGGTGGACAAGGTGTCCAATCCCCGTTCTCTCTTTTTGGTAAAGGGCGAGGAAAAAGCGCCGATTTTCTTGCCGAAAACCGACGCTCCCGATAATATGTATGAGGAAATCAACGATTTTTATACTGCCGCCTTAGCAGGCGAATGCTGTCCTGCCGCCGTCTATACCGATATGACGCTGTCGGTTATGGACGAAATCCGCCGTCAGAACGGCATCACCTTTCATCCATAACCACCGTTTCGCCGGGGGCAATACAGATGCTTTCCGTTTCCGTTCTGTCCGTGGCAATCCAGATAGGCGTTGCGGTGGGGTTGTGAATTCTCTTGCTATCCATACTGAAAACCAGCTGACGGTAGGCAAGACAATAGGATACAATCTCCTCCATACCGCCGTAATAGACCTCCTCCCGTCCGCCAACTCTCTTGAACACCTCCTCGATAAGGCTCCAGTTGCCATCGGTTTCAAATTCGTAGGCGTGTCCCCAAAGGCTGAACAGCCGCGGATAAACCGCATAGCGGGCAGGCGCTAAGAAGGTGTCCAGCAGCGAGGACAGCCGAGGGTCGCGGTGATGGCAGGTGGGATGAAATTCCAGAAAATCCTCGGGCAGGACAAAGCCCCCTGTGCTTCCCACGGTTCTGGCATAAATAATGCCCGACAGGCGCAACGCCTCCAAGGTTTCTCTTTTATAGCTGCCGTTGGCAAAGGCGTGCCCCCGAATGATACGCCCGAACATTCCCTCTAAGCCCTCTCTGTCCCGCACGATGTCATAGACGGCAGAGGCGGTGGGAAGGTCACGGTAGAAGGGATGGGTGGCGCCGTGGATGGCGATCTCAAAATCCTGATAATAGGTGGCAAGCTGGCGACGGGAAAGACGGTAGGTGGGCTTTTCCGCCACGTCAATATCCTCGTCCGACACTACGTGATAGTTAAGGTTAAAGGTGCCGCGAATGCCGTACTGCCGCATCAGCTCCATCAGGCGCAAATCCGCTCCGACACCGTCGTCGTAGCTGGTGGTGAAGGCTCTTGCCTTGCCTCCCGGGAAGCGCAAAAAGCGATAGGTTGTTTCAAACATAGCTTTTTCTCCTTTATTTGGTTAAGTCCGCCACGGTTATGGCAGCAAAGGAAATCAAATCGGCGGGCGCGATTTTTAATTGCAGACCCCGCATTCCCGCGCTGACGTAAATACCGTCAAACAGCAGGGCAGACTCGTCTATATAGGTGGGAAATTTCTTTTTCATTCCCACGGGAGAGCAGCCCCCTCTGATATAGCCCGTCACAGAAAGCAGCTCCTTCATCGGGAGCATTTCTATCTTCTTTTCGCCCGTGAGAGAGGCACATTTCTTCAAATCCAGCTCCTCCCCCGAGGGAATACAAAAGACGTAGTAATTCTTCTCGGCGTGGGCAACCAAGGTTTTGAACATCGTGTCCTTATCAATGCCAAGGCTTTGGGCGATATGCACCCCCGAAAGGTCGCTCTCGTCCACCTCGTACTCCCTGGTTTCAAAGGGGACGCCTGCCGCGCGCAAAAGCCGCACCGCGTTGGTTACTACTGCCATATACGAACATTCCTTTCTGTTGAGGTAGCCTTTCGGAGGACTTTCGCCTGCTTACGGCTTTCCTCTTCTTGCATTATAGCACGGCTTTTGCCGTTTTTCAACCGCTTTTGACGGTTTTTTTCGATTTTACATTCTATTCGCTCCGCGAAGGAAAGGAGTCCTATGAAGCCCTCATCCTACGGGCGCCCCTTGAAAACGGCGTCCTTCTACCTGCTTTTGGTCCTGCTTGCTATGTGCCTTGGGGGAATTTTGCCAAGGGGCAATCTTCTTTTCTCGGCGCTTGCCGAGCTTCCCCTGCTTCTTGCGATGCTCCTTCCCACCCTGACGGAAAAGGAAAGGGGGCGTCCTCTCCTCCGAAAGCCCCAAAACGGGCTTTTCGTCCTACCCCTCTTTTTTCTTCTCCCCCTTTGCTCGCTTCTGATTGCGGCAGGTTGGGGACAAATTGTTCCCCCCTCCCCCTCGGACACCTCCTTGCCCCTTTGGTACGGGCTTCTTTTCTCTGCCCTTTTGCCTGCTCTTTTTGAGGAGCTTTTCTTTCGGCATTATCTGCTTTCCTCCTTGCGGGGGGAGGGAGGCTACGGGGGCGCGGTACTGCTGAGCGCCCTGCTTTTCGCCCTGCTTCACGCCGATTTTTACCAAATGCCCTACGCTTTCGTAGCGGGACTGCTTTTAGGAATAGCGGCACTGGCAAGCGGCTCCTTTCTTTTGCCCTGTGCCATGCATCTTGGCAACAACCTTTGCTCCCTGCTTTTGGCGCCCGTTCTTCCCCTTCCTCTTTTAGCAGGCGGGCTTTTGGGGCTGTTTCTTCTGTCGGCGGCGGTGCTTCTCCTGTACAAAAGACGGAAGGGAGAGCCCCTGCTTCCCGACGCCCTCAAATCTTGCCTTGCGGATAAAGGAGGCAGGCGCGCCCTTTTTCTTGGCGCCCTTCGCTCTCCCCTTTGGCTCTTTTTGATACTGACGGTGCTGTTTGCCCTTTGGAAAGGATAAGGAAAAATGACGGATTTTGACTATATGCAAAAGGCGCTTGCCCTGGCAAGGGAGGCGGCGGCGATGGACGAGGTGCCCGTTGGCGCCATCATCGTGCGACGGGGCGAGATTATCGCCTGCGGCAGAAACGAGCGGGAGCTTGCCCGTATGGCGACCCATCACGCCGAAATCGTTGCCATTGAGGCGGCTTGCCGCGCCCTTGGCGGCTGGCGGCTTCCCGAAAGCACCCTGTACGTAACGCTGGAGCCCTGCCCTATGTGCGCGGGTGCCATTATTCACGCCAGAATTGAGCGCGTGGTGTTCGGCGCATACGATGAAAAGAACGGCGCCTTCGGAGGCGCTCTGAATCTGGCGGAGGCTCCCAACTTTTTCCATCCCACCGTCCTCGGCGGCGTTTGCGAGGAGGAATGCCGCCAGGTTTTATCCGCATATTTCAGGCAAAAGCGGAAAAAATAGAGGTATGCCTCTGATTTATCACGTGATTACGGACAAGGAGATAGGCGGCGCGGGGCTCTTTCTTTTGCACCTGCTGGAATATACCGACCCTGCGTGCTTTCCTTCCTTGGTGCTTTTGCCCGAGGATGGCGCCCTATGCCCCCTTTTCTCCCGTCATCATATTCCGATTTTTCCCATACGGGAGGTCCCTGAGGCCTCCCTTTCTTTTTCTCTTTTTTCCTCGGTGGCAAAGCTTTTGCGCCGCCACCCCTGTGACCTGCTTCACGCCCACGGGGCGTTTTCCGCCAAGCTGGCGGCGCGGCTGTTTACCAAGGCGCCCATTCTTGCCACCCGTCACTGTGACACCCCCTTTTCCGCCTTTCCTCCCTCGGTTGCCCTATACCGCCGCCTCACCGACGCCACCGTTTGCCCCTCCCTTTACGGGGCTACCCGTTTGGCAGAGGCAGGCGTGCCGCAAAGCGCGCTTTTCTCTATTCCCAACGGCTACCTTCCCCAGGGTGTTCCCACAAAAGAGGAGAAAAAGGCGGCAAGGCGGCGCCTTGGAATAGAGGAGGGGGCGCTGGCGGTAGGACTTTGCGGCAGGCTTGCCAAGGTAAAGGGGCACGCCTCGCTGCTTGCGGCAGCCAGACGGGTGCTTGATGAGGACGGGCGCTTTCTCTTTCTCCTTTTAGGGGAGGGCCCCGAGCGCCAAGCCCTGCAAAAGGCGGCAAGGGAGCTTGGCATTGCCGAAAGAGTCCGCTTTTTAGGCTATTCCCACGAGGTGCGTCCCTTTTATCACGCCTTGGATATACACCTTTCCGCATCCCTTTCGGACGAAACCGCCTCTCTTGCTTTGGCGGAGGGAATGAGCGCAGGCATCCCCACCCTTGCCTCCGACTGCCCCGGCAACCGTGAGCGCGTGGGGGAGGGCGGACTGCTTTTCCCTCCGGGGGACGAGGGGGCGCTTGCCGCTCTATTGCTTTCCCTACGGGATGCAAAGGCACGCCGCCGACAGGGGGCGCTTGCCCTTCGGCGCGCCGCCCTGCTTCCCTCCTTTCGGGACACCGCCGCGGCATATGCCTCTCTCTATTCGCGGCTTTTACGGGAAAAGGCGCAAAAGAGGACTTGACGAAAGCCGCCTCTCTGTGCTACAATGACGGTATGAAGGAAAAACAGTTACTTTGCGGAAAAATCATCAATACCCACGGCGTCAAGGGCGTCGTGAAGGCAGAATCCTACTGCGACAGCCCAAAGGTTTTAGCATCCCTGCAACGCATCCTTCTGCAGGACAAGGAAGGAAATTTCGTTATGCGGCGTGTGTTGTCCGCATCCGTTGCCAAGGGATTCGTGCTTTTGCGCTTGGAGGGCGTTGAAACCATGGAGGACGCCATCCTTTTGAAGGAAAAGCAGCTTTTCGCCCTGCGAGAGGACATTCCCTTACAGAAGGGCGCTTACTTTTTAGCGGATATCATCGGGCTTCCCGTTATCGACGCCGACACGGGCGTATGCTACGGGGAGGTTATCAAGGTGGACACGATGCCCTCCTCGGATATGTACACCGTCAAGACCCCCGACGGCAAGGAGGTTCTTTTCCCTGCGGTCAAGGAGTTTTTGGTGAAGGTAGACGTGGAAAGCGGTGTTTATATCCGCCCCATCAAGGGATTTTTCTATTAAGCCCGAAAGAGGTTTGCTATGAAATTTGACATTATGACGCTGTTTCCCGATATGGTGCGCACCGTTTTAGACGCCAGCATTATCGGGCGCGCCCAAAAAAGCGGCTGTATTGAGGTCGCCTGCCACAATATCCGTGACCACGCCTGCAACAAGCACAACAACGTGGACGATACCCCCTTTGGGGGCGGTATGGGTATGCTGATGGCGGCGCCCCCTATTTGCCGTTGCTACGATGCCATTGTGGAAAACGCCCCTGCGGACGAGCGGCGGCGTTGCGTTTATCTCTCCCCCAAGGGGCGCGCCTTCACCCAGGAGGTGGCGAAGGAATACGCCTCCCTTGACCGCTTGATTCTTCTTTGCGGTCATTACGAGGGCATCGACCAGCGCGCCATCGAGGAAATAGTGGACGAGGAGCTTTCGGTTGGCGACTACGTGCTGACGGGAGGAGAATTGCCTGCCTGCCTGGTGGTGGACGCCGTTTCCCGTCTGATTGACGGGGTTTTGCCCGCCTCCATCGCCTACGAGGAGGAAAGCATTGCGGGGGGGCTTTTGGAGTACCCCCAATACACCCGACCCGTAGAATTCCGCGGAAGAACGGTGCCCCCCGTATTGCTCTCGGGGCATCACGAGAATATTCGCCAATGGCGAGAGGAGCAGGCGCTTGCCTTGACCCGTGAGCGCCGCCCCGACCTATACGAGGCGTACATCGCCGCGCATCCCCCCAAGGTGAAGAAGCCGCGCAGAAAAAAGAAGCCCAAGGCAGAAGGAGAGGAATAACCTATGAAAAGGGGCATACCCCCAAAGGCGGACGGCGGCACGCCCCCCTCTCTTCTTCGATTTTCCACAGCTAACCCCGATAAGACAACGAGGCAGAAAGCGACTTTATCGCTTCTGCCCTTTCTTTTTCTTTTCGCCATTCCGTCCCTTTCGCTCTTGCCTCACGCCTCGGCGTGTCTATTGAGCCTATTGCTTCTTTTGCTTGCCCTTGGGCTTTTTCAAAACGGGAAAGCCCTTACCCACCTTCCCTCTTCCCTTTGGCTCTTGGGCGGCTTTTTCCTCTTGGGCGCCCTTTCGCCTCTTTTGCTTTTAGAGGACGCCTCGGCGCTTTTGCCCCTTCTCTGCTTTTTGGCGGCGCTTTTGCCCTTTCTTCTTCCCCATTCGCCCACGGCGCTTTTACGGCTTTACGGGCTGCTTGGGGGCGTGCTTGGCGTCTTTGCCCTTCTTTCGCTTTTAACGGGCGGCGGCGCACAGGGCTTTATTGACGCCTCTCACAGCTACGCCGCCTTTGGCAGAAGCGCCGTTTTCTTTGGCAACCCCAACCTGCTTGCCGCCTTTCTTCTGCCCTCCGTCCCGGGCAATCTTTTCGCTCTTTCAAAGGAGGCAGGGCGATGGAGGCTTCTCTTTCTTCTTTCACTTCTTTTTTCCCTTTTGGGGCTTGCCCTGACCCTTTGCCGCGGCGCCTGGCTTGCCGCCGCCTTGGGGGCGCTTCTCTTTCTCTCCTTGCGGCAGAAAAGCCTCTTTCCCTTTGCCTTAGCGCTATCCCTTTTACCTGCTTTTTTTATAGTGATGCCTGCCGCCTTCACCGAGCGCCTTCTTGCTATTCTCCGTGGGGACAGCTCGGTTTCCTACCGTCTGACCCTTTGGCGCTCCCTTTTATCCCTGCCGCCCTCCTTTTATCTGTTGGGCGTGGGGGAGGGCAAGAGAGCCTTTATCCGATTTCTTCTTCCCCATCTTGCCGCAGGGTTAGAGCGGGTGGAGCATACCCACTCGGTTTTTCTCCATTTGCTGATAACCGAGGGGATAGGGGGACTTTTGACCCTTCTTTATACCTGCGCAAAGGCGCTCCTTTCGCCCTTGCCCCTGGCAGAGCGGGAGACGGCGCTTGCCCTGCGGTGCGCCCTGCTTTCTCTTCTTCTCTTCGGGCTGTCCGATGACCTTCTTTACGCCACACAAACGGGGGTGATATTCTGTTGGCTTTTAGGTGTAAACCTTTCTTTACAATCCTCTTTGCCGTCTTTCTTTCCGTCCTTTTTCTTTTTTCGGCGGCGTCCTGCCAAGGAGAAAGGGAGGAGCCGCTGACGCTTTTGCTTTTTGCCGTGACGGACGGGGACACCGCCGCCGCCTTTTCCCTTGGCGATACCCTGCACGATGGCGTTTCCAAGGCGGTTCTTGGACGGGTTGCCGCCCTACGGACGGAGCCAAGCCTCGGGGAAGAAAACGGGGAGCTTTATCCCGACGGACGGGTGCGCCTCTTTCTTACCTTAGAGGTGACGGCAACCCCCAAGGGGGAGGGTTACAGCATAGAGGGCGTGCCTCTTGCGGTGGGAAAGAAGCTGGCCCTACACGGGCGCGGCGCCGTGGAGGCGGTTTGCCTTGCCGTACAAAAACAGGCGCCCTGACGCCGAAAGGAGCAATATGCCCGCATTTTTCAAAAACAAATGGCTTTTATGCCCCCTTGCCCTGCTTTTTTCACTGATTTTAGCCCTGCGGCTATGGCTTGGCGCCTACGCCACCGAGGCAGAGGGCGTCTACCTGATAACGGTGGTGGCGGAGAAAACGGAAAACGGGCTGGCAGAGGGGCTTCTGGCGGTTATGGCAGAGGGGGACAGCCTTTCCTTTGCCGACACAGAGGGGCGCCTTTTCTCCTTTGACGCCGAGGCAAGCCGACGGTACAGCCAAACGGGGGAGAGCTACGCCTCGCGCCTCTATTCCGACCTTTCCCTTTCCTTTTACGCCCCCTTGACCCAACGGGAGGGGTGTCTTTACACCTCGGGGATTTATCTTGCCGTTGGCAAAACGGTGACGCTCTCCTCCTCTCGCTTTATAGTGGAGGGGCGTATTGTGAAAATGGAGCCCGCCTCCCACTGGGCAGACGGAAAATCATAGAAAAACGCCCTTTTTTGCCTCTTTGACGCCAAAAAAGCAAATTTTTTGATGAAAATCTTTTATTTTTTTCAAAAACCTATTGATTTTATATTTCTTTTTTGCTATACTATCGGGTATAAGAAGGGTTTTTCTACAACCAAAGAACAACTTCGTTATTATGCCTCTGCTTCGGGCGGTGCCTTGCCCCCGACAGGGTCTTATATCGCCGAGAAAGGATGCTTTCCCGAAGGAAAGCGAAAAAAGCTATGAAATATCGTGACGTTGTGTTTCAAAACGCCGTAGGTCTGCACGGCAGACCCGCTACATACTTTATCCAAAAGGCCAACGGCTACAAGAGCGACATCAGACTGATTAAGGGTCACGATGACGTGAATGCCAAGAGCCTTCTCGGTGTTTTGCATCTGGGTATCTCTCAGGGAACCCGTATCACGCTGATGGCAACGGGTGAGGACGAGGATGCGGCGCTGGAGGAGCTTGCCGAGCTGATTGAAAACGGCTGCGGCGGCTAATCCTTTTACACACTATATACAAGGAGTAGCGGCGGGCCTATGGCTTGCCGCACTTTTTTCTTATGAACAAAACCATGGAAGAGCTGCGCCAAAAGGCAGCCTCTCTCCCCCTTTGCCCGGGGGTATACCTGATGAAAAACAAGGGCGGTACGGTGATTTACGTAGGGAAATCCCGTAAGCTGCGCCAAAGGGTATCCCAATATTTTTCCGACGGTGATGCCACGCCCAAGACCAAGCGCCTGGTGGCAAGCATTGCCGACTTTGACTACATCGTGTGCGACAGCGAGATTGAGGCGCTGAGCTTAGAGAATACCCTTATCAAGCAATACGCCCCTCGCTACAACATCAAATTGAAGGACGCCAAGTCCTATCCCTATATTGCCTTGACTGCCGAGCCCTTCCCCCGTATCGTGGTGACACGGGCAAGAAGGAATGACGGCGCCCGTTATTTCGGTCCCTATGCCAGCGCCTCCGACGCCAAGCTGAACGCCGAAACGGTGAGCCGCATCTTCCGTCTGCCCCGTTGCCATCACCGCTTTCCCGAGGAAACGGGAAAAATCCGTCCCTGCCTGTACAAGCAGATGGGGCGCTGCCTTGCCCCCTGTCTTCCCTCCTGCTCCAAGGAGGAGTACGCCGAGGCGGTAAAGGGAGCGGCAGGGGTTTTGTCGGGCAACACCCACAAGACGGTGGAGAGTCTGCGCGAAGCCATGCTCGCCTTCTCGGAGAAGGAGGAATACGAGGCAGCCGCCCGTTTCCGTGACGCCATACTTGCTTTAGAGAGCCTGGGCGCCAAGCAAAAGGTTTTGGACGAGGCAAGCGTCTTTTTAGACGCCTGGGGTATGACGGGCAACGAATACGTGGGCGCCCTCTCTATGCTTTCGGTGCGAAGCGGTGCCTTAAACCGCAAGCGCGACTTTACCTTTCCCGCCCAGGAGGTGTTGGATGAAAACAGCGCCTTGGGCTTTATTGCCGCCTATTACGGTGAGGGAGAGGATATCCCCCCGAAAATTCTTCTTGCCTTTTCGGTAGAGGCAGAGGAGTTATCCTTACTCTCCGACTTTCTCTCCGCAAAACGGGGGCGTCGGGTTGCCGTGCTTTGTCCCAAGCGGGGCAAGGGCCGCGCCCTATGCGCCCTGGCAGAGAAAAACGCAAAGGAGGCAGCCGAGAAATACGGGCTTCGGGTTGCCCGTGAGGAGGAAACCACCGCAAGGCTTGCTTCCCTTCTTAACCTATCCGCTACGCCCACCCGTATTGAGCTGTACGATATTTCCTCTCTGGGTGCCGAGGGCACCACGGCAGGGCTTATCGTCTGGGAAAACGGCAGGCTCTACCGCCAGGGCTATCGCCTGTTTCATATCAAGACCGTGGTTAACGATGACTACGGCGCTATGCGCGAGGTTTTGTCCCGTCGCTTTGCCCACGGGGCAGACGAGGAGGACTTTGGCAAGCACCCCGACCTGATTTTGCTGGACGGCGGCAAGCAGCACGTGCGCGTGGGACGGGAGATTTTAGCGGAGATGGGCATTTCCGTGCCCCTATTCGGTCTTGTGAAAAACGATAAGCACAAAACCGAGGCACTGCACGATGGCGAGGGCACCATTTCCATATTAAGGGAGCAAAGCGTTTTCGTCTTTCTGTACCGCCTCCAGGAGGAGGTGCACCGCTTTACCGTAAGCGCGGTGATGCGCGCCAAGACCAAGCGCCTGCGTACCTCCTCTTTGGAGGAGATTGCGGGCATCGGACGGGAAAGAGCCCGTCTTTTGCTTGCCTATTTCGGCAATCTGCGCCGCATTAAGAGCGCCTCGGTGGAGGAGCTTGCCTCTGTCAAGGGGATGACGGCGCCTGCCGCGGCGGCTGTTTATACCCATTTTCATCCCGAAGCGCAGGAGGATTCCTTATGAAGATTATCACAGGCTCTGCCAAGGGGCGAGCGTTAGAAACCCTGCCGGGGGACGCCACCCGTCCCACAGGCGCCAAAATCAAGGAGGCTGTATTTTCCGCCCTGCAATTTGATTTGGAGGGGCGCGCCTTTCTCGATTTGTTCGCTGGCTGTGGACAGATGGGCTTGGAGGCGCTTTCCAGGGGCGCGGGGAGCGCGATGTTTGTGGACGCCTCCCGTGACGCCATTGACGTGGTGAAGAGAAACGCCCAGAAAACGGGGCTTTTCGGCGCATCCCGTTTTTTGGTCAGCGATTTTCGCAACTATATCCGCAAGGCGAAGGGCGAAGGGCGCTTTCATATCGTGTATATCGACCCTCCCTACCGTGAAAAATGGGCAAAGGACGCCATTTCTCTGCTTTTGAAGGCAGAGCTTTTGTACCCCGGGGCGCTCATCGTTACCGAGAGCGCCGAGGAGGATATTTTTGAGGGCGAGATGCCGGAAGGGCTTTCCCTGTTGAAGCAAAAGCGGTACGGCATTGCCGTTATCACCATTTTGCGCTACGAGCCTCTTGCGCTTTGACAAAAAAGGAGAAGGATGATGGAAAAAAAGCCTTGCCGCGTGCTGATAACGGGCAGCTTCGACCCGATTACAAAAGGACACGAGGCGCTTGTATCCTTTGCCTCCTCTCTCTTTGAGGAGGTAGTGCTTGGGCTGTTCCGAAACCCCGAAAAGACCTACCTGTTCACCGAAAAGGAGCGTCTTTCTATGCTCCGCGCGGTAGCCAAGGGCTACCCCAACGTGACGGTTGTCGCCTCCTCGGGTATGGTGGCGGATTTCGTGAAGGAAAACGGCATTGCCTGTATTCTGAAGGGCGTGCGGAACGAGAAGGATTTTGCCTACGAAAGGGCAATGGCGGACTACAACCTTGCCCACGGCGGCGTCCCCACTCTGCTTCTGCCTGCTTCCGAGGAGGTTGCCCATATTTCCTCCTCCCTTGTGCGCGCCGCCCTGGCAGAGGGAAAGCTCCCAAGGGACCTGCTTCCCGAGGCGGTAATTCCCACCGCTATGAAAAAAATCGGCGGTTTTCCCAAATAAGATTGACAAATTTATTTTTTTCATTATAATATATATTGTTTTGATTGTTTAATTCGTAAGAAAGGCCGTTACCCCTATGTTGAACGAAATGATTGAGAACCTGAAGAAAACCTTTCAAGAACAGTTGGACGCCGCAACGGACAGAGAGTCCTTAGAGGCTGTCCGCGTTGCGTTTCTTGGAAAGAAGAGCCCCGTCAGCGATTTGATGAAGTCCCTGCGCGATATGTCCCCCGAGGAAAAGAAGGCGGCAGGACAGAGCATCAACGCCCTGAAGGGCGAATTTGAGGAGGCTATCTCCCAGAAGGCAGCCGCCCTGGAAAAGGCAGCCTTGGACGCCGCTATCCGCAACGCCAAGAAATTCAACCCCACCATTCCTGCCGCAAGACAGATTGGCTCCTATCACCCTATTACCCTGATTGCCAGGGATGTGGAGGAAATCTTCTCCAGCATGGGCTTCACCGTGGAGGATTACGCCGAAATCGTAGACGATTACCAGTGCTTTGAATCCCTGAACATTCCCAAGCACCACCCTGCCCGTGATATGCAGGACACCTATTATCTGGAAAACGGTCAGCTTCTGAAGACCCAGACCTCTGCCGCCCAGAACCACATTATGAAGAAGTACGGCGCCCCCCTGCGCGCCATCTTCCCCGGGCGCTGCTTCCGTAACGAGGCAACCGACGCCTGCCACGAAAATACCTTCTTCCAGATGGAGGGTATGATGATTGACAAGAACATCTCCATCTCCAATCTGATTTACTTTATGAAGACTATGCTCAGCGAGGTCTTTGGCAAGAAGATTGAGGTGCGTCTGCGCCCCGGCTTCTTCCCCTTCACCGAGCCCGGCTTTGAGCTTGACATCAGCTGTCTGATTTGCGGCGGCAAGGGCTGTCCCTCCTGCAAGAACTCCGGCTGGCTTGAGCTTTGCCCCTGCGGTATGATTCACCCCAACGTATTGAAGGAGGGCGGCATTGACCCTGAGGAATACACGGGCTTTGCCTTCGGTCTTGGTATGACCCGTCTTGCGATGATGAAGTACGGTATCAAGGATATCCGTGATTTCAACTCGGGCAATCTGAAGGCCCTCTCGCAGTTCGAGAGCAACTGATACGAGGAAAGAGAGGAAAAGATAGACTATGTTTGTTTCTATGAATTGGATTGGCGACTTCGTCAATCTGGACGGGCTTGATATTCCCGCTTTAATCCATCGCTTCACCCTTTCCACCGCCGAGGTGGAGGAGGTGATTTACAAGGGAAAGGACACCGACGGCATTATCGTTGCCCGTGTGCTTTCCGTGGAGAACCACCCCTCCTCCAAGAAGCTGCACCTGTTGAAGATTGACACGGGCAGCGGCATCGTGGACTGCGTTTGCGGCGCGCCCAACGTGCGCGAGGGTCTGACGGTTGCCTTTGCCAAGGAGGGCGCCCACGTTTGCGGCACCCCCATCACCGCCGCCAAGGTTGGCGGATATATGTCCTACGGTATGTGCTGCTCCGAGGCGGAGCTTGGCATTTCGGCGGACAACGCAGGTCTTTGGGAGCTGCCCGATGACCTTCCCCTCGGCAAGGATTTGAAGGAGATTTACCCCATTGACGATATTATCTTTGAGGTAGACAACAAGTCCTTGACCAACCGCCCCGACCTTTGGGGTCATTACGGCATTGCCCGTGAGTTTGCCGCCATTGCGGACAGAGAATTTTTGCCCGTTGAAAAGGCAGACCTTGCCAAGTACAACCATTTGCCCCCTGTGGATATTGACATCCGCGACCCCAAGAGCGCATACCGCTACATCGGCGTGAAGGTGGAGAACATCACCCGTCACCAGAGCCCCGTTGCTATGCGTATCCGTCTGTTCTACTGCGGCTCCCGTGCCATCAACTTCTTGGCAGACCTGACCAACTACGTGATGCTGGAATTAGGGCAGCCTATGCACGCCTTTGATTTGCGCAAGGTGGACAAGATTGAGGTACAGCGCTTTGACGCGCCCTTCACCTTCACGACTCTCGACCACGAGGAGCGCACCGTTGACAACCGTGTTCTGATGATTTGCTCCCACGAGAAGCCCGTTGCCATTGCAGGCATCAAGGGCGGCTTGGAGTCGGGCATTGAGGACGATACCACCTCCCTGCTTCTGGAGAGCGCCACCTTTGACGGCGTTTCCATCCGCAAGTCCGAGGGCCTTTTGGGTCTGCGTACCGACGCCTCTATGCGCTACGAGAAGATGCTGGACCCCGAGCTTGCCGCTCTTGCCTCCGCGCGCTTCCTGCACCTTCTGACCGAGATAGACCCCGGCGCCACCGTTATCAGTGCGGCGACCGACTGCTATCCCACCCATCTGCCCACCGTTGTCATTGACATTGACAAGGCGTACTTTGACCGCTACACGGGCATTGATATTTCCGCTGACCGTATTGAAAAAACGCTGTCCTCCCTGGGCTTCGGTATAGAAAGACGGGGCGACGCCTTTACCGTCACCGTTCCCTCCTGGCGCTCCACCAAGGACGTGACCATTAAGGCTGACCTGATTGAGGAGGTTACCCGTATTTACGGCTACGACAACTTTGAGATTACCACCTCCGTCAGCCCCCTCTACCCTGTCCGTCCCGACAGAGGGCTTAGCGATGACACCCGTGTCAAGGACATTCTGGTCAAGACCTTTGCCCTGCACGAGGTTCATTCCTATATCTGGTGCGATGCCGCCGCCTACAAGGCACTTGCTATGGAGCTGCCCGACAACGTGCGTCTTATCAACGCCCAGACCCCCGACCACGCCGTTTTGCGCTCTCATATGACCCCCACTCTTCTTTCCTTCGTGGAGGAGAACCGCGGCTTTGCGCCCCGTTACGGGCTGTTCGAGATTGGCCGCGTGGTAAAGGGCTATGACGAAAAGGGACTCTGCCGCGAGAGAAAGACCCTGGGGGTAGCGCTGTATGACAAGGGCATCACCGAGGAGGAAGCCTTCTTACAGGTGAGAGATATCATCGTTGCCATTTTCCGCGACGTGAAGAGAATCACCCCCTCCTTCGTGGCGATGGACAACCCCGAGGGCTTTATGCACCCTGCCAACGCCTTTGCAATCACCGTTGGCGGTGAGAGCCTTGGTCTGCTTTCCGTTCCTCATCCCTCCGTTAAGGCGAAGCTGGACCGCAAGGCAGCCGTTGCCTTTGCCGAGATTGATATGGACGCCTTCTCTGCCCTTTCTCCTCTTGACCTTCGCTATGACGAGCCCTCCCGCTTCCCCGCCATCGACATTGACCTTTCCTTCTACGGAGAGGTGGCAAGCCTTTCCTTTAACCCCCTGCGGGCGGCTCTGTTTACCGTTGGCGGCGAATGGCTGAGCGCCGTTTCCGTTGCCGACATCTACCAGTCTGAGGCAGGCGAGAGCATTACCCTGCGCTTCTCCTTCTCCTCTAAGGAAAAGACCCTTTCCAAGAGCGAGCTGACCGTCTTTATCGATGCGCTGATTGCCGAGGCAGCCAAGTACGGCCTTGCCTTCAAGGAAGCGTAATTGCCCTTCAAAAAAATCCTGCAAGCCGTTGGTTTGCAGGATTTTTTATTTTTTATCTGGCGGCGTCTGCCGCGGGCAAGCAGACGGTAAAGACGGTTCCTCTGCCTATGGCAGAGTCCACCGCAATACTGCCGCCGTGGATATCCACAATCTTTTTCACAAGGGCAAGCCCAAGCCCGTTGCCACCAACGGCACGGGACTCGTCCGCCTGGTAAAACTTATCGAAAATATGAGGCTGTGCCTCCTGGGCGATGCCAACGCCGTTGTCCTCTACGGAAACGGAGAAGGTCTTGTTATCCCCCGTCCAACGAATGGAAATGCACCCGTTTTTATCGGTAAACTTGATGGCATTGCCCACAATATTTTGCCACACCTGGAAGAGCAGCTCCTCATAGCCGTAGCCCTCGTAGGCTTCCCCCTCCATCTGGATTTCTATGTTTTTATCGCTCCATTGCTTTTCGTAAAGCAAAAGCACCCTTCGCAGCTGCTCGTCCAGAGAAAAACGGGTTTTAGGAATGGAAATGCCGCTGTTCTCCAGCTGGGAAAGCGCCAGCACGTTCCCCGTCATACTGCTCAGACGGCTTGTACTGAGGGCGATTTTCTCGGCGTAGGCAATACGCTTTTCCTCGCTTAAATCCTCTGCCTGCAACAGGGTTGCATAGCCAGAAATAGCGGAAAGCGGGGTTTTGAACTCGTGGGACACGTTGCGGACGAAGTCCTTGTGCATTACCTCCATAGCACCCAGCTGCTTGACCATCAGGTTAAAGCAATGCGCCATATCCCGTAGCTCTGCCACACGGGAGTTTTCCGACAGAGTGACGGTAAAATCCCCCTCTGCCACCTTTTGCATGGCGTCCTTGATGTTGTCAATGGAATGGAAAAAGCGCTTGCCGAACAGACGCCCGAAGAGGGTGGCGAACACAACGCTTGGCGCCAGCACGAAGGCAAGCACCAGAAAGGAGGGCTCGTTGGGGAAAACCTTCACCGCCAGAAGAATCTCCAAGGCGCCCGTTACCAGGACCGTGGATGCCAAGCTGATGAGAAAGACCAAAAAGCTGAAGACCAGCCGCAGGCGCTGGGGGCGGGGCAATCTGATTTTTTTCATACCTTATTCTCCTTTTCCGTTGCCTTGTACCCAAGCCCACGCACCGTGACGATGGAAAAATCGGGGTTGTCCTTGCATTTATCACGCAGGCGCCCGATATGTACCTCTAAGGTATGGTCGGTGGCAGAGGAATCCATTCCCCATATTTCGTCCATCAACTGGTTACGGGTAAAGGTGCGCCCGGGGCTTGCCAAAAGCTTATAGAGCAGCATAAACTCCTTAGGGGGCAGAACCTGCTCCTCTCCCTCCCGCTCCACCGTATAGGAATCAAAATGCAGAACGGTTTTGCCCAGCGTGACGGTTTTGGTATGAATGCTTTGGGAGCGGCGAAGCAGCGCCTTGACACGCCAAAGAAGCTCGGGCAAATCCACGGGCTTGACCATATAGTCATCCGTTCCGCTTTGGAAGCCCTCGCTCTTATAATCCAAGCCGTTCTTGGCGGTAATCATCAGAATGGGAAGGGCGGGATAGGCGGCGCGGACCTGTCGCGTCAGCTCATAGCCGTCCATATGGGGCATCATAATATCGGTGACCACCAAATCCACGAACTGCGTCTCCATAACAAAGAGCGCCTCCCTGCCGTCCTCGGCGGCAAAGACGGAGAAGCCGTTGTCGGACAAAAATGCCGAGAAAAGCTCTCGCAGCTCCTTATCATCCTCTACGATTAAAATCTTAAACATAGCGCCGTCCTTTCCCAAACAGAAAAAAGCGAAGGGGTAGCCTTCGCTTTTTGTGATACTATAACCCGTCTCAAAGGCTAATAAAACATAACAGGGCTTGTAAGCCGGGTTCTGTGCCTGCTTGCGCAGACTGCAATCATCTATCTGCGCCCCTTGTTACCAAGAGGCTTACGCATATGCGTTGCCACCCAGGGAAATGCGACGGGCAGTCGCCGACAAAAGCCGTTCCCACGGTGTTGCTTCGGATAGAGTTTACATGACTCCCCCCGTTACCGAGGGGATGGTGAGCTCTTACCTCGCCTTTCCATCCTTACCGCTTGCGCGGCGGTTTATTTCTGTTGCACTGTTCCTAAGGTTACCCTCGGCGGACGTTATCCGTTATCCTGCCCTATGAAGCCCGGACTTTCCTCACTATACGACCTTTCGGCATGATATAGCGCGATTGCACCGCCCTGTTATAGAGGAATTATAGCATTTTATTTTGCGTTTGTCAAGTCGGCTTATTTCCAAAGACGCTGAAACGCCTTGTTTTCTATCAGAAGCACACCCACCGCCACGGCAATGAGAAAATCGGGCAAAAGGTAGGTGCCGTTATAGCTGATAGAATAGATGATACCGCCCCAGACGCCATCGTCCCACTGTCCCCAGATGGTGATGCCCGTGAGGAAGTGGCAAAGGAAGCGCACAAAGACGCACGCCGTCATACCCAGATAAATGCCGAAGTGCTTCCATTTTCCAACGGAAAGCTTGCGGAAGAGCCCCGAAAGCCCCAAAACGCCAAAGGGAACGATATAATCAAACAGGACGCAAATAATAATCGCCCAAGCCGTCTGGCAGTAGACGAACACGTTGCCCTTAATCAGCGCCTGGAAAAGCTGAAAAAGAGAGTAGACGAAGGCGCTGCCCAAGCCCCAGCGGGAGCCGTACATCACGCCAATCAGCAGAATGGGAAGCATAGAGGCAGGGGTGACAGACCCGCCCATGGGCATTTCCCAAAGGGTAAAAAAGCTCAGCGCTACCGATAGCGCCACCATAACGCTACAAATGACAAGCGTTTGGATTTTGGTTTTCCGTTGTTCCATAACGAAACCTCTTTTCCTTTTACTAAAAACAAAACCACACGTAATAGCCGTGTGGTCCCTCTTGTCTACCTACGCCGGCATTATCCGTATCAGGTTAAAGGGTTTGGATTTCTCCATCTCAGCCCGAAAGCACCCCTGACTATTCACTTGTCGTTTGTTTTCGCACGCTCATTATATAGCCATTCTCCCTTTTTTGTCAAGGGCTTTTTGATTTTTTGATTGTTTTATTTTCGTTTTGCCCCCTTTTTTTGCCAAAATTCCCTGTTTTTTTCGTTTTTCTTGATTGTTTCGCTCTCGGCGTGATTGTTTTGATTATTTTCCGTCTTTTTATCAAACGATAGGAAAACCCTCTGAATGCCACTTTCAGGGAGCGGCGAGGGTGTTCCTTGGGGTGGTTTGGCGTCCTTCGATGGACGGAGGGCAAAAAGAGAAGCAGCGAAAAAGTCCTATGCCGTCTTGCTTTTTCCGCTCTTTACGCGGCGCTTGTTCCCCCCTTGCGCTTTCACTTCTATATTTTGCAAGTTGATTTAACTAACATTTCATTTTTTTTCATATTTATAAAAAAACTGACATTTTTCCTGCTGTTTTGCAAGTGCAAAACGCTCATCTTGCATTTCGAGGCCGAAAATCCCTTGACAAAAAAGGGAATTTAAGGTATCATCTATTTTACCGTTGAGGATTTACACAAGAGCTTGGAAATACTATATAGAAAATAGAGTTAGTAGGAGAAAAAACAAGTAAAATGGAACGATTATCGGTTATCCTGACATTCGTTTGCGCCGTTGCGGCGCTTCTGTTTGCCCTGTTCACCGCCAAGAGAGTGCTGAAGGCAGACGAGGGAACGGATTTAATGAAGAAGATTTCCCTTTCTATCCGCACGGGCGCCAACGCCTACCTGAAGCGCCAATACTCCGTGGTCGCCGTGTTCTTCGGCATTCTTTTTATCATTCTTTTGATGATGGCACTCTTTGGCGCCTTGAACATTTTTACCCCCTTCGCTTTTTTGACAGGCGGCATTTTTTCGGGGCTTTCGGGCTTTATCGGTATGAAGATTGCCACCGCCTCCAACGCCCGTACCGCCAACGCCTGCCGCAAGAGCCTCAACGGCGGTCTTCGCATCGCCTTCTCCGCAGGGTCTGTAATGGGCTTCGTGGTGGTTGGTCTTGGGCTCTTTGATATTTCCGTCTGGTATCTTCTTCTGCGGTACGTTTTCCGCCTTGCATCCTTAGAGCAAATCACCTCCGCTATGCTGACCTTCGGTATGGGCGCCTCCTCTATGGCGCTGTTTGCCCGTGTGGGCGGCGGCATTTTCACCAAGGCCGCCGACGTTGGCGCCGACCTTGTGGGTAAGGTGGAGGCAGGCATTCCCGAGGACGACCCTCGCAACCCTGCGGTGATTGCCGACAACGTGGGCGACAACGTGGGTGACGTGGCAGGAATGGGCGCGGACCTATACGAGTCCTACGTGGGCTCGGTGGTATCCGCCTGTTCCTTAGGCTTTGCGGCGCTGGGCGGCGAGCTTGAATTCCGCGCGGTTGTGGTGCCGATGCTGTTAGCGGCTATCGGTATCCTTTGCTCGGTTATCGGCTCCTTCTTCGTCCGCACCGACGAGAACGCCTCCCAAAAGAAGCTTCTCTCTGCCCTGCGCAAGGGCACCAACCTCTCTGCCGTTCTGATTGCCGTTGCCTCCTTCTTCCTGGTTTACTTCGTGTTGGGTATCTCCTACATCGGCATTTACTTTGCCATTCTGGCAGGTCTGGTATCGGGTGTTCTGATTGGCTTCTTTACCGAATACTTCACCTCCGACTCCTACCGTCCCACCAAGAATCTGGCGGAAAAGTCCGAAACGGGCTCTGCCACCATCATTATCGGCGGCGTCAGCCTGGGTATGCTTTCCACCCTGGCGCCTATTCTCATCGTGGCGGCTTGTATTCTCATTGCCTTCTTTGTGGCAGGCGGCTCCATTGCCAACCCCGAGGTCGGTCTTTACGGCATCGCCTTGGCGGCAGTGGGTATGCTGTCTACCCTGGGTATCACCCTTGCTACGGACGCCTACGGTCCCATTGCGGACAACGCAGGCGGCATTGCCGAGATGGCAGGGCTGGAGCCTGAGGTGCGCCACAGAACCGATGCCCTTGACGCCTTAGGCAACACCACCGCCGCAACGGGCAAGGGCTTTGCCTCCGGCTCCGCCGCTCTGACGGCGCTGGCGCTGATGGTTTCCTACGTCAACGAGGTTAAGCGGCTGAACCCCGCCTTCTCTCTCAATCTTTCCTTAAATAACCCTGCGGTTTTAGTGGGTCTTTTCATTGGCGGCTGCTTGCCCTTTATCTTTGCGGCGCTGACGATGAACTCCGTTGGAAACGCCGCCCAAAGCATCGTGCGAGAGGTCAGAAGACAGTTCCACCACATCACGGGGCTGATGGAGGGCAAGGCAGAGCCCGACTACGCCTCCTGCGTTGACCTTTGCACCAAGGCAAGTCTGCGCCAGATGATTTTGCCTACCGTTATTACCGTTTTGGCGCCCGTTGCTACGGGTATTCTGCTTGGCCCCAACGGTGTGGTGGGTATGCTGGCAGGTGCCACGGTCACGGGCTTCCTGCTTTCTCTCTTTATGTCCAACGCGGGCGGCGCCTGGGACAACGCCAAGAAATATATCGAGGGCGGCAACCACGGCGGCAAGGGTAGCTCCTGCCACAAGGCTGCCGTTGTGGGTGATACGGTGGGTGACCCCTTCAAGGACACCGCGGGCCCCTCCATCAATATTCTCATTAAGCTACTTTCCACCATCTCCATCGTATTCGCTTCCCTGGTTTTGTCCTTTAACCTGTTCAATCTGTTTTAATGTCACAGGCGCCGCCTTTCGCGGCGCCTTTTTGCACTCTTTTTCAAAAAGGGCTTGTTTTTTCTAACAAATTATGGTATACTATCCTTTGGTGTGATTTACCACCTATAAACGTTGATTCTTTTGAAAAAGAAAGGACTTTGGAATGGAAGAATTACAAAAGCTTTTTGCGCCGATTTTAGCATTCGGTGAAAACGGCAACTGGAAAATGTTTATTATGTGGGCTATCGGCGCTGTGCTGATTTACCTCGCTATCAAAAAGGGTATGGAGCCGACGCTGCTTTTGCCCATCGGCTTTGGCGCCATTTTGATGAACTTCCCCGGAAGCGGCATTGCTGAGCCCCTGGAGTCCCTGTATAACGCGGGTATCGCCAACGAGCTGTTCCCCTTGATTCTCTTTATCGGCATCGGCGCTATGATTGACTTCGGTCCGCTGCTTACCAACCCCAAGCTGATGATTTTCGGCGCGGCTGCCCAGTTCGGTATCTTCTTTACTCTCTGTATGGCGGCCATGTTCTTCGCTCCCGAGGTGGCGGCGTCTATCTCCATCATCGGCGCGGCTGACGGTCCTACCTCCATCGTAGTTGCCAACACCCTCTTGGGCGGCACCGCAAACGCCAAATACATTGGTGCTATCACCGTGGCTGCGTATTCCTATATGGCGCTGGTGCCTATCATCCAGCCCCCCGTTATCAAGATCATCACCACCAAGAAGGAGCGTATGATT
>JAFTSW010000033.1 GCA_017467085.1 Clostridia bacterium | reverse complement strand
TTTCAATTTTAATATCTGTTCCTTTAATTGGGTATCCATACCAAGCTCCCTGTTTTCCTGTCAATATTTTACTTCTTCCGTATACGTTTCAGAGCGTAAAAACGCTGAAAACGCAGGCTCACGAGTTCCGCGAATTTTAACGAGAGAAAATTTTTCGGGGAACGAGGTTGGATTTCGACGCAATATACAATATTGCGAGAAAGGCAACTGACGTGCCTTGGGAAATTTGCCTCGTTAAAACGGGTTCGTACTACTCTCTCTTGCCTATGCTATACATCCTCCGTATTATAGCGCAAAAATTGTCATCTGTCAAGTTTGCTGTAAAGTTTTTTTCAAAAAATCCAAATTTATAACAGAAAGGACAAAGAACGCTCTTTCAAATGACGCATTATCCGTTTTGCAAGGGGGGACATATACTGTATTGGTGCTTCACCAAAATCTACAAGGGAGGTTTTTTTATGTGTGAAAAAAATCAGTCTGTACGAAGTACCAATTTCCGCTATTCCAATGCCGGACAAAATAGATGCCGCTGTCACCGTTCCTGTCACGGGGAGGATGAAAATCCCTGCGTAGTTTGCCCACCGGGACCTGTTGGCCCAAGAGGTCCGATGGGTCCCCAAGGCGCGCAGGGTCCTATCGGGCCTGTCGGTCCCCGAGGGTTAACGGGTGCGACGGGTCCCGTGGGACCGCAGGGTCCACAAGGCGCACAAGGTGCCGTCGGTCCTGCAGGTCCTCAAGGACCTCAGGGTGAAGTCGGTCCCGCTGGTCCTCAGGGACCCCAGGGGATTCCCGGCGGTGTTCTGAGTTATGCCGATTTTTATGCGCTGATGCCGCCCGACAATGCGGCGACGGTAGCGCCCGCTACTGACGTTGCTTTCCCTCAGAACGGCCCTATTGCCAACGCCAATATTGGGCGCTTGGACGATTCCTCCTTCCTGCTTTCGCCGATTGGCGTCTACCAGGTGCTATTCCAGGTCAGCGTGACCGAGGCGGGGCAGCTGGTTCTGACCTTGAACGGAGAGGAGCTTGCCTACACCGTGGTTGGACGCGCAGGAGGAACGACGCAGCTGGTCGGTATGGCGCTTGTGGCAACAACGGTTGAGGATTCCGTTTTGACGGTACGCAATCCCGCAGGCAATGCGGCGGCGCTGACTATCACGCCTCTGGCAGGCGGCGCCAGCCCCGTTTCGGCGCATCTTGTGATTACGCAGATAGGATAAAGCAAATTTCCCGTTTTTGCGTCTTCCGACGCAAAACAAGACGGGCTGTCCAAAGACAGCCCGTTTTTTTATTTTTCCTCGTTTTGGTTTTCCGTCAGTCTTTTCCAAAGCGCCGAAAGCCGCTCGGCATAACAGCCCGCAAGGCAAAAGACAAGCCCCAGCACACTGCCTAAGATAAACAGAACATAACCAAAGTCGCTCTCGTGCAGGATGGCGCCCATCAGCGCAAAGAGCAAAAAGGCAAAGCCAAGCAGCATCGTTTTTAAGCCCTTCATTTCTTTTCCTCCTTCCCTCGGGCGCCCAAAAGGCAAGCAAAAAGGAGCCCCCGATTTGGAGGCTCCTTGGCTGTTCTTCCCGATAGCGCATCGGGCTTCCCTACGTTGGCATTATCCAAATCAGGTTCTCGGTCGAAGGTCGCACCTTCCTCTCAGCCTGTATACAAGCTCCCGTTATTTGATTACATACAGTATATACTATTTTTTCTGCTTTTGCAAGTGTTTTTTATTTTTCAGCGCGTTTTCCCCAACGGCACCCGAGATAGGCGGCAAGAAGCAAAAGGGCTTCTACACACAGAAAGGGGAGAAGGCGGCGGTAAAACGCCACGTCCTGCATCACGGCAGGCTCTCCACGCAAAAGGCTCTCCCAAAGAAGCGAGGCGGTGCTCGACGCCACCCCCGCCGTATAGATATAAAAGGTGTTCAGACAAGCAACGAGAAAATGAAGCACAAGCGCCAAGGCAAAGGGGATTAAAATTTCCTTGTAGGAGGTGCGCTTCCCTATTTGCCGCTTGGCAAAGAAAAAAGCCAGAAAAAGCTCCACGCCCAAGCCGCATATAGCCTCCACCGTCCAGAGCCAAGCCCAGCTCTTCACGAAGAAGGAAAGCAGCAGGCTAAGCACCAAATACACCCCGAGGGCGGCGAACACGTGCAGCTGCAGCATCAGAAAATAGTAAAGACCGTTTTTAACGTGACTACGCATATCCACCCTCCTTTCTTACAGTATACATTATCTATGCTGTTTTTGCAAGAGCTTTTTTCTGCCTTTCCTCGTAAAAAGCTCTTGCGCTACCCGAAAAATTATGCTATAATAGTTAAAAAGAAATTTATACAAGGAGGCTATCCCTATGAACGCAAAGGTTCACGAGCTGTTAAATCAGCAAATCAACAAGGAATTTTATTCCGCTTATCTCTATCTTGATTTTTCCAACTATTTTGAGGATGCGGGTCTTGACGGCTTTGCCAACTGGTACAAGATTCAAGCCCAGGAGGAGCGGGACCACGCGATGCTCTTCTATCAGTATCTGCAAAACGAGAACCAGAAGGTGACCTTGGACGCCATTGCCAAGCCCGACAAGGAAATTACCTGCCATATGGACGTTTTGAAGGCAGGTCTTGCCCACGAGGAATACGTAACCTCCCTTATCAACGATATCTATGCCGCCGCATATGAGGCAAGAGATTTCCGCACGATGCAGTTCCTTGACTGGTTTGTGAAGGAGCAGGGCGAGGAGGAAACCAACGCAAACGATTTGATTACCAAGATGGAGCTTTTTGGCTCCGACCCCAAGAGCCTGTATATGCTCAACCAGGAGCTTGCCGCCAGAATTTACTCGGCACCCTCCTTAGTGCTGTAAGGCAGTAGGGGCTGTCTCACTATTTCGTGAGACACTAAAAAGGAGCCGAAACGGCTCCTTTTTTGCCCCTGTTCGTTTCACTTTTGACGAAAAGCGAAACGAACGCACAAATTTTCTTCGAAAATTTCCTCATTTTGCGCCTTTCTTGACGCAAAATGAGACGGGCTGTCTCAAATGAGACAGCCCGTGTTTTTTACTTTTTCTTGACGAAGCGCTTGCCTACAACGCTTCCGCCGTCCACCAGGACGTCCACGCCTGCAAGATATCCGTTTCTTTCGTCAGCTACTGTGGCAATAGCGAAGCCCAGCTCCTCAGGCTTGCCCATACGGCGCTCTGCCGTTGTATCCAGAAGGCTAGCTCCCTCCTCTGCCTCCAAGGCCCCCATATCGGTGGCGATAAGTCCCGGACTCAAGGAACAAACACGGATGCCCTTACTTCCCAATTCATAAGCCGATTTTGCCGCATACCAGATGACGAACTTTTTGGAAAGCCCGTAGGCAAGACCCGAAGCCTTATAGCCCTTCAGCTTATTGGGCAGTGAAAGCATTTTCTTGACAAATTTTTCCTCGTCCACGTCCGCAAGGGCAAAGGTTTTGGTATTAGCAAGAAAGCCGGGAAGGATATAGGCAGAATTGGAGGAAATATCCACAATGACGCTTCCCGGCCTCATCACCTTGGCAAACTCTTGGTTAATATAAACCGTTCCGAGGGCGTTGACTCTCATTAACATTTCGGGCTTTGCCATAGCGGGAGATAACCCTGCGGAATTGATAACATTGGTGACCTCTCCTATGCCAGCGGCATATTCTGCCAGCGCTCGCACTTCTTCCCTTTTAGAGGTATCGCAGGTTTTGGCATACGCCTCGTATCCAAGCTCTGTCAGCTCCTTAACCGCATTTTCCAGCTTAGACAGCGTTCTGCCCGTTACCACGATTACCTTTTCCTTAGGCATACATTTTGCGGTGGCGAGGCCCATTCCGCTTCCGCCGCCCGTAATCACGCAAACTTTTTTCATTTATACATTCCTTTCCGTAAAAGCAGCCTGCCATCCATGACAGCATTTTTGTTTTTTTACCGTGTTATTTTTTCTTCGCCACCAGGGTGTCCTCCTTGCCGCGGTACACCACCAGCTTGCAAAAGAGAAATTCCAGGACGAAATTTAACAGCATCGTGACGATGACGATAATAAAATCGTTGACCCCCAAGCCTTCCACCAGATTGCCAAGATAGGTGGACAGGGGCGTGAACACCAGATAAAATCCGAAAAGCTTTGCCATTGCCACGGGAACGTTTGCCGCCGATTTGAAGGTATAACGGCGATTCAGCGTAAAATTCCACAGAATGGAAAGCACCAGCGAAATCAGATAGGGCACCCAATAATCCTTGATGAAAATTTCAAGAATGGCAAAGGAGCCAAGCTGAATGGCGCCTGCGGAAATAGAAAACAGGGTGAATTTTATTGCCTGCCAAAGCTGCTTGTTTTTTTCCTTCATTGCTCTGCCCTCTCTGCTCCAATATCCATTGCGAAGCAACGGCGGCGCTTGTGCTGCTCCTTTTCAAAGGGCTGCCACATACTGTGTACCGCCGTATTGGTTTCCAGCATCGGCCCCGTTTCGCAGTACTTCACCTTGTTCTCAATCAGCTTCTCTAAGAGGGTATGGATGATAATGGCAGGCACGCCCAGCATCTGGTGCTTGGGGTCTACCGCCACGAAATACATTTCCAAGGTATCGTTCTTTCCCTTTAAGGCGCGCAGCATTCGGAAAAGTCCGAGGGGAAAGAGCTTTCCGTCGGATTTCTTCAGCGCCTTGGCGATAGAGGGCACCATCACGCCAAAGCCGACGATGTTCCCTTCCTTGTCCTTGACGGAGCAAATATAGTCCAAATTCACCAAGGGCACGTACCCGTCTACTACGTTTTGAATGACGGCAGGGGTTAAAGGCACAGTACCGTACAGCTTGGAAAAGGCAACGTCCACAAGGCGGAACGCCTCAAGGGCTTCCTTATACAGCGTTTTTCTATCCGTATAGGTGACCGCCTGATAGCCGCCTCTTTTCAAAAGGTAGGCGGACAGGCGCGCGATACGGGGCTCCAAGGCGTCGGGCACGGTGAGCTTGTATTCAATCCAGTCGATATCCTTCACAAGCCCTAAGCGCTCCATATGGGCGAGGTAATAGGGATGATTATAAAAGGTGATGGACATATTAAACCGGTCAAAGCCCTCTACTAACATTCCCTCGTGGTCCATATCGGTGAAGCCGATGGGTCCCATAATACGGGTATGCCCTCTTTCCCTGCCCCATTCTACGGCTTTATCGAAAAGCGCTTGGGACACGGCGTAGTCATCTACAAAATCAAACCGCGTGAAGCGGATGGCGTTCTGCCCCCACTTCTTATTATAGGCGTGGTTAATAAGGGCGGCAATTCTGCCCACCGTCCGTTTTCCGTCGTATGCTAAAAAAAGCCTGGTTTCGCAAAACTCGTAGGCAGGGTTTTTGTCCTTGGAAAAGGTATCCATCTCGTCATCCTCTAAAAAGGGGACGTAGCAGGGGTTATCCTGATAAAGGGACAGAGGAAAGCGCACCCACGCCTTCAAATCCTTTTTGGTTAAGACCTCTCGTATCGCAATAGCCATTTCTCGTACCGTCCTTTAATAAAAGTCTATACTTGCCTGTTCGCGGGAAATCTTTATATTCACTTGTGCTTGGATTATAGGGCTATTATAGCATACTCTTGTTGCCTTGTCAACATCTTTTTCTAATCTAAGGCAAGCCCAAAATAGGACGGGCAGGGAGCTTCGGGCGCTAAGGGGAGAAGCATAGAAAAGGGACGCCCCTTGCCAACGGTTCGAGCGCTTCCCTCCTTACAACGCAAGGCGCAAAGAATGTCGGGAAGAAGGGCGGCATCTCCCAACAGCTCCGCAAGGCGCGCCCTTCCCTTTTCACATTCCACCGCCAGAAGAACCCCCTCGCCCTCGTAAAACGAGGCGCTTTTCTCCAAGAGCGCTAGGGCTTCTCCCTCCTGCACAACGCCGCCCTCGGGAAGATAACGGCGGCGCAGGTGGGCATATTCCGACCCCGTCAGAGAACGAAGGGGATGCGCTCTTTCCGAGGCTTGGGCGGAAATTTCCTCTATATAGGTGGCGGTTTGATAGCCAAGCCGCCCGTAAAAGCCGAAAAGAGAGGGCTCACTCGGCACCAACAGTGCCCCCCGATACCCCTTTTCCTTCAAGAGGCGGTGGGTATCCTCCATCAAGCGGCGGCAAAACCCCTTGCCTCTTTGGCTTTCGGCGGTGGCAATAGCGTATAGATACGCAAGCCGCTCGCCACGGCAGGAGGCGTCAAACCAATAAAGTGCGGAAAGAACCCTCTCCCCCTCCGTGACACAACGGCAACGGGAGGGCGAAAAGGCAGTTGCCCAAAAGGCATCCAAGAAGGCGTCGCTATCGCCAAACGCCTCCTTCCAAAGGTCACGAAGGGCTGCTTCGTGCTTTTTCTGCGGCGCTTCAATATTCATAGCCTTCCTCCAACAGACACGCCCAATATTTTTTTACCATATGGTGGGGATAATAGCTCTGCTTGGCGCGGCGCAAGCCCTCCAAGCCCATATCCTCCTCCCTATCCAGATAAAGAACCTCGGGATATTTTTGCCGAATATGCCGCGCCAGCGCCTGGTTGATGGCGGCGTAGGCGCCTTGGACGCTTGCCCTTGCCTTTTCAAAATGCACGTCAAAGGTATCGGCGGATAGGCGGCTTGCCATCGTGAATCCCAATAGCACCCCTTCGCCGTAAAGAAGCAGTCCCTCCAGCTCCAACCCTCGATAATCACGGAGCGCCTTCTCTAATGCCGCCGCCTCCATCTGGTAGTCGGCATCGGGATTCTCGGCAAGGCGCTCGCTATACCAGCTATGCAGGAAGCCCTCTACCTCGCTACGGTTTTCCTCGGTCAATTCCTCTACGGTATAGTGGGGGTATGCCTCCAAAAAGCGATTCAGGTGATTGCGCTTGCCGTGATACTTCTTGCCCTTCAGCTCCGCAAGGTCCTCAATGGCGTACACGTAATCGTAGGAGCCCTCATCGGTATGAAAGCGAAATCTCCCCGGGTACAATCGCTCAAGCTCCGTTTTTCGCGCCTCGCTCATACCCGTGATACGGCAGGGAATGCCACGGGCGGCGGCGTCCTCGATAACGGCGTCTATCGCGCCTCTTATATCGCCCTTTCCCAGGGGAAAGGGGTAGACGCTTCGGCGGTCAAACTGGGAAAAGAGGAGAATATGCCCATTCTTATGGGCAAAGCTCTGCCTGCCCCAGAGATACAGGTTTCCAAAGGAAAATTCGCAGCCCCTTCCCTCTTCCTCGGCTAAATAGCGCTCATAGAGCGCCTTGTCCGCCAGGGTAAAATGAGAAAATTCTATTTTTGTCTGACTTTTGGCTTCTACCATTTTTCTTCCCTCAAATCATATTTTTCTACTTCTGTTTTATTGTAGCACAAAAAAGCGCTCTTCGCAAGAGGCTTACAGAACAAAAAGGCTTTCGCGCGGAAAGCCTTTTTTCTGTTTGCTTTACTGGAAGGAGGGGGCGTGGGTCTGGGTATCCGAGAAGGCGTTGGGGCCCGGGGAGGACATCGAAAAATACATTTTTGCCGCCTTGGTGGTACCGAAGTCACGGTTAGAGCCCGTTTCCTGCACCTTATTGAAGGCGTCGCGGAACATCTGGTTATGCGCCTCCTCACGGTTGAGCAGGAAGTCGATGGTTTCACGCACCTTTTTGTCCTCAATCTGGCGATAGAGATACTCGTACACCACCTTGGCGCGCTGCTCGGAAGCGATATTGGAAAGCAAATCGGCGCAAAGGTCCCCTGTGACGGTGACGTAATCCGCCGTCCAGGAATAGCCCGAGGCGTTGATAAGCCCCGGATTCAGCCCCAGCACTACATGGGTCTGCACCTCGCCCGCAGATACCTTGGAGGCGTCCACATCGTGGCCGTTGAGCAGGTTGATGGTTTGCGCCACCATCTCCATATGGCCAAGCTCCTCAGCGGCGATATCCAAGAACAAATCCTTGATTTCGGGGTCCTTAATGCGGAAGCTCTGGGACATATACTGCATGGCCGCCTTCAGCTCTCCGTTTCCACCGCCCAGCTGCTCGTGAAGAAGAACGGCGTACTGGGGGTTGGGCCTTTCCACGGCAACGGGATGGAACAGCTGCTTTTCGTGTTTGAACATAGAAACGATTTACCTCTCTTTCTTTTTGTACTGTTATGTTTTCCCTCTCCATACAGAAATATACACTTGTTCTTTCCCTTCTTTTTGCAAAAAATAAAGGAAAATAGCAAAAAACAGGTTGACAAAATCGTAAAAACGTGGTAACATAGTTTTGAAAACTATGTCAAATAAATTTTGAAATTGTATAGTGTGGCAGGCGTAAAGGGCGCCGCCCTGTTTTTTGCCTTTGAGGGTGTCCCTTGCAAGGCATTTACCGTTTCATCGGAGGCTTATATGAAGAACATACAAAAACCAATACCGATTTTTTACGCAACGGACGATAACTATATTCCCTGTCTTGCCACCTCCCTGGCCTCGCTGATTGCCAACGCCAGCAAGGAGCGGCGCTATGAGGTCAATATACTGATTGAAAAGCTGAGGGAGGAGAGCCGCCGCGTTCTGGAGGCGATGGCAACCGACAACGTCCGCATTCGCTTCGTGCCCGTTGGAGAGCGGCTGCAGGCGTTTTGTCACAAGCTCCATCTGCGGGATTATTACACGGGGGCAACCTACTACCGCTTCTTTATTCCCGAGCTGTTCCCCGAATACGATAAGGGGGTATATTTAGACTGCGACGTGGTATTGACGGCAGACGTGGCGGAGCTATACAAGACCAACGTTTCTCCCTTTCTTCTTGCCGCCTGCCCCGACGACATCGTGGCGGCGGTGGAGGAATTTTCCCTTTACGTTGAGGCGGTGCTGGGCGTTCCTGCCAAAAAATACTTCAACGCAGGGGTGCTGGTTCTGAATCTTGCCAGGATGCGGAGCCTGCATATAGAAAAGGCATTTGCCGCTTTGCTTGCCAAGAGAAGCTTTAAGGTGGCGCAGGACCAGGACTATCTGAACGTTCTCTGCTTTGGCAGAGTGAAGCTTCTTTCCCCCGTCTGGAACAAGACCCCCTTGCCCCTGCAAGGCAAGGAGGCGGCACCAAGGCTACTGCATTTCAAAATCAACTTCAAGCCCTGGCACTACGATGGCATCCCTTATGCCGAGGTATTCTGGCAATATGCCGCTAAGACACCCTTTTTAGACTATTTCCGTCAAGCCCGCGCCTCTTATTCCTCGGAGGATATAGCGAAGGACGAGGCGCAATACCGAGAGCTGAAGCGTATGGCGCAAAAAGAGGCAGAGGAGGCGCTTGCCGCTATGCGTGACGGAGAATGCCTCGCGGCGGCTTATTCCGTTGAGCAGCTGCTGGAAGAACTTTTTGAGCCGACTGACGGGGAGGGTGCTTCCTCCTTACAGGTGGAGGTGCTGTAATGAGCATATCCGCTGAAAGACAAAAAATCCTCGACAACATTGAGGACTACGAAAGACGGGGGCTTTTCGACGTGGACGTGGCAGAGGACCCGCCCACCAAGCCCTTGGATTACACCAAGGTGGATTACACCTATCGGCGGCTATCCACCAAGCTTTTCGCGTTTCTCGCCAACCGTCTGGGGCAAGCCCACTTTGAGGGAATGCTTCGCCGCGGCGAGGCGGTCATCCGGGAAATTCGCGGGCAGGAGCATTTGGAGGCCATCAAGGGAAGGGGCGCCCTTATCACCTGCAACCACGTCAACCCCTTTGACAACTACGCCGTTTACAAGGCGCTTTGCCCTGCCTTAGGAGGGCGGATGCTGTACAAAATCATCCGCGAGGGCAACTACACCTCCTTTGGGGGCTTTTACGGCTTTCTCTTCCGCCATTGTAACACCCTTCCCCTTTCCGCCTCCACCGCAGGGATGAAGCATCTGCTGTCTGCCGTTTCGACCCTCTTGGCGCGCGGGGAAAAGATATTGATTTATCCGGAGCAGGCTATGTGGCTCAACTACCGCAAGCCCCGTCCCTGCAAGACGGGCGCCTTTCATCTTGCCGCCAAAAACGGGGCGCCTGTGCTTCCCTTATTCATCACCATGAGCGACACGGAGCGGCTTGACCCTGACGGGCTTCCCATTCAAGCCTACACCATCCATATTCTGCCGCCTGTTTTTCCCAAGGAGGCGCTTTCTCAACGGGAGAACACGGCGTATATGTGCCGTGAGAACGGTAGACTCTGGAAGGAGGCCTACGAGAGCTTTTACGGTGAGCCCTTGCGCTACACCACCGAGGGTGAGGTGGAAATATGTTCTATATAGCCGTCATTGTCGGAGGCGCTTTTCTGATTGCTCTTGGCAACCTTGCCGCCCACGCCTTTGCCCCCCAAGCCATTCTCCCCGTTTGCCTTTCGGTGGCGCTGGGGGTTGTGGCGATTATGGCGGAGGACGGGCTGTCGGCGCTGCTTTTGCGCCGCCTTCTTCCCTCTCGGCTTTTTTCAGCCGAGCGCCGTATTTTTGCCGTTGGCAAGCGGGAAAAGCGGTTCTACGATGCCTTGAAAATCAAGAAATGGAAGGGACTCGTGCCTGAGCTTGGCTTGTTTACGGGCTTTTCAAAGAGCGAGTTAAAAAGCAAGGACGATGCTGCCTACTTAGGGCGGTTTCTGATGGAATCCCATTACGGCGTTGTCATTCATCTTGCCAACGGGCTTTTGGGCTTCGTGATAGCTTTTATTCCGTTTTGCGCCTCCCCCTCCGTATGGGTGCCCATTTTTCTCGTGAACCTTATGCTCAGCCTTTTACCCGTTTTCGTTTTGCGCTACACCTGCTACACCCTTGGGCGGTTATACGCCCGAAGCAAAAAGCGGAGTCAAGCATAAAACGCTATAAAAAGGGGCTGTCTCACTATTTCGTGAGACACTAAAAAGTAGCCGAAACGGCGACCTGCGATAAAGCAGGTGCGCCGTTTCGGCTACTTTTTTTGCCCCTGTTCGTTTCACTTTTGACGAAAAGCGAAACGAACGCACA
>JAFTSW010000032.1 GCA_017467085.1 Clostridia bacterium | reverse complement strand
CTTGGCGTTGACGGTGCCTGCGTTAAAGGTTTTCTGCAGGTTTTCTAACTTAAGCATCGTGAGAATCCTCCTTCTTTTTTGCGGATTTGGACCACAGGTGCTTCCGGGAGGAGAAGTACTTGTTCTTCCAATAGGGGACGGCAAGGAATATAGCAACCACAATGGCAGAAAGCATCTTGAGGTAGTTGGAATCCAAGCCTAAGAAGATAACGGTGGAGTAGACGAAGAAGTACACAATACCGCCAAGCACCACGGTAATCAGCTTCAGGGCAAAGTTGTTGCGGGACATCCAGCCGAAGAGCGCCTCGCCGATGATAACGGCGGCAAGGCCGATAACGATAGCGCCCTTGCCCATATTGATGTCGGCGTTGCCCTGGTATTGGGCAAGCAGGGCGCCCGAGAGGGCGACAATGCCGTTGGAAACCACAAGACCCACGATTTTACGGGAGGTTGTGCCGATGCCCTGGGCGCGCGCCATAGCGGGGTTTGCGCCCGTAGCACGGAGAGAGCAGCCGTATTCGGTGCCGAAGAACCAATAAAGACCGCCAATCAGTACCACGCAAATGATTTCCAAAACGATAATGGAGCGATTCATCTCCAGCATAGAAACCAGCGTGTTGAAGTTGCGAACGGAAAGGGGCAGGTTAGCGGCGCTTCCCTTGCCAAGGGCAAAGCCCATCACCTTCAGGTTGACGGTCCAGAGAACCAGTTGGGTCAGAATACCTGCCAGAATGGCGGGAATGCCCATAAAGGTGTGGAAAACGCCCGTTAAGGCGCCTGCCAGCAGTCCTGCTATCAGCGCGCCCAGCATCGCTAAGGGCAGAGGGGCGCCCAGGGTCATCATAGCGGCGCAAACGGCGGCACCCGTGCAGATGGAGCCGTCTACTGTCAGGTCGGCAATGTCCAGAACCTTGTAGGTAATGTAGACGCCGATTGCCATAATACCCCAAATCATACCCTGCGCAAAGGCGCCGGGGAGGGATTGTAAGTAATTTAAGAATTGCATAAGGAACTCCTTAGAAAATGATAGAATCGGGGGAGAAGCTCCCCCGATTAAAAGCACCGCGGTAGGCTATTAGTTCAAGGCGGTGTAGCCTGCTGCCTCTAAGGCGGCGGTGTCAATACCAAGGTCAGCGCAGATAGCGGCGTTGTACTTCTTGGTTGCCTGCGCGGCGTAGCCGATGGGCATAGTGCTGATGGAGGCTTCTCCCTTCAGAATCTTGGCTGCCATTTCGCCCGTGGCGTAGCCAAGGTCATAGTAGCTGATGGAAAGGGTAGCGATACCGCAGCCCGAGCAGATGCCGGACTCGCCTGCAATCAAGGGCTTCTTGTTGTTGCCCATAGCACCGTAAATGGTTTCGGCGCAGGAGGCGGCGGTGTTATCGGTGGGAACATAGATGGCGTCGCAAGCGGCAACGGCGGCGGCAACAACGGCGGAAACGTCGTTGGAATCGGAGAACTCATAGTTCTGGCAGGTGATGCCGCGTGCTTCCAGATATTCGGCAACCTTCTTTACCTGGTAGTCGGAGTTTGCCTCGGCGGAGCAGTACAGCATACCCACGGTCTTGGCACCGGGAACCAGGTCGATAATCATTTGCGCCTGGTCATCCAGGTTGGCAAGGTCGGAGGTGCCCGATACGTTGCCGCCTACGGTGCCGCTGAAGTTATCGATGCCCAGGGCTACGCCGTACTCGGTAACGGAGGTGCCGAGAATCGGAATCTTGGTGGTGGCGTTATAGGCTGCCTGCAAAGCAGGGGTAGCGTTTGCCATAATCAAATCCACGTTTTTGCTGACGAAGGATTGCGCTATGGTGGCGCAGGTGTCGGTGGAGTTGGCGGCGTTCTGTACGTCGATTTCAACGTTCTCCTCGCCAAGGACGTCCTTCAGCGCCTGTACAAAGCCCTCGGTTGCGGCATCCAAGGCAGGGTGGGTAACCAGCTGGATAACGCCAACCCGGTGCTTCTGGGGGCCGTTACAGGAGGTAAAGGCGAAGGCGGAGAGAAGCATAACGAGAGTTAAAGCAAGACAAATGACTTTTTTCATGGTGAAATCTCCTTTTGTAGGTAAAATATGTATTTCACAGTGTCGCGCGGTTTTTCCCCCTTGCAGTCCGCGCCAAGCACACCGAGGGCGGCTTGTAGCGGATTGGAAAGGGGCAAAACGGACGGCGCCTTGAAAACGGATAAAATAAAAACGCCTCTGCATCCAAATATGCAGAGACGATGGAAAAATCGTGTTACCACTCAGCTTCATCTCCTTCTTACGAAGAAGACCTTAGGGGGCGTCAAGCAACGTCCCTGCCATATAACGGTGGCACCCGGCGACGCCTACTGACAAAAAACTGTGTTCAGCGCGCAGCTCCTGAAATGTATTCGCCCTATCTGCGTTACTGCCTTGCACCAAGCGGCAGCTCTCTGGAAACGGGGAAAACAGGGGTACTTGTTTTCAATCAACGCTTTTGTGTATGAAATTGTATAAAAATACAGAAACCTGTATAATATGTGTAAATTTTACTACAACTTTTTTGATTTGTCAACAGTTTTTTTGAAAAAAATTCAAAAAAATGTTGAAAGAATTTCGTTGTATTACTTTCGGAGCCATTGACAGAGGGGGGTGTGTATGCTACAATAAACGAAGCAATATATTAAAAAAGGAAGAGGAAAAGCCATATGAAGGTTTGCGTGATACAGCCCCCGTATTCCACCGATTATACCCAAATAGACGCCTATTTTGAAAAGGAGCTGGCGCTTTTGGCAGAGTGCGATGATAGCATGGATATTATCGTCCTTCCCGAGGCATCGGACGTGCCCTGTCTTGCGGGCTGTCCCGAAAACCATTACGCCGCCATTCGCCGCTTTCACGCCCCCTTGATGGAGGCGGCCGCCGAAACGGCAAGGCGGTGCCAAGCCATTTTGTTCGTTTGCGGCTATTCCGAGGAGGAGGGCGGCTTCCGCAATACCACCTTTGCCTTAAACCGACAGGGCGAGGTAGTGGGCAAGTATTTCAAGCAGCACTTAACTCCCGGAGAGGTAACCGAAACCAGGCTTGATAGCGAATATACCTTTGAGCCTGCTCCCCCTACCGTCTTGGAAATAGAGGGCTTGCGCTTTGCCTTTCTCACCTGCTACGATTTTTATTTTTATGAGGCGTTTGCCGCTATCGCCAGACAGAACGTGGATTTTGTCATTGGCTGCTCCCACCAGAGAAGCGACACCCACCGCGCCTTGGAGATTATGTCCCAGTTTTTGGCGTACAACACCAACGCCTACGTGTTGCGTGCCTCGGTTTCTATGGATGAGGCATCGGATATCGGGGGCGCCTCGATGATTGTCGCGCCGACGGGAGAAATTCTTGCCCATCTGTATAGCCGCGTGGGACTTGCCACGGCAGAGCTTGACCCCAAGCATAAATATTACAAGCCTGCGGGCTTTGGCAATCCGCCTGCCGCCCATTACGAATATATTGAAAAGGGGCGGCGCCCCTGGAAATACCGCCCGGCGGGTCCCTCTATCGCGCGCTTTGACGCCTGTATGCCGTATCCCCGTGTCTGCGCCCATCGGGGCGCCTCTGCCGCAGGGCCCGAAAATTCCTTGGCTTCCTTGGGTGCGGCGGTGGCTATGGGGGCGCAGGAGATTGAATTTGACGTTTGGCCCACCAAGGACGGCGAGGTTGTCGTTTTGCACGACCCGACGCTTGAAAGGGTCAGTAACGGCGAGGGGCTCGTTTATGAAAAGACCTATGAGGAGCTTTTATCGCTTGACTTTGGCGGCTATTACAGCGAGGGCTTTGCGGGACTTTCCGTTTTGCGTCTGGAGGAGCTTTTGAAAAAGCTCGGCTGTCACGCGGTGATGAACATACACGTGAGAACCCCGAACAATACGGACGCGGCCTCGGAGGACTTTTTGAAGAAAATCCTTGCGCTTATCGACAAGTACGATTGCCGCCGCCACGTCTATTTTATGTCGGGCAACGATACCGTGCAGGCACAGCTTGCCCGTCTTGCCCCCGATGTTCCGCGTTGCTGCGGCGGTGGGGATGCGCCTTGGGAGATTGTTTCGCGCGCCATTGCCTTGGGCTGTAAGCGTGTACAGCTCTATGCCCCCTATTTCAATCGGGAAATGATAGAAAAGGCGCACGAAAACGGCATTATCTGCAACGTCTTTTATACCGATTCGCCCGAAGAGGCAGAGAAGCTTTTGGATATGGGCATCGACGTGATTTTAACCAACAATTTCTGTGCCGTTTCGCCCACGGTGCAAAAAAGAGAAAAATACGTGACGTATTAAGGAAGCAACAGCGAAAATATAAAAAGAGCAAGGATAGAAGGATTTTTCTCCTTTTGCCCTTGCTCTTTTTTTATGTGATTTTTTGCTTTAGCGAAGCTTTCTTGGGGTGTCAATCAGTCCTGCGAGATAATCCAGAGATACGTTGTAGTATTTTGCCAGAGAGGCAAAATGATGCATGGGCATTTCGCGCTTTCCGCTTTCATATAGCTGATATTGCTGTCTGGTAATCTGCAAAACGGATGCGATGTCCTCTTGCTTCTTGTCTGCGTCCTCCCGAACATCCTTTAACCTCTGATATACGAACATATAGCATCTCCATTCAAAAGGAATTTATCTCGATTTTATTCTTCTTGCCAGAAGCGGTGCAAGAGGGCGGCAAGCGCCTCGCGGTTGCCTGCGTATTTCAAGCCGTGCCAGCCCTGGGGGAACACCTTGCGGCAGATGGGGGAGCGGAAGCGGTCATCGATAAGCACCACAACGCCCCTATCGTCCTCGCGGCGAATGACACGGCCTGCCGCTTGCAGGATGCGGTTCATCCCGGGGTAGAGGTAGGCGTATTCCTTGCCCATCTCGCATTTTTCGGCGTAGTAGGCGCAAATCAGCTCCCGCTCAGCGGAAACCTGTGGCAAAGCCACGCCCACCACGATGGCGCCGATAAGTCGCTCGCCCACTAAGTCGATGCCCTCGGCGTAAAGACCTCCCGTGACGCAAAAGCCCACGAAGTACCCCTTTTCTCTTGGCTTGAAGTGGGCGAGGAACGCCTCGCGCTCCGCAGGGGTCATATGGCGCCGCTGGAGGGCTACTGTCACCTTGGGCGCCAGACGGCGGAATGCCTCCGCTACACGCTCCATATAGGCGAAGGAGGGGCAGAACACCATATAGTTGCCCTGCTTTTCCCGCAGGGTGGTGGCGATGATTTTGGCAACCTCGGCAAGGGATTCCTCTCTTGCCACGGCGCGGACGGACACCTTGTCCATAATGCCCACGCACAGGTTTTCCTGTGCAAAGGGAGAGGGCTCCTCTACGGAGAGCGCAGGGCGCCGCGCCGTCAACACCGAGCGGTAGTAATCAATGGGGGAGAGGGTAGCGGAGAAGAAAATGGCGGAGTCGCCCTTGTCTAAGCGCTCGTTGATTTCCTCGGAGGGGTCGATGCAGGTGAATTTGATTTTCTTCTCTCCCTTTTCCTGCAGGGCGTAGGTGACGTAGCCCGTCCCATAACGCAGCAAGACGTCGGCGGCGTGGGAAAGCTCGTAGAGCCCTGCGCGCAAAAGCTGGCTCTTGGCGTCCTTTTGGGAGGAGAGAGCGTAAATGGCCTTGTCCCGTGCCTCGGCAATCGCCTCCAAGGCGTCCGCAAGCGCAAGTGGGGGCTGGCTTTGATGGGCAAAGCCCACCTGCTCACCCTCGGCGTCCTGCCGGAGGGTGTCCTTCAGCATTTCGTCGATGGCGCTCTCGGTAGCGGCAGAGAGCCTTGCCAAGGGGTCGGCAATGGGGGAATGAAGGGCAAGCGCCATTTCCCGTAGACCCTCTAAAACGGAGGGGGACAGGGTAGCGGAGTACATTTCTCTTGCCCTGTCGGGCAGGTTGTGCGCCTCGTCTATCAAGAAGGTATAGTGCCCCTTTTGGGTAAAGAAGCGGCGCAAAAAGCACTTGCGGTCAAAAAGATAGTTGTAATCGCAAATTACCACGTCCGCGTAACGGGCGTAGGAGAGGGCAAGCTCGTGGGGGCAGACGCCGTATTCCAGCGCAACGGAGAGAAGCATCTCCTCCTCCACCACCGCAAGCCCCTTTTGATAAAGCGCCTCGGTTGCCTGCCGCATAGCCTCCTTTTTGTTTTTGCCGTGGGGGCAGAAGCGGCAGGGGGTGCCCTCCGTCTTGTAGGGACAAAGGCGGTCCTTGGCGTATAGCACGATGCCCAAAAGCCGCGCGCCCTTCTGGGCAAGCAGCGTCAGGGTGTCACGGGCAGTGGCAAACAGGGTGGTTTTGGGCACGAAATAGAAAATCTTTTCGGTGTACCCCATTCCCAACGCGCGCAAGGCGGGGAAGAGGGTTGCCAGGGTTTTGCCGATGCCCGTAGGGGCGGCGGCATATAGCACGCTCTTGTGCTTCACGGCGGAGAAAACCGCCTTCATCATATCCCCCTGTCCGTCCCGCGCTTCCCCGTAGGGAAAGGAAAGAGCGGCAAGGGTGGGCAGGCGCTTCGCCGCCTTCTCAATGGCGTGACGGCTGTCGGTGGCAAGGGCGGCAATGGCGCGGCGCCAGAAGGCAGAAAGGGAAGCGGCGCTTGGCGCCTCCTCCCAGGAAAGCACCTCGCCCTCCCGACGGCTCACGGTAAAGAGAAGCCTTGGCGGCGTGTCCGATTTTAATAAATAGGCGTACAGAAAGCCAATGCCCCGTATTCTTTTCTTGGCGGCAGCAGACAGACGGGCAGGGTCCTCGGTGGTGGTAAAGGGCAGGAAAACATCCCCCTCCTTCACGGCAACGGTGTCTTTTAAGCAAAAGGCAACCTCGCCTGCCGAAAAGCGCTCCTCTAAGGCAACGGGAGAAAAGCCTCCCTCCTTGGCGGCAGGCAGGCATCGGACAAGCGGCTCCTCATCGTCGGTCGTATCATTGTAGCAAAACCAGGCGGCGGCAAGGAGTTCTTCTACGGAAATATATAAGGATTGCTCCTTTTTTTCAAAAAACATAAAAAAACTCTCTTTCTTTTCAAAAAACTCTTGCATTTTTTGAAAAACCGTGGTATACTCTTATTTGCTTCCGACCGAAAGCGGTCGGAGGTTGAAACAGTTAGCTGCGGAGGCATAGCTCAGTTGGTTAGAGCACTTGCTTCACATGCAAGGGGTCATAGGTTCGAGTCCTATTGTCTCCACCAAAATTTTTTTGGCTTCGCGGCTGCTCATACGGAGGCATAGCTCAGTTGGTTAGAGTACTTGCTTGACATGCAAGGGGTCACTGGTTCGAGTCCAGTTGTCTCCACCAAAAATTCTCGGGAGTAAAGCGACCGAGAATTTTTACTTTTTACCTATTCACTCTTCACTATTACCTCTTCGTTCGTATGTCTTTGGGCGTTTTCCGAGAATCTTGAGGCAGAAAGGACCGTTATGACAACCAAACAGCAAAAGGCATTTGGCTTATTTCTTTTGTTTGCCGCTGCGGTGGTGTGGGGCTTTGCCTTCCCGATGCAGTCGGCGGCGGCTGAGCACGTTGGCAGCTTTACCTTAAACTGCTGTCGCTCTCTTCTGGGCGGCGCCTTTTTAGTGCTTTGTATTCTGGTGCTGGATAAAAAGAAGGAGCGGCGCCTCTTTTCCCGAAAAGCGCCCCATATCGACGTTACCAAGAGGGAATGGATAGGGGGAATTCTTTGCGGCGTGGTGCTTTGTTTCGCCATCAATTTCCAGCAGCTGGGTATTGCGGGGGAGGCAACCGATTCGGGCAAGGCGGCGTTTATTACTGCCCTGTACGTGGTGCTGGTGCCCCTTTTCAACCTGTTTGCGGGCAAGCGCCCCCGCCCTGCGGTGTGGCTTTGTATCGTGTTCGCCCTTCTGGGCTTTTATCTACTCAGCGCCCCCATCGTCGTGGAGGAGGCAGGGCTTTTGGGCTTCCTCCGAGCGCTTGGCAAAAGCGGCTTCCGCTTCGCCACCAGCGATATTCTCGTTTTTATCTGTGCCGTGATTTTCTCGGTGCACGTTATCGTCATTGACCTTTTTGCCGAGGGGACGGACGGGGTGCGTATTTCCTGCATCCAGTTCTTTACCGCAGGTATTCTCTCTTTGCCCCTGATGATTTTCCTCGACAAGCCCGCCCTTTCGGATATTATGGCGGCGGCGCTTCCCATTTTGTACCTGGCTATTCTGTCCTCGGGCATCGGCTATACGGCGCAAATCGTGGGACAAAAATACGTAGACGTGGCGATAGCCCCTATGGTGCTTTCCTTGGAGTCGGTGTTCGGCGCCATTGGTGGCGCGCTCCTCTTGCAGGAAACCAAAACGGCGGTACAGATTGTAGGCTGTGTTATCGTCTTTGGGGCAGTCATTCTCGTGCAGCTGCCCGCGCGCAAGAAAAAAGAGAAAAAAGGCGAAAGCCAAGAAAACAGAGAATAACCGAATAGGAAGGCGTTGCGTAGGCAACGCCTTTTTTTATCCCTTTTCCGCCTCGGCGCGCAAAATGGCAAGCGCGCGCTGAAAGTTATCGGGCAGTGGGGTAGAGAAGGTCATCTCCTCTCCCGAGGGATGGCGGAAGGTGATTTGCTTGGCGTGCAGCATCTGCCCGTCTAAAAGGGCGGCATGCCGCTTCTCCCAGGGGGTGTTGCCACCGCCGTAAACGGTGTCGCCCATCAAGGGATGCCCAAGGGCAGACATATGGACACGAATCTGGTGTGTTCTGCCTGTTTGTAAACGAAGCTTTACATAAGAAAAGCCGTTGAATTTCTCTAAAACCTCATAGTGGGTGATGGCGTCCCGCGCATTGCTGCGTCCGTCTAAAATCACCGCCATCCTTTTGCGGTCAACGGGGTGTCTGCCAATAGGCAGGGACACCGTTTTTTTGTCCTCCTTGGGGGTGCCGACCAAAATAGCGTGGTACTCGCGGTAAAGGCTGTGGTCCTCTAACTGCGCCGCCAGATATCGGTGGGCGGTGTCCGTCTTGGCGACCACCAAAAGACCGCTGGTGTCCTTATCGATACGGTGGACAATGCCGGGGCGCAATACCCCGTTGACCCCCGAAAGGCTGTCCTTGCAATGGTAGAGCAGGGCGTTGACTAAGGTACCGTGGGTGACGCCTGCCGCAGGATGCACCACCATTCCCGAGGGCTTATTGATAACCAAAAGGGCATCGTCCTCGTAGACGATGGAAAGGGGGATGTTCTCTGCCGTTGCCTCTAAGGGAACGGGGGTGGGCTCTTGATAGTGCAGCACGTCCCCTGCCTCTAAAAGCAGGCTTTTGGTGGCTTTTTTCCCTTCCACGGACACAAGGCTTGCCTCTAACCACTTCACAACGGCGGAACGGGACACGTCGGCAACCCGCGCCAGCACCGTATCCAGGCGCTCGCCTGCCTCCTCCTCTTTTACGGTATAAAGCAAGGTGACCCCTCCCTTCTTGTAGAATGTTCGTATGTGAAAAGGCGCTTGCTCTCAAGAGGTATCTTGGCTCTCTCGATGGACAAGCGCGGCTTTTTATTCGTCCTCTTCGGTTTGGGAAGCTTCCTCTTGGGCGGTTTTCTCTGCCTTGGCTTTTTGCATTTCCTGCTTCATTTCCAAAAACAGGGAAAGAATCATCAAGCCCGCGCCCACGCAAACGAAGGAATCCGCTCCGTTAAAGACGGCAAAATCAATTAAGGTAAAATCAATAAAATCCACCACGAAGTAGTAGACGTTCCCCAAAGCGTCCGTGGCGCTTCGGAAGAGGCGGTCTATCATATTGCCCACACCGCCCGACACAATCATAGAAAGCGCCACAGCGGAAAGGGGGGAGATTTCCTTGCCGAAAAAGAGATAGGCGGCAAGGGCGACAATCGCCACGGTGGAAAAGACCATAAAGACCCAGCGCTGCTCGGAGAGAATCCCGAAGGCGGCGCCTTGGTTTTCGACGTAGGTCAGGTGCAAAACCCCCTGCCAGAGCGGAAGGGAGGGCCTGCCCTTCAAAAAGAGGACGGCAAGCAGCTTGGTCAGCTGGTCAATGCCAACACCGCCAAGAAGAATGGCGGCGGACAGCAGCCTTCTTTTCGCAAGCGTTAAGGGTTGTTTCATAATAGGCTCCGCAAAATTTCCTTCCCAAGGGGCGCCTTTGCCGTCAGAGAGCAGGCAGAAGGACGCGCAAAAGGGAGAGCAGTATAAAGGTTACAAAAAAGGAGATGTCAATGGGGAGGTTGTTGAGAGAGGGAAAACGGGAAAGCACAAAGCGCACAGGAAGAATAACGGGCTCGGTGACCATGGTTAAAATTCCCGTTAACAGCGAAATGATGCCCCCTTCTCCCGTATCAAACCAGGAGAGAATGGCGCGCAACAGCATGGCGTCCAGCTCCAGCATCAGCAAAATGCTGACGATTTTGGCAATGAGATAGAGAAGAAACATACCCTTCTCTTATACCTCGTCCCCGTCTGCGGGCACCGCCTCCGAATCGCTGACGTCCACGTTGTTGGGGGTGATGATGTAGGTGCTGGTGGTGACGCGGCGAATCTGACCGCGAATGGAATAGGCAACGCCGGAGAGAAAGTCAATCATACGGCGGCAAACCTCCTTGTTGGCGGTTTCCAGGTTCAATACCACCGTTCTGTGGCTGAGAAGATGCTCGGCAATACCTACCACGTCCTCGTATTTATCGGGACGCACCACCTTCAGCTCGATACTGCTGCCCTCAATGCCAACGGCGCTGGCGGTGGAGGCGGCGTGATTGATGGGGGGAATGCCCTCATCGTTTACCTCCTCAACGGTGGCGGCACTTTCTACCTCGGAATCGTAAAATCCGGGTTCCTCGTCAAAATGGCTGGGCTTTTTACCAAAAAAGTTCATTGTTTTCTGCCTTTCTGCTTGTAATATTGTTTTGGAAATCACGCAAGGACTTCCGACGGCTTCTCAAATAGGGAGCGACCCACCCGAATCATCGTGGCGCCCTCCTCCATAGCGGCGGTAAAGCTATGGCTCATACCCATAGAAAGAATGGCGTCCTTTCCCAAAAGCCCGCGGTCCTGCAGGGCGCGGAAAATGGCGGCGGTTTCACGGAAGTAGGGGCGGTACGCCGCCTCGCTCTCGCAAATGGGCGCCATGGTCATCACACCGCAAAGGGAAAGACGGGGGAAGGCGAGAATTTCCTCGGCAAAGCCAAGCGCCGCCTCGGGCAAAACGCCGCCCTTGGCCTCCTCTCTGCCGCTGTTGACCTCTAACAGCACCCGTACCCTCTCAACACCGTGCTTTTCCGCCTGGCGCTCTATCTCCTCTGCCAGACGGCGGGAGTCTAAGGAGTGAATATAAGCGGTCTTGCCAATGATATATTTGACCTTGTTGGTCTGTAAATGTCCAATCAGATGCATCTCGGGGGCATCGCCCTCCTCGAAAAGCGCCTGCCGCCGTAAGAACATATCCGTGCGGTTCTCGGCAATCCTCGACTGCCCGTATTGGGATACAAGCGCCCGCACCTCCTCGTCTGTCGCGCTCTTGGTAACGGCAAGAAGGGTCGGCAACGGTACACCAAGCCGCTCTGCGCGCTCCGCGCAAAGGGATAACACACGCTCTACGTTGTCCTTTATGTATGAAAAGGCGCCTGCCATATCCTTCCTCCTTCGTTTCTTTTCCGCCCACCTGGAGCGCAAAGAACTATACTGCTTTTATTTTAACACAAAACGCAAAAAAATACCATAGTCAAATGTAAAAAAATACAATTTTTTTCAAATAAAGCAAAAAAACATCCCCAACGCCCATCAAGGGTGTTGGGGATAAGGAAAGACGGATTATTCCGCGGAGGCTTCCTCGACCTCCTCGGCGGCAAGCTCGTCGGCGTTGCAGCCTGTGTTGGATTTCTTGAGGAAGAGGAAGTAAAAGACGGCGCTGATGATGATGAGAAGCAGGGAGAAGCCAACGATGAACCAGTAGTTGGGGTTCTTGGTAACGTTGGTAATAATGCCCGAAACGTCCAAAAACAGGATAAGCACGGGGGTTACGTACTTAATCATCACGGCAAATACCATCGAGAATTTGCCAAGATGGAGCCCGTCCTCCTCCAGTCTTGCTACCAGAGCCTTGGGAGAGAACCAGTCGGCAAGGGTCTTCTTTTCGCCAAAGAGCCAGCCGATGGCGAAGCAAGCGGCAAAGGCGCCAAGAGGCATCAATACGGCGTTGGTCGCCTCGTCAAAGAAGGTGAGCATATCAAAGCCGAAGAGATTCAGCCCTGCCTCTTCGAGAATAGCGACTCTACCCAAGGAAATGCCGACGGGAACGGAAATGGCAAAGGCTATTGCCATGACGACGAGGGCGGATTTTTTTCTGCTCATTTTGGTCTTTTGCACGATAAGCTGGGTCACAACCTCTACCAGGGAAATAACCGAGGTGATGGCGGCAATGGCAACCATTGCGAAGAAGAGGAAGGAAATGACCTGACCGAAGGCGCCCATTCTGGCAAACACCAAGGGAAGGATGGCGAACATCAGACCGACGCCGCCGCTGGTATTCAGCTGTTCGGGAGCCAAAGCGCCGATGGCAGGGAACATAGCAAGACCCGCAAGGAATGCCACGCAGGTGTCGAAAATACAAATCATGGCAACCGACTTGCCAACCTTGATTTCCTTGCCCGTATAGGAGCCGTAGCAAACCATAGCGCCCATACCGAGAGAGAGGGAGAAGAACGCCTGACCCATAGCGGCAAGCAGACCGTTAAAGCTCAGGTTGCCCTCTGCATCGTGGAAGAAGGCGTAAAAGTCGGGGTTGAGGTACTTATTAAGACCCGCCTGTACACCCTCGCCAAGGAAAAGGCAGAAGATAACGATGAAAACGAGAATTAAGAACAGCACGGGCATCAAAACTTTGGATGCCTTCTCAATGCCGCCCTTAATACCTGCCATAACGATGACAAGCGCAAGCACCATAAAGAGCGCGGTGTAGAGAATCACCTCGCCAATATTGACGGAGAAGGTGCCGAGAATGCCCTCGTTGCCCGCAAAGGAATTCAAGGTGTACTTCAAGGTGTAGCCACCCAGAACCGAATAATAGCAGGTGATGAGGAAGGGAATGAGAAGCACCAGAAGACCTGCCCAGCCAAAGTTTTTGTTGATTTTCTTGTAGCTGGAAACCGTGTTGGCGGCGGCTCTTTTGCCGATATAAATCTCGGCAATCATCGTCACAGCGCCGATAAACAGAACGCAAGCAATGTATACGAATACGAATGCCGCGCCTCCGTTTGCGCTGGTTTTGAAGGGGAAGCCCCAAAGGTTTCCAAGTCCCACAGCAGACCCTGCGGCGGCCAGAATAAAGCCGATGCCGCTGGCAAAGCCATTCTTTTTCTTTTCCATAATACAGTCCTTTCAAAATAAAAGCTAAAATAAAAACTGAAATTGTGTATTGATTTTATCACAACTCTTGACTTTTGGGAAAATACAGTTTATAATAGGGGTATGAAGAATTCTAATACCGAGGCGGTTCTGCCTCAAAGGGAAGGAAGGTGGCAAGGTGAACGTATCTAAATATAAGGCGTTGCTTCTGGCAGTAGACAGAGGCAGCTTTTCCAAGGCCACCGAGGAAATGGGCTATACCCAGTCGGGAATGACCCATATGATGAACAGCCTGGAGGAGGAAATAGGCTTCCGTGTCATTGAACGCGGATATTATGGCATTCGTCTGACCGAGCGAGGCGAGAGATTGATGCCCGCCATTCGCCGTATGGTAAAGGAAACGGAGCTGTTAGAGGAGGAAATTCAGCGCCTGCGCCGCGAGGAGAGCCAAAGTCTGCGCCTGGGTGTTTGCGCGGGAATGGCGGGCGAGGCGCTTCCTCGGATTGTGGAAACCGTCAAGCGGCGCTTTCCCAACGCGCGGTTGGAAATGTATACCGAGGGAACGGCGGCGCTGTACGAGGGGCTTCTGTCGGGACGCTACGACGCTATTTTTGCCGACCGTATGACCAAATATGCGGTGGATTGGATAGAGCTTGGCACTGAGGGGATGGTGGCGCTTTTGCCCTTTGAGGAGGAAAGCCCCTTTTCTCTTTCGCTTCTTGCCAAATGGGATTTTCTCACCTCCGATGCGGGCTTTTATGCTGACACCCTGGATATTCTCCGTGGCTCGGGGGTTTCGCCCTGCACGGTTTCTGCCTTTGTGTCCCCCTCGGCGCTTGCCGCTATGGTGGAAAGAGGGCTTGGGGTGACCGTTTTGCCCGAGTCCCTTCTGGAGGGTGTCAAGGCAAGGGTGCGTCTGGTTCCCCTGCCCAATACCTTTACCCACCGCCTTGGTATCGCTCTTTCTCCCCATCGGGAGAGAACAGCGGGGATGGACGCCCTTCTGTCTGCCGCGGCAGAGCTGAAGGAGCATACCGCCTTGCCCTCGGCTTGAGGGTATACGGCTTCGGCGTACCGTTATAGAGCGCCGAAATGCAAATATTTATTTACATAGCAAATGATGCCTTGAAGCAATCGCAAAAGGAAAGGAAACATTTTTATGAGATACGTAGTGGACCACGATTTGCACATTCATACCAAGCAATCCCCCTGCTCCTCCGACCCGTTGCAGACACCGGCGCGCATTGTGCGCTATGCCGAGGAGAACGGCTTTTCCACCGTTTGCCTTGCGGACCATTTCTGGGATGAGCTGGTGCCCACCTGCTCCAACTGGTACGAAAAATGCGACTTTGCCTGCATTTGCGAGAGCCTGGGCTACACCCCTCCCGTAGACAACGGCGTCAAGCTGCTTTTCGGCTGTGAAACGGATATTGACAAGCATTTTCAGCTGGGTGTTTCCCGCCAGCGGATGGAGCTTTTCGATTTCATTGTGATTCCCACCACCCATATGCATATGACGGGCTTGACGGTGGATGCGACAGATAGCGCTCCCGAGCGCCGCGCGGAGCTGTACGTGAAGCGCCTTGACGCCCTGCTTTCCATGGATTTGCCCTTTGAGAAGGTGGGAATTGCTCATCTGACCTGCCCCCTGCTTTCCAACGTGGAAACCCATTTGGACGTGCTGGATATGGTGTCCGACGGGGTGTTCCGTGAGCTGTTTGCCCGTGCCGCCAGGCTGAAAACGGGTATCGAGCTGAATTTTGAGCTTTCCTGCTATCAGGGGGAGGATATCGAGCGTGTGCTTCGCCCCTACCGTATCGCCAAGGAGGAAGGGTGCCTCTTTTATTTTGGCAGCGACGCCCATCACGAGGACGTGCTTTTGCGCTCCAAGGAGAATTTCGAGGCAATCGTGACGGCGCTGGATTTGCGGGAGGAGGAAAAATTCCGCGTTCCCGCCAAGGCAGACTCGCTCTTTAATAAATAAGGAAACCGAGAAAGGCTTTTTGCTATGAAATATATCGTTGACCATGATTTGCATATTCACACCTGTCTCTCCCTCTGCTCGGGGGACCCCGCGCAGACCCCCGCCCGTATCTGGCAGTACGCCAAGGAAAGGGAGCTTTCTACCGTGTGTCTGACCGACCATTATTGGGACGAGGCAATCCCCGGGGCGTCGGAGTGGTATCAAAGAAGTAATTTTGCCCGTATTCGGGAGAGCCTTTCTTATATGCCGCCCCGTGGGGTCAATTTCCTTTTCGGATGCGAAACAGAAATGGATAAGAGCCTGCGCTTGGGTATTTCGGAAAAGCGGCTTTCCTATTTTGATTTTATCGTTATCCCCACCACCCATCTGCATATGGAGGGCTTTACCATTGAGGCGAAGGACGATGCGCCCGCCCGCCGCGCGGAGCTGTACGTGAAGCGCTTTGACGCCCTGCTTTCCATGGACTTGCCCTTTGAGAAAATCGGTATTGCCCACTTGACCTGCCCCTTGATTGATGTCAAGCGGGGACACCTGGGGGTGTTGAACCTGATTCCCGACGGGGTGTTTCACGAGCTGTTTGCCCGTGTCGCCAAGAAGGGGGCAGGGGTGGAGCTGAACTTCAACGCCTCCGCTTACGTGGATGAGGAGCTGGAAAGCGAGCTTCGTCCCTATCGCATCGCGAAAAAAGAGGGCTGTCGCTTCTATTTCGGCAGTGACGCCCACCATCCCGACAAATTCGCCACCGCCAAGGCGAACTTTATTCGGATAGCCTCGCTGCTGGGACTGCGCGAGGAGGAAAAATTTACCGTAAAGGCAGGCGAGCATTCTCCCTTTGCTCTCTGATACGGTGCCGAAAGGCAAGGAAGGCAACACAATGGAAGCATCCTATAAAAAAATAGAGGAGATAGAGTCCCCCCGTGACGTCAAGGACATTCCCCAAAGGGACATACCCGCCTTTTGCGAGTCGCTGCGCGGCTTTCTGGTGGAAAAGACCCTGCAAAACGGGGGACACTTGGCGTCAAACCTCGGCGTCGTGGAGCTGACGGTGGCGCTGCACCGCGTCTTTTCTACCCCCGAGGATACCCTTATCTTTGACGTGGGTCATCAAAGCTACGTCCATAAAATTCTCACGGGGCGCGCCAAGGGCTTTGACCGCCTGCGCCGTGAGGGGGGCGTTTCGGGCTTTCCCAGTCGGAGCGAAAGCGTCCACGATGCCTTTGGCACGGGTCATAGCTCCACCTCTCTTTCCGCCGCCTTGGGCTTCGCCGAGGCAAAGCGGGAGCAGGGGGACGAAAGCTATACCGTTGCCGTGGTAGGGGACGGCGCCTTCACAGGCGGTATGATTCACGAGGCCATCAACAATTGCCGCAAGGATTTGCGGCTGGTTATCGTGCTGAACGATAACGATATGTCCATTTCCCGTAACATCGGGCTTTTGCCGCGGTATTTTGCCCGTATCCGCGTGTCGAGAAAGTATAACGGCACCAAGCGCAAAACCAAGGCGATTCTCTCCAAGCTCCCCCTTCTGGGGCGTCCTCTTGCCGCCCTCTTTGCGGGAATCAAGAATCTTATCAAGCGCCGTGTCTACGTGCATAACTACTTCGAGGAGCTGGGCTTTACCTATCTTGGCCCCGTAGACGGCCACGATGAGGCGCAGGTGGAAAAATGCCTGCGTGAGGCAAGGGCGAGGAAGAACACCGTCATTCTCCACTGCATCACTAAAAAGGGCAAGGGCTACGCCCCTGCCGAGGAAAACCCCGTGGCGTTTCACGGCGTTTCCGATAAGCCTGCCAGCCATTCCTTCCACAGCGTGGCAGGGGAGACGCTGCTCTCCTTGGCGGAGAAGGATGAGGCGCTTTGCGCCGTGACCGCCGCTATGGAGGAGGGAACGGGGCTTGCGGAGTTCGCTGTCCGTTATCCCCATCGCTTTTATGACGTGGGCATTGCGGAGGAGCACGCCGTTACCTTCTCGGCAGGGCTTGCCGCGGCAGGGAAGAAGCCCTATTTTGCGGTATATTCCACCTTCCTGCAACGGGCGTATGACAATGTTTTGCACGATGTTGCCCTGCAAGGGCTTCCCGTGCGCTTTCTGATTGACAGGGCGGGCTTCGCCAAGGCAGACGGCCCCACCCATCACGGTATCTTTGACGTGGCGTTTTTATCCCACGTGCCCCATATCAAGCTGTGGGAGCCCTCCTGCTACGGCGTTTTGCGTGAAATGCTTGCCGCCTCCTTGCGGGAAGCCTCTCCCCTTGCCATCCGCTATCCCAACGCCGCGGAGGACGAGGAAATCGTCCGCGCCTTCTATCCCGAAGGGGATTTTTCTCGGTTTGGCGTGCGGAGCCTGGACACGGAGGGGGCTGCCGTTGTACTGATTTCCTACGGAAGGGAAGCCTCCCTTGCGTTGCGTGTCAAGCGGCGACTGGACGAAAAAATCCCCTGCGGTATGCTGCTTTTAGAATGCCTGAAGCCCTATGACAGGACGGCGGAGGCGGTGCTTGCCGCACTGCAAGGCGCCAAGGACGGCGCTCCCGTTTACTTCTTGGAGGAGGGCATTCGGGAGGGCGGCGCCGCTATGCTTTTGGGAGATGCGATGCGGAGAATCAAGGGAAAAGAGGGCGAGAGCCACCCCTATGAAATTATCGCCCCCTCCGATAGCTTTCAAGTGCCGAGTACCTCTTCCCGGGAGCTGGCAGAGGAAATTTACCGCCGTTTATAAAAGTTTACAATCTCTTTTTATAAAAAACAGTTGACGAAATGCAAAAAATATGGTATAATAAGGCAGTTAGTAAAATCGATTAACCAACCTTCCTCAAGACGGAAGGGAAAGGAACGCACATGAAAAAGCATATACGCATTTTTGCCTTAGCCTTGGCGCTGGTTTTGTCCCTCGGCGTGCTTGCCTCCTGTAACGGCGGCGGCGCGGGGAACGTGCAAACGGGCGGACGCGGCGAGGACGGAAGCTGGGATGACGTTGATTTTGGCGGTAGCACCTTGAAAATCAGCGTGTCTGTTAACGCTCCCAACGAAACCACGATGCCTGAATGCTCCCGTTACACCAAGGGTCCCGATAAGACCAGTAGCGACAACGTACAGAAGAAGGTATACGAGCGCAACAGAGACGTTGCCAATATGCTGAATCTGAAGGTGGAGTACGCAACCACCAATCTGCCCTACGGCGAGATTGCCGAGGATGTGGAAAAGCTGGTACAGAGTGAAAAGGCGCCTGATATCTACATAAACGACGTCTGCGCCATGGTTCCCAGTATGCTCCAGGGCTATTTTACCAACCTTCTGGACTTCGGCACCGATGCCGACGGCAGTAAGGTACAGAACTTCTTTGACTTTTCCTACGAGGGCTGGTATAAGGACTATATGTCGGGCTTGACGATGGATGCGTCCAAGCAGTACATTATGGCAGGCGACTACTTCGTAGACCTTATCCGCTTTGCCTGGGTTCTGTTCGTCAACGTGACCGAGTTTGACGCTACCTTTGCCGATTTTGCCGACTGGGTAAGCTATGACTACACCGCTCGCCGCATTGATTTCTCGGGCGACTGGGATTATGACGATTTGATTTTCTTGGCGGGTAAGGCACATTCGGATACCGTCAACAAGGGTACCACCGACCTTACCGATGACCGTATCGGCTTTTTGCTGACCACTATGGCGCACCGCATTGTGTACTGGCAGAGCGGTCTTTCCATCGTGGAATGGGAGGGTGGCTTTGGCGTTGGCACCCCCAAGATTGTGGGTGACGCAGGAACCGACCCCGCCGCCCAGAGCCTGCTCAGCGATTTGTCTGCCGCGTATAGCAAGCTGTATAATGCCATTGGCGTATACAACAAGGCGCCCAACAAGGATTGCGTGGAGCTGTTTATTGACGGTAAGGCAGTGTTCAGCACTGTTGTATTGGGTGAGATGGAGTCCGACTCTATGCGTGATGTTGCCTTTACCAGAGGCGTATTGCCCTTCCCCAAGTATTCCGAGGACCAGGATGCCATTCATACCGTGGTGCATGACCAGGCGGAGGTTGGCGTTATTCTGAAGAATGCCGCGGCACCCACTATGGCGTCCGCTTATATGCAGGCCATCAACGAGAAGTCCGCTTCCGTTCTGTCTGAATACTACGAGAAGTCCCTGAAGGTGAAGTACAATACCGCAGGCGACTCCGAGGGCGGCGTCCGTTTGATGATTGACTTGGTACACGATACCATTGACTCTCCCTTTGAGTGTCTCTTGGCGCGCCAGATAGCAAACTTTGCCGCGGCTGACGGCTCCGTAGGCATTGCCTGGTACATTCTGAAGGATGCCCAGGGCAACACCACCAGCTTCGGTACCAACTATCGGGCAGCCGTTCCCGCTCTGATTTCGGGCTTGAAGCAGTTAGTTGACCTGTACGAAACCAGACTGAAGTAAGCCCCTCTGAAAGCCGACTCTGTCGGCTTTTCAGTCCTTTATTCTCTTGTTAATGCTTCGCCCGGAGGGCGAAAGGAACAATACTTTATATGAAAGGAACCGTGACTATGAAAAAGCCTATTCGCTTTTTGGCTTTGGCTCTGGCTCTGGTTTTGTCCCTGGGCGTGCTTGCCTCCTGTAACGGTGGCGGCGCGGGCAACGTGCAGACGGGTAACCGTGGCGAAGACGGAAGCTGGGACGATGTTGATTTCGGCGGAAGCACCTTGAAAATCAGTGTGTCTGCCAACCGCCCCAACGAAACCACCATGCCCGAATGCTCCATTTACACCAAGGGACCCGACAAGACCAGTAGCGACAACGTACAGAAAAAGGTATACGAGCGCAACAGAGACGTTGCCAATATGCTGAATCTGAAGGTGGATTACACCACCACCAACCTGCCCTACGCGGATATTCCCGAGGACGTGGAAAAATGGGTGCAAAGCTCTGATTCGGTTGATATTTATATCAACGATATCTGCGCTCTGACCCGTTGTATGTTCCAAGGGTATTTTACCAACCTTCTGAATTTTGGCACCAATGCCGACGGCAGCAAGGTGCAGAACTTCTTTGATTTCTCCTATGACGGCTGGTACGAGGACTATATGAAGGGTCTGACCTTAGACTCCTCCAAGCAGTACATTATGGCAGGCGACTACTTTGTAGACCTTATTCGCTTTGCCTGGGTCCTCTTTGTCAACGTCACCGAGTTTGACGCTACCTTTGCGGAGCTGCAGGACTGGGTGAGCTACGACTATACCGCTCGCCGCATTGATTTTGCGGGCGACTGGGATTACGATGACCTGGCATTTTTGGCAGGCAAGGCGCATAACGACGATAAGAACAAGGGTACTACCGACCTTGAGGACACCCGCATCGGTCTTTTGTTTGCCGGGATGTCTTCCCGTATCGCCTCCTGGACCACGGGACTTTCCGTGGTAGAATGGGAGGACGGAGAGATTGGTAAGGGAACGCCGAAAATCGTTGGCGAGGCGGGCACTGACCCTGCCACCAAGAGCCTTCTTTCCGACGTGTCCGTCGCCTACGGTAAGCTGTACCGTGCGGCGGGTGTCTATAACACCACGGGGCAGAAGGATTGCGTGGATTATTTCATTGACGGCAAGGCTGTGTTCAGCACCGTTGTGCTGGGCGAGATGGAGTCTGACTCTATGCGTGACGTTGCCTTCACCAGAGGCGTGTTGCCCTTCCCCAAGTATTCCTCCGAGGCACAAGAGGATTTCCACACCTTAGTACATGACCAGGCAGAGGTTGGCGTTATTCTGAAGAATGCCGCCGCACCCACCATGGCTTCCGCTTATATGCAGGCAATCAACGAAAAGTCCGCTACCGTTCTGACCGAGTACTACGAGAAGTCCCTGAAGGTAAAATACAACACCGCAGGTGATTCCGAGGGCGGTGTCCGTCTGATGATTGACCTGGTACACGATACCGTGGACTCTCCCTTTGAGTCCCTGATTGTGGGTAACTACCTCTACTGGTACGCCAACGGCGGTATTGGCAAGGTTGCCGCATATTACCATATGGGCACCGACGCCAGGAACAACAGCAGCAATTTCTCCACCAACTACGATGCTGCCGTTCCCGCGCTTGCGGCTTATTTGAAGACTATGTGCGATACCTTCGCAAGCTACAAATGATTAAAGACTTTGCGCGCCGCGCCTGCCTCTTTTGGACAGGCGTGGCGTCTTTTTTTTGCAAGGAAGAGGGCGCGGCGCCTTTGGCGACAGCATGGGATTTTGTCCAAAACGGGGATAAGAATGTTCGTTGCTTTAACTAACGAAGGGGGAAAAAGCCCCCCTTTTTTTATGAAAGCCATTGACAAAGAAGGAAAAATCGTTTATAATTAAGGTGTATTGCTGTACGCTTTCTATGCCGCTTTTGCGAAGTAAAGAGCCTTTTCTAAAGGCCTTTTGAAGGACGCCCTCTGGTGTTGTCATATGGCGGGGAGCCTCGGCAAAAAAACAAGAATTGAAAGGAACAAAAAATGAAAAAGCACATTCGTTTTTTGGCGTTGGCGCTGGCGCTCATTTTGTCGCTTGGTGTTCTTGCCTCCTGTAACGGTGGCGGCGGTGGAAATACCCAGACGGGCGGCCGTGGCGATGACGGAAGCTGGGATGACGTTGACTTTGGCGGCAACGAGCTGGTTGTAATGGTGTCTGCCAATAAGCCCAGCGAAACCACTTTGGGTGCCTCATCGGCGTATACCAAGGGCCCCGATAAGACCAGTAGTGATAACGTACAAAAGAAGGTGTACGAGCGCAACAGAGACGTTGCCAACATGCTGAACATCAGCGTGACCTATAAGACCAACAACCTTGGTTACAGCGAGGTATTGGCTGACGTTGAAAAGCTCGTGCAGCAGGAAAACGGCCCTGACGTATACGTAAACGACATCTACGGTCTTTTGCGCGCGATGTTCAACGGCTATCTGCAGAACCTTCTGGACTTCGGCACCAATGCCGACGGCAGCAAGGTGCAGAACTTCTTTGACTTCTCCTATGACGGCTGGTATGCCGATTATATGAAGGGCGCAACCCTGGACGTGAATAAGCAGTACCTGATGGCAGGCGACTACTTTATCGACCTTATCCGCTTTGCTTGGTGTATCTTTGTCAATGTAACCGAGTACGATGCTACCTTTGCGGAGCTGCAGGACTGGGTAAGCTATGACTACACCGCTCGCCGCATTGATTTTGCGGGCGAATGGACCTATGATGACCTGGTTACGTTGGCCGCCAAGGCGCACCAGGATAGCACGAACAAGGGTACCGCCGATATGGAGGATACCAGACTCGGTCTGCTTATCAACTCCGTTACCGACCGTATCGCGCTGTTCAGCTCGGGTGTGTCCATGGTTGAGTGGCACGACGCAAACGGTGCTGTTGTGGAGCAGGGCTACGGAACTCCCGTTATTGTGGGCGAGCCCGGTACTGACCCCGCAACCAAGAGTATGCTTTCCACTATCTCCGAGGCGTACAAGAAGCTGTATAACGGCGGCGGTGTGTTTGACACCTCCAAGTCCTACTCTGAAAACGCCGTTAAGGAGGCTACCGACCAGTTTATCAACGGTAAGACTGTTTTCTCTACCATCATTCTGGGTGAGATGGAGTCCGACTCTATGCGTGAGGTTGCCTTCACTCGCGGTATTTTGCCCTTCCCCAAGTATTCCTCTGCTCAGGAGAACTTCCTGACGGTTGTTCATGACCAGGCGGAAATTGGTGCCATTTTGGCAAACGCTAAATCGCCTACTATGGCTTCCGCTTATATGCAGGCGCTGAACGAGGCTTCCTCCACGGTGCTGACCGAGTACTATGAGAAGTCCCTGAAGATAAAATACAACACCGCAGGCGACTCCGAGGGCGGCGTTCGTCTGATGATTGACTTGGTACACGATACCATAGACTCTCCCTTTGAGTCGGTTATCTCCAACTACATCTGCGGCCTGGCAGGCGGCGACACCACCATCAGCCTGTATCAGTACATGAGCAATGACGCAAAGAACAACGGTACGGCATTCAGTACAAAGTACAATGCGGCTATTCCTGCTTTGCAGAGCACCCTGCAGGGTCTGTTCGCTACTTTTAACGAGAGATTGAAATAATCCCGTTTTATAGCAACATAAAAAAGCAATTTAATGACGGCAGCGTGACGCCCAAAAGGGCATCACGCTGCTTTCTTACGGCAGATGAGGGAGCCCTTCTGACCGTAAGGGAAAAGAAAAAGAGCAGGCATACAGGATTTTTTCGTCTTGCGTGCTTGCTCTTTTTTGGTTGCTATGGGGCTTGGAAGGGAAGGGCTGGGCTGGCTTTGCCCCACGCCTTATTTGGAAAAGGCGGCAATCAAGCTTTCGATGCCGATATAGGAGGAGGCGCCGCCCTTTAAGGTGCGGTCGGCGTCCTGGCAGAGAAGCAGGGCGCGGCGCAGGGCGTCCTTGCCGCATTTCTTGGCGGCGGTGTGATAAAGCCCCGCCTTATATTCGTGCATACCGCACTTTTTGGCGATTTCCTTGGGGGTCATTCCCTCCTCGGCAAGAAGGGCAACGGTGAGCATATCCCCGTATAAGCGCCCCAACTGCCCCACGATAAGAATGGGGTCCACGCGGTTGCGCTTCATTTCGCCCAGATGCCGCAGGGCGGCGGCGGAATCGCGGTTGAGAATGGCGTTGGAAAGGCTGAAGGCGTCGCTTTCCACCGTGCTGACGGTGACGAAGGCAAGCTCTCTTTCGGTCAAGGTATCGATGCCGTTTGCCTTGGCATAGCAAATCAGCTTGTCCGTTTCCATTGCCAAAAGCTCCATACTGTGTCCCACCCTTGCCAGCATTGCCTGGGGTAGGGTTGGGGCGAAGGCAACGCCCTCGGCAGTAAAATGGCGTCCGAGCCAGGACACCAGCTGGGCGTCGGTGGATTTTTCAAAGACGGTCAGCTCCAAGCAGTCGGAAAGACGCTTCCGCAGCTTGGAGGGGCGCTTTTCGGTGCCCAGGTCCACTAAGTCTTCCCCCGACACGAATAAGAGGGTGTTGCCCTCCCATTCCTTTGCCATACGGCAAACCTCCTCCAACGCCTCCAAGTCCTTTTCCTTCATGGCGTTGAAGTCGGCGTTGTGCCATTCGATAAGCTTGGTGTCGCACATCATCGAGGGAGTTTGCAGGGCATCGGCAATCTGCCCGAAGTCCACGGCGGCGCCGTGGTAGATAAAATGGCAAAAGGGGGCAAGCGCCTCGTCGGGAATCAGTGAAGCGCGTATTTCCTTGGTGTAGTGGCGCACAAGATACGCCTCCTCGCCGCACAGTAAAAAGGCGCCGAAAAGGGCTTGCTGCTTGATGCGCTCCCGTAAATCCTTGATTTGCATAGCGTTTATTCCTTATGGGTTATGCGGCTTTTCGCCAAAATGAAAGAGTATGCGGTTTTGCTGTGCTATACCGCCAAGACAAAGGTCATATTCCAGGGTCAGAAGCCCTGCCGCTCCCTTTTCCTTCCACTCCAAGCGGCGGGTATATACCTCCGCCTTGAGGGAGCCTAAGGGAAAACGGTGCAAAAAGGAGGTCGCCTTGCTCAAAAGAAAGGACATTGCCGTTTGCCCACGGGTGATGGAAAGGGAGCCCTCCTTTTGGTTATAGGCGAGGGATACGGATTCTCCCCCCTCGCCCTCCTCGCGGAAGGAAAGAAGGAAGCCCTCCTCTGTCTTTTGCAGAGAGCCGCTACCCTCAACGCGGGCATCCTCCGTGTCCTCGGGGAAGGAAAGGGTGCTATGGAAGACCGCAAGAGAGGAAAATTCACCCTTGAAGCGTGTCATACGGGAATGCTGTTTAACGAAAACGGGAACCTTCATTCTCCTGCTTCCTTTCGTTTTGATTGGATAAAAGAAAGCCCACTATAGGATAGCGGGCTTCGCAAATTATTGCCGTTTTTGGTGAACCGCGTGGGGATTGACAAGCTCGCGCCAATCCAGATAGCCCTTGTCCAACGCCAGAACCAGCGCCTCGGCGGTGGCAATGTTGGTAGCAACGGGCACGTTATGAATGTCGCAAAGGCGAAGCAGGTTGCGGGCAGAGTCATCGTCACTGTCCATAGAGGGCTCGGTGCTGCGGAAATAGAAGAAAAGGTCAATTTCGTTGTAGGCAATTCTGGCGGCAATCTGCTCACCGCCGCCGCCCATACCCGTCATGAACTGCTCGATTTCCAGTCCCGTAGCGTCCGAAATGTATTTTCCCGTGATGGAGGTGGCACAAAGGTGGTGGCGAGCCAAAATGCCGCAGTACGCCATACAAAACTGCGCCATCAATTCCTTCTTGTCGTCATCTGCAATGATAGCAATATCCATTCTTATACCGCTTCGCTATGCGAAGGCATCCTTTCTTTATGATGGGCAACGGTCAAAGCCCGTTGCGCTTTTCGGCGCGTTCAATATAGTGGCGACGGGAAAATCCGTCAAGCCGTATGCCTTGCAGCAGGGGGACGCGCCGCCCCGTCAGCCTGTCGGCAACGTTTCGTATTGCTTTTCCGAAGAGAGAGCTTTGCCCCTCTTTACGCAGAGGAGAAAGCGCCGCCTTCCAATATTCTCGGGGACAAACGCCCAAAAGCGAGAGTCCTACACGGTCCACCGTCTCCAAAAGCGGCGGCTCCTCTCGGAGCGCCTCCTTGTAGGCGGCGGTTTTGTTTAACAGCAGGTATTGGTTCTCACAAGGATAGGAGGAAAGCCGCAAGGCAGCCGCCTCCGACGCGCGCAGGGCGCGCTCCTCGGGGGTGGAAACGATAATTACCCTATCCGCTACCTCCTCGAAGGAGGAAAGTAGGGAGAAGGGCGCTATGACGAGAATAAAATCAAGGGAAAACGCCTGCTGCAAGCGCTTTAACGCCGAGGGGATATCTCCCGTAAGCTCGCTGTCCACCGCAGAGGGCAGGACGTATAGCCCCTCCTTCACCGTATAGACGGCTTTTTCGGGGTCCATTCCCTCCAAAACGTCCGAGAAGGTATATAGCGCCGATTCCTGAAAGTCAAAGGCAATATCGGCAGAGGGGGCGGCGGTATCTCCGTCAATTAAAAGCACGCGCTGACCTCTGAAGAAAAGGGCAGAGGCAAGAGCAGCCGACACGGTGCCAAGACCGACACCGCCCAAGGCGGCGCTCAGTACGGTACATCCCTGCATAGCGGCTCCTTTCTCGGGGAAGCAATCGCCCGTTATACAGGAAAAAACCCAGAGGGACGCCCCAATCGTTATTTTTATTATACAATAAAGGGGAGCATTTTGTCAATATTTTTGGGACATTTTTCTATATTTATCCGCAAAAAAATCTTTTTAGGCATTTTTTGATTTTATTTTCGTTTTTTTGCGATATCCACTTGAAAAATCGGGAAAATTATATTATACTATATAGGTAAAACAAGTGAACAAATCATATCATATAGAGGAGAACTTTCCATGGCAAAGCAATTTAAGAAAATCGGCGTTTTGACCTCGGGCGGCGACGCTCCCGGTATGAATGCGGCTATTCGCTCCGTTGTGCGTACGGCGCTTTCTCACGGCGTAGAAACAATGGGCATTTATTACGGATATTCGGGACTGATTCGCGGCGATATCCATCCCCTGGGCGTCCGCGACGTGTCCAATATGATGAATCACGGCGGTACGGTGCTGTATTCTGACCGTTGCCCTGAATTCAAAACCGAGGAGGGTATGCAGAAGGCGATTGCCACCTGCCGTGCGTTCGGCATTGACGGCATCGTGACTCTGGGCGGCGACGGCACCTTCCGCGGCGCTACCGACCTTTCCGTGCGCGGCATTTCCTGCGTGGGCATTCCCTGCACCATTGACAACGATATCACCTCCACCGAGTATACCATCGGCTTTGATACCGCCACCAACACCACCATTCAGCTGATTGACTATCTGCGTGACACCTGCGAGTCCCATTCTCGCTGCAACGTGGTAGAGGTTATGGGGCGCAACGCGGGCGACATTGCCGCATACGCTGCCGTTGCCTCGGGCGCGACGGCGGTGGTTCTTCCCGAGGTGCCCTTCTCCGAGGAGGCGCTGATGGAGAAAATCCGTACCTCCCGTCGCTTGGGCAAGCATAACTTTATCGTGGTCGTATCCGAGGGAATGGGCTCTGACTTTGCTCCCGCCCTTTCGCAGAAAATCACCAAGGCAACGGGCGTAGAAAGCCGTTTTGCCCGTTTTGCTCACGTGGTGCGCGGTGGCTCTCCTACCCTGCGCGACCGTCTGCTTGGCACCAGAATGGGCGCCTTTGCGGTAGAGCAGCTTTTGGAGGACAAGAGCAATATCGTGGTTTGCGAGCAGGGCAACCAGCTGGTTAGTATGGATATCGGCTACGCCTTGGTGCTTGACCGTATGTACAAGGGCAAGCTGAAGGACGGCGATTTGGCTCCCTTTACCGAGGAGCAGATTGCCTCGATGCAGGCGCATTGCGAGAGAAAGAGGGCGCTTATCGCTTCTCTTGCCGCCTCGGTTGACAGAATCGGACTGTAAAATAAAAGAGCAAAGCGACAAGAGGGTGCTTCCGTTCCTGCCGCCTTGCTCTTTCGCTTTTTTATCCCCCGAAAAACGCAAAAAAATAATGAAAATTGAAGCGATTTTCTTGACAACGGGGGAAAGTTGTGGTATGATAATAGAAATACGATAAAGGGACTGCTTTGGCGACTTTTTGGACGCTGACGGTTCCGCAAGATGAACAAAAAGGGGGAAAGAATTGTATGCAGAACAATGAGAAAATTGTGTTCGAGGGCTTGACCTTTGACGACGTGCTGTTAATCCCGCAAAAGAGCGAGATTCTGCCTGCCGACGTCTGCCTGAAAACCCGTCTGACCGCAAAGATTACCTTGAACGTGCCTGTGATGAGCGCGGCAATGGACACGGTAACCGAGTCGGGCATGGCTATTGCTATGGCGAGAGAGGGCGGTATCGGTATTATTCATAAGAATATGCCCATTGAGCGCCAGGTAGCAGAGGTGGAACGAGTCAAAAGAAGTGAAAACGGCGTTATTACCAACCCCGTGTATCTTTCCAAGGACCATACCGTGATGGATGCGGAGGAAATGATGCACCGTTTGCGTATTTCGGGTATTCCGATTTGCGACGGTGAAGGACATCTTATCGGCATCATCACCAACCGCGATATGCGTTTCTTGCAGCCTGAGGACTATGCGGCTCCCATTGAGCAGTATATGACCAAGATGCCTCTGGTAACGGCGCCTGTGGGCACTACCTTGGAGGAGGCGCGCACCATTCTCTCCCGTCATAAGATTGAAAAATTGCCCTTGGTAGACGAAAATGGCGTATTAAAGGGTCTGGTTACCATTAAGGATATTCAGAAGGCAACCAAATACCCCAACTCCGCCAAGGACGAAAAGGGAAGACTGCTTTGCGGTGCCGCTATCGGCGTGACTAAGGACGTATTGGACCGCGCGGAGGCGCTGCTTGCCGTTGGCGCGGACGTTTTGGTGCTTGACTCTGCTCACGGACATTCCCGTGGCATTATTGAGTGCGTGAAGAAAATTAAGGCGCGCTTCCCCTCCTGCCAGCTGATTGCGGGCAACATTGCCACCGCGGAGGCTGCCAAGGATTTGATTGAAGCAGGCGCTGACGCTGTTAAGGTAGGTATCGGCCCCGGCTCTATCTGCACCACCCGTGTGGTTGCGGGTATCGGCGTGCCGCAGGTTACCGCCGTTATGGAGGCGGCGTCGGTTGCTAAGGCATACGGCATTCCCGTCATTGCGGACGGCGGTATCAAGTATTCGGGCGACATTCCCAAGGCGATTGCCGCGGGCGCGGACGTGATTATGGTTGGCTCCCTTTTGGCGGGTTGCGAGGAATCTCCCGGAGATAGCGAGATTTATCAAGGCAGACAGTTCAAGGTCTACCGCGGAATGGGCTCTCTCGCCGCTATGGAAAAGGGCTCCAAGGACAGATATTTCCAGGAGAATAACAAGAAGCTGGTTCCTGAAGGCGTTGAGGGACGTGTTCCTTACAAGGGACCTGTTGCGGATACCATTTACCAGATGATGGGCGGTCTGCGCGCGGGTATGGGCTACTGTGGCTGCGCCACCGTTGCTGAGCTGAAGGAAAACGGCAAGTTCGTCCGCATCACGGCGGCTGGCTTGCGTGAATCTCATCCTCACGATATCAATATTACCAAGGAAGCCCCCAACTATAGCGTTATGGGCTAATAGCACTCCTTTCTCAAACGGCGTGCGCACCAATGCGGCGCGCGCCGTTTTTTCATTCGCTAAGCCAAGGGCTTGCCGTCCTGTGGGCAGAAGCACAAAAGAAAGCAAGGTTTTGAATGATGAAAATTATTGATATTGCGACCTGGGACAGAAAAACGCCCTACGAGAATTTCGTGCGGTATACCAACCCCATCTTTTCTCTCTCGGCGCGCTTGGACGTTACCAACGTGTACAAGAGAAGCAAGGAAAAGGGACGCTCCTTTTTTGCGGACTTTCTCTTTTTGGTGGCGGCATCCTTAAACCGCATTGAGGGCTTGCGCCTGCGGATTGACGAAAAGGGGCAGGTGGTTTTGTATGACCAAATCACCCCCAGCTATATCGTGATGCAGGAAAACGGCGTCATTGCCACCTGCCGCACCTCCTTTACCTTGGACTACGAGGATTTTTATACGAGAGTGCGGGAGGACCTTGCCAAAAAGGCGGCGATGACAGAGGTGCAAACGGAGTTCAACCGAAAGGAAGAGCCCTCCGTCTTTTATACCACCTGCCTGCCCTGGTTGGATTTCGTTTCTATGTCCAACCCCTATCATTTTGAGGACGCCTCCGCTTCCTCCATTCCCCGTCTTTCCTGGGGTAAATTCGTGGAGGAGAACGGGCGCCGCCGTCTGACCTTCGATATCGCCGCGCACCACGCGCTGCTGGACGGCAAGGCGCTTTGCGACGGCTTCGCCGTCATGTCCGCCGCCTTGGAAAAGGGGGACGCCTTCTTTGAGGACCCCAAGGGCGTGTTGGACGAGATTTGCGCCTCTCTCGGTATTTATGACAAGCTGTAAAGAAAGCTTTACAAAAAAGACAAAAATCCCAGACAGAAAGGATTTTCGTGACGATGAAGGATAAGGTATTTATTGCGTGGAGCGGCTCCAACTCCGTTGCCATCAAGGTAAAAAGAATTCTGGAGGAGAAGTACAATTATTTCTGCACCATTGGCGGAAACGCCGACAACGATTCCTCCTTTGCCTCGGTGGGAGATACGGTGCTGCAGCAAATCAAAACCTGTAACCAGGCTATTGTGATTTTTCAGAACAAAGTGACGTACTGCCCCGACTGCAATCGGGAGACGCCTGCTGTCAGCAACAACCTCTTTTTTGAGCTTGGCTACGTGCTTGCCAAGTACGGGCAGAAAAAGGTGCATTGCGTCAAGAAGCAGGGGGAAAATATCGTTTTGCCCTCCGATTTTGACAACTCCTTTGTGGAGCCTGTGCGTTGCGAGGATGAGGACTCCTTTGCCGAGGGCATTATTGCCTATTTCTTAGCGCGGCAGAAGATGTCCATCAACACCAACAAGATGTACCTCATCAACAACCGCTATATTATGCACGATTATATCCGCTCTCACTATTCCGAGGCGGGCTCCAAATGCTCGGATTATGAGCTTGCCCAGTATGTTCTGTTCTATATGCAGGCTGCCCATATGTTCGGAGACGGTGATACGGTAGAGCGTGAGCTTGCCTCCTTCCGCCAGGAGCATCATTACGATTTCTCCCAGGAGCTGAATCTGGCGGTCAACATCGCTCTCTCCTTTTTTGCCTTTGCCGGCAAGCTGCACTTTAACGAGAACGGGGACGCCTACATTGATAAAAGCACCTTCGTGAAGTTCAAGCGGGATTATGAAACCTTCCTCAAGCTGCTGGTGGTGGACGAAACGGGAACCTTCGATAATTGGGCGAGAATTTTTATCTACAACCATATGTCCTACGGCTACAACCTGTTTGCCAACAACACCGAGGTGGACGAGGCAGTGCGTACGGCGGCATATGAGCATGCCTTAGAGGCAACCTATAAAACGGATGAGGCGATTGCGGAGCTTTCGGCTATTGCGCCCATCAAGGAAACCAATGATGATGTGGGTCTGATTTCTCTTATCCGTGCCTACGTCTACCGTAACGCCTTCCTTTGCAGCCGTCGGCTTGGCAAAGAGGATGCCCTTTCCTGGCTGGAAAAGACCATGGAGGAGAGAGTGGGACTGAAGCAGAACTTTGAAATCGGCACCATCGACTCTCAGCTCTACGCCAACTTTGCGATGGAATACTATTTGGCGCGCTTGGAGTATTTGGAGAACGCCGAGGCGCTGGGGCTTGACCCCTTCGACTGCTCCATTTATATGGAGGAAATCGAAACCTACATAGCCGAGCATAAGGAAAAAACCAACGAAACCGACTATTTCAACAAAATTGACTTTCTCTACCGCAGAATGGTGGAGTCGGATTTGCTGTAAGACAGAGTCAAAGAACGATAAAAACGGCATAACGCAAAAGCGTGATGTCCTTAGCGGAGAATTTTACACGCCCCGCAAAGTGCGAGCATCGCATTTGTCTGGACAAACGCAAATGGGCTAAGCCCCAACCCATATTAAAAGCAGAAAGAGCAAGAATAGAAGGATTTTCTCCTCTTATTCTTGCTCTTGTTTTTCTTTCTGTCGATATGTGAGCTTCGCCCACTCGATATGTTCTCGCTTTGCTCGAACTCGATATATTGTCGCTACGCGCCAATTCGATAT